>PMCM01000144.1:0-830 GCA_003154155.1 Ignavibacteriota bacterium | reverse complement strand
AACCCGAAGGAGACCTCCAGGAAATTCATTTTGCGTTCGTCCGCCGGTTGTTCGATCGATTCCTGGCGGGGGAGCTTCATGCGTTCGGACGGTTTCAGGGGGTTAGCGCTGGTCATCGGACGTTCTCCTGTGTCAGGCCGGCGAGTTTGCACCGGTGCCGTTCATCGGCGATGCGTTCCATATCCACATAGGTGCGGTTGCGCATCATCAGTTCGTTGAAGTCCACATTGTGGCCGTCGAATTCGGGACCGTCGACGCATGCAAATTTCATTTCTCCCCCGATGGTCACGCGGCATCCGCCGCACATTCCCGTGCCGTCCACCATGATCGTGTTGAGGCTGACGAGTGTATGGACGTTGTAGGAGCGGGTCAGGTCCGAAACGGCTTTCATCATGGGGAGGGGTCCGATGGCGAACACGGCGCCGACGGTGTTGCCGCCGTTGAGAATATCTTTCAGCTGATCGGTCACAAACCCTTTGCGGCCGTACGAGCCGTCGTCGGTGGTGACATAGGTGTTGTTGGAAATCGCGCGCATTTCCTCTTCCAGGATCACCAGGTCGCGGGAGCGCGCACCGACGATGGTGCTGACCGTATTGCCCGCTTCGCGAAGAGCCTTGGCGATCGGGTAGAGTTCCGCCGTGCCGACGCCGCCGCCCACGCAGACCACGTGGCCGATATGTTCTATCGGTGTGGGGTTGCCGAGGGGTCCGACGACGTCCAGCAGATCCTGCCCTTCTTCCATGCTGCAGAGGAGTTTGGTAGTCTTGCCGATGGCCTGGATAATCAGCGTGATGGTTCCGGCCTTGGCGTCGGCGTCGGCGATGGTCAGG
>PMCM01000156.1 GCA_003154155.1 Ignavibacteriota bacterium | reverse complement strand
CACAAAAGGTTGAGGTTATACCTGTCAATCGGAGGGTTATCTGAAGGCGGGCTTACTGCGTGTGCGTGTGATTGCCCAGTTGGTTTATTTGTGACAAAAGGGCAGGTCCCGGCGGCGTATAAGATCTAGATGTTATACTCCATGGTGGGACGCCGTTCTTCCTGCGATTGCACCCTCGTCTTGTGCTCCTGATAGACGAAGGAGTACGGGGGGACGCTCTCCGTCAACCAGACGTTCCCTCCGATGATGCTGTGGTGCCCCACAACGGTCTCACCCCCGAGGATGACCGCCTGGGCATAGATCACCGAATGGTCCTCGATCGTNNGTGGACTCGCCGATCACGATTCCCGTGCCGTGGTCGATCGCAAAGGAAGATCCGATTTGCGCCCCTGGGTGAATATCCACCCCGGTGAGATGGTGTGCATACTCTGTCAGCAGCCGCGGGAAGATGGGGACCTGCCGTTTGTAAAACTCGTGGGCCAGCCGGTAGATCGCGATAGCCGTGAACCCCGGGTATGCAAGGATGACTTCATCCTGCGATTCCGCTGCGGGGTCCCCGTCGGTGATCGCCTTCGCATCCAGCAGGAGCTGCGTGTAGATGCCGGGGAGGGAGGCCATGGCGCTCTCCGCGACAACAAGCGGGTCCAGAATGGTTCCCGAAAGAAGGGGAGTGAGGAGCCGTGTCAACACACCTTCCAGCAGCACAAGCCTCGACGCGATCTGCTCCGGTGAGCTGAGAAGCTCCAGCGAGAAGTGCGGGAAGATGACTGCCAGGAGGTTGTCGACGAACTGCTGGGCCCCGTCTTTGAACTGGAAACCGAACCGGGTATCGTCGCGTTGCGCGTCGAGCTGCTTCGAAAAATCAGCGTATTTCATGGCAAAACCTGTTCTGGACGTGATGGGATGGTCCTTCTACAACCTCGCCCCGGGTACGTCGGTTCCGCAAAAAAACCACGAATCTTACTCCCTTGTGGAAGTTACGCAAAAAATGCATTACCTTCTGCTACACCGACCTCCCACTGACCGAACCACAACGCAGCACGCCATGCCAAAGCGGATGTATATCCTGTGCGTCGAAGACGAACCTGAAGTTCTCGATGCCATCGTCAAAGACCTTGCGGAATTCGAAGACCTCTTCCCCGTTGAAACCGCACGTTCCGTGTCCGAGGCCCGTACTGTCGTGGCACGGATTCAGGAAGCGCGGGATGCGCTCGCGCTCGTGCTCTGCGATCACATCATGCCTGGTGAGAACGGCGTGGAATTCCTCATTGAACTCTACAGGGATCCGTACACGGCGACGACGCGCAAGATCCTGCTGACGGGCCAGGCCGGCCTGGATGCGACCGTGCGCGCGGTCAACTTTGCGAATCTCGACTTCTATATCGGGAAGCCCTGGAGCAAAGACGAGCTGTGCGCAGGTGTGAAACACCAGATGAAAGCATACATCCTCGCCCACGGCCGCGAAGTCGAGAGGTTTGCATCGCTGTTCGGCGAACGGGAACTGGCGGAAGCCATGATGAGCAAATTCCCGGGCGCCCGGTAACACCGGGCGATGCCGATGGACGCACCATCGTCCCAGGGGGGGCGAAGCACCCCATTTCCTTCCTCATCCGATGCATCCACCGGAATGGCGACGCCGGACGTCGTCGTTGCACTCCGCGAGCGCATTGCCGATGGCGACATTGCCGGCAGCGTCCGCCGCTTTCGCCGGGGCGACTTCATCATCCACGAGGGGCGGCAGAATGATGCAATCTACCTGATCCTCGAAGGACGCGTCCACCTCACAAAACACTACGGCGACGAAGCGCCCATCCCCGTCGGCACACTCGAAGCGGGCGATTTTGTCGGGCTCATTTCGTTCTACAGCGAAGAGTCGGCGCTGTCATCAGCCCAGGCAAAAGCGGATGTGATCACCCTGCGTTTCTCACGCGAGGAATTTGACCGCCTGCCCACCGCCCAACCGGAGCTCGCCGCACTTGTCCAGCCGCTGATTATCACCAACCTCGCCGAACGGTACCGCAGGATCGTCAACCTCCACCTGGAGGTGGCCGCGCTGACACGCGAGGTGGAAGGGGAGAGGAACCGGCTGCAATCGGCCCTGGAAGAGTTGCAGAGCACGCGGAACCGCCTCATCCACCAGGAAAAGATGGCGATCCTCGGACAGCTCGTGGCGGGCATTGCCCACGAACTCAACAACCCAGCCTCCGCAATGCTCCGGGGCGCTGACAACATCTCCACCATGCTCCCCGACACTGTCGATCCGACATCCTCCGGCCTGGAACGGAAACTCCTCGACCTCGGGCGGACGCGCATGGTCCTCGGCACCGAAGAACAACGGGACAGGATGGCCGGCCTGACGGCGCGCTATCCGCACGTCCGGAGAAGCGAGATCCGCATACTGGCGCAGATCCCTGAAGACGGACTGGCATCCATCAGGACGATCATTGAAACGACGAACGACGCCGGCGCTGAACGCCTGGCATCGCTCCTCCGCTGGTTCGAAATCGGAGTGTTTCTGCGGAATATCCAGGTATCAGGCAACAGGATCAGCAATATCGTCCAGAGCTTGCGCGGATATAGCCGCGAAAGCAAAACGGAAATCGAGGCGACAGACATCGGCCAAGGGATACAGGATACGTTGTTGATGGTCGCCAACCGGCTCAAAAATGTCAGCGTTCAGCTGAACCTTCAGGAACTCCCGCCTGTCCGGTGCCGCCCGGGCGAGATCAACCAGGTCTGGACGAACGTGATCCTGAATTCGTGTGACGCGATGAAGGACAGGGGAACGTTGCAGATCAGCACGCGCATGCCTGATGCCAGCCATGTCGAGGTCAGGATCGCCGACAGCGGTCCGGGCATCCCCCCGAATATTCTCCCAAAGATATTCGAGCCGAACTTCACCACGAAGACTGCAAGCGGCTCATTTGGCTTGGGGTTAGGCCTTGCCATCTCACATGAAATCGTGCATAAGCACGGGGGGACAATCGGATTCCATAATGCGAAGGAAGGGGGAGCCGTATGCATCGTGGTTCTCCCTTGTTCCAGCAGAATCTAAGCCTTGCGCCTGGTTCCCAGCGTGATGATGAACAGCCCCCCAAGGCCCAGCAGAATTCCCCCCAACCGGACATACGGAGCACCGCTGCCCGGAACCCATTGCGCTACCACACGCGCCACCAAAACACCCGTGGCTGCCACCAGCGTCCCTGCGATCCAGTACCACCGCTTGTCGGGAGGGATCATCGCAGCAGGGGAATCAGGGTGATGTAGACGCCGGCAAGAATCGCCGTGGTAATCACGCCGCTGATGTTTGCACCCAGCGCCTCAGGCAAGATCAACGCCTCCGGCGTCACCTCCATGACCGACTTCTGCGCAACCTTCGCCGTTGTCGGCACGCAGCTGACCCCCGCAATGCCGACCACCGGATTGTACTTCCCCTTCTTGAGGAAATACAGGAGATAGCCTCCGATGATCCCGCCGATCCCCGAGAGCAGAAGGGAGAGTATCCCCAGAAGGAGCAGCAGCAATATCTGCGGATTCAAAATCGTGTTGGCTTCGCACAACACACCCAGCAGAAGCCCGAGGAAAAACGTCGCACCGTACAGGATCGGTCCCCCGATGAAATCCACGAAATGCGTCAGGCCCGCTTCCTTCACCGCCACGCCGACGAAGAGGGAAAGGAACAGGGGCGCCGCGACGGGAAAGAGCAGACAGAGAACGGTGCACGTGATCACGCAAAACGCAAGCTTCTCGGCGGACGTGATCACCACGGCCTTTTTCGGCGGCGGAGGCTTGATGCCGCGAAGACGCTTCGGCACCAGCAACTTGATCAGGTACGGATAGCCGCCGTATGTCAAACCGAGATACAGATACGCGACCACCGTGATCGGGACAAAGAGATTCTTGGAAAGCGTCAACGACGTGAACAGCACCATCGGGCCGTCCGCACCACCAACCATGGAAATCG
>PMCM01000093.1 GCA_003154155.1 Ignavibacteriota bacterium | reverse complement strand
GTTGTTGGTGAGCACCTGGATGGGCAACATCGGAACAAACGGGAGGAATGCGCTGGCACCGAGGACGCTGAACATATTGCCGAAATTTGAGCTCGCTCCCATGCGCACGTACTTGACGATATTGGTAAACACCTTGCGTCCCTCCAGAACGCCCTCTTCCAGCACCATGAGGCTCTTTTCCAGGAGGATCACATCGGCGGACTCTTTTGCGATATCCACGGCGGTATCGACGGAAATGCCGACGTCCGCCGCGCGCAGGGCGGGAGCATCGTTGATGCCGTCGCCCATGAAGCCCACGGCGTGGCCCCGTGCGCGGAGCACCCGGATGATCCGCTGCTTGTCCGCGGGGGAGAGCCTGGCAAACACGGTTGATCGCTCGGCGACGTCCGACAGCTGCTCGTCCGTCAATTTTTCCACGTCCGACCCCAGGACCAGATGCTCTGTGGGCAGGCCCACATCGTTGCAGACCTTCCGGGTAACCAGATCATTGTCACCCGTGAGGATTTTCACCGCCACGCCATGTTTCTGCAATGCCGCGATTGCAGGCCGGGCGCTCTCTTTGGGAGGATCGAGAAAGGCCACATACCCGCGCAGGACCAGGTTTTGTTCATCTTCTTTCGCATAGACGGCTCGTTGGTCCATATCCTTGTAGGCAAGCGCAAGGACGCGGAATCCGTCGGCACTCAACCGTTCGTATTCATCCCGCAGATCCTGGATGAGGATGGGATCCATGGGAAGCACTTCTTCATCCAGTTCGAAGCGGGTGCACCGGCGGAAGATCTCCTCCGGAGCTCCTTTGGTCAACAACCGGTACCCTCCCTCCGGTTGCCGCACCACAACAGACATCATACGGCGGGAAAAGTCGAAAGGAATTTCATCCACTTTCGTGTGATTCTCAACACCCATCTGCGCGTGGATCTCGCCGTGATGATCAAGGATGGCACGATCCAGGACGTTTTTCAGACCCGTCTGAAAGTGGCTGATCAGATACGCATCCAGCAGCACCAGGTCATCCTCCTTCTGGACGATGTCGCAGTGTCGCTCGAGGATGACATGGTCCATCGTCAGGGTGCCGGTCTTGNNGTCTTGTCCGTGCAGAGCACATCCATCGCGCCAAAGTTCTGGATGGCATTCAACTGTTTGACAATCACCTTCTTCCGCGACATGAGAATTGCGCCGCGGGAGAGACTCACCGAAACGATCATGGGCAGCATTTCGGGTGTGAGTCCTACGGCGACGGCGAGCGCGAAGAAAAACGCCTCCCCCCAGTTGCCTTTCGTCAACCCGTTGATCAGAAACACGAGCGGAACCATGACCATCATAAAACGGAGCATGAGCCAGGTGAAGCGTTTGATCCCTTTGTCAAAGCTCGTCTCCACCTGCTGGCCCGCGATGCTCGACGCCATGCTTCCGAAATACGTCTTCTTGCCCGTCGCAACAACCAGTGCCAGCGCCGTACCGCTTTCGACGCTCGTACCAAGATAGCAGATGTTGGCGAACTCAAGGGGCGACACGTTGTCCCGAGTCTCCTGTGAGTCAAATTTTTCGACGGGCAACGATTCGCCGGTCAGACTTGCCTGAATGACAAACAGATCCTTCGACGTCATCACGCGTACATCGGCGGGTATCATGTCTCCCGCAGCCAGCTTAACGATATCCCCCGGAACAAGCTCGTTCAACGGGATTTCCTGCGCCTTCCCTCCCCGTATTGCAGTGGCCGTGACCTTGATCATGGCCTTGAGCCGTGCCGCCGCTGAATCCGCACGTGTCTCCTGAATGAATTTCAGCAAGACCCCCAGGACGACCATCAGACACATGACGGATCCGGCTCTGATGTCGCCCGTCACAAAGGAAAGGGTCGCCAGCACTGCGAGGAGCACAACCAGGGGGTTTCTCGTCGTGACCAGGAGCCGCCAGAACCACCCATGCTGGACTTCGACGGCCACTTCGTTCATACCATGGACGGCACGGTTGGTGTCGACTTCTTCTTCGGTCAATCCTTCCAGGCGGGTATGGAACTTGTCGAGGTTCGCGCGGGTATCCGCCCGGGAGGCTTCAATCAGCTCCTGGGAAACACGGATGGCGTTGCTTCCCTGCCGTTGCAGGGGCGACAATCGCGGCAGGGCGCCGTTCGAAATTTCCTTCGGCATCGGCTTGTTCCTCTCCTCCCGGCCTGCGAACGGTGCGAGAGTCAGGAGGTTTGTGTCGTCAGCAAAGTCTGGTCTACGGACGGACGATCACGTACCTTTGTACGTATTGGACGTCCGGTGTACAACCTAACGATCAGTGAGGTGAATCTCAAGCACCTGAGTGAACTTTTTCATGCTTTTTTCATCTTCAGAGTCTATCTTGCAGGTGGGCCCTCGCATCCGGATCACTGCAGATTTCCGCGGCACCGCGGGAGAGCCCCAAGGAAACCATGCGGGTACTCCTCATCGAAGACGACGCTGTCCTCGCCGCTTCCATCGCGAAGCATCTCAAAACGCACGCCTTTGCCGTGGACATTGCCTCCGACGGCATTCGCGGGGAAGAGTTGGCTAAGATCTCTCCGTATGACGTGATCGTCCTTGACGTCCTCCTGCCCCACCAAAACGGCTGGACGACATGCACCAACCTTCGACGTGACAAACTCATGACGCCGATCCTCATGTTGACCGCCCTCGGGGAGGTAGAAGACAGGATCAAGGGGCTGGACAGCGGCGCCGACGACTACCTCGTGAAACCGTTCCATGTCGGAGAACTGCTTGCCCGTCTCCGCTCCCTGGCCAGGAGGGGCACGGAGGTCCGGACCGCCACCCTGGAACGTTTCGGCCTGCGCCTGGATCTCAACCTCCGGAGGGCGGAGCGGGAAGGGCGCGCCATCTCGCTTACGGCCAAAGAGTTTTCGCTCCTCGAGCTGTTCATGATGAATCCGGATCGCATCGTCACACGGGAAGAGATCTCCGAGCATCTCTGGGACATGAATTTCGATCCCCGCAGCAACGTGATTGAATCGTTCGTAAGATTTCTCCGCAGAAAGATCGACAGGGACTTTTCCCACTCGCTGATCCATACGGTCCGGGGGGCCGGATATGTCTTTGCCGAGCAGGAGCCGTGACCGGGAATATCATGTTCTCCATCCGCACGCGAATCGTGGTGGCATCCTCAGTGGTGTTCGCCCTCATTCTTGTCGCATTGTCCGCAGGCATCCTCAGAAGCTTCGAAAACGCATCGGTCGCAGCGCTTGATGCACAGATGCAGCGCTGTGCAACCGCCCTCGAAGCGGAATTGGAGGAACAGATTTCCGAGGGTGTGTACCCGCAACTGCACGACTTGCGGTCTGTCATCCCACCCGAAATCCCCCGTGCGCGGTTCTGTATGGTCGATTCCCTCGGAGGCGTAACGGCCACGGACTCGCTCGTCGCATCGCTTCCGATGGCGGCGTGGCACAGCGTCAGGAGCGAAGGACTCCCCCCCGGGATACTCGCCATCGGCACAACATCGTACCGTTCCATCTGGGTCCCTGTCGATGTCGAAGATGGCGACCGTTTCATCATGCACATTATTGCGCCGCTCACAGACGTCGAATCCGCCACGGGAAGGCTGCGGACCGTGGTCCTCCTCGCCGTGCCTCTTGCCCTTCTCCTGCTTGGCATCGCCACCTCCCTGATCATCAGGAGGGCGTTCGCCCCGATCACCGGCATCATCGCCACCGCAAACCGCATCAACGCCCGGGACCTGAGCGATCGCATCCCTCAGGGAAGGAACAATGACGAACTTGCGGCGCTGACCCGCACCCTGAATGCAATGATCGAACGGCTGCAATCGGCATTCGCCGCCCAGAAACAGTTCATCGCCGACCTCTCGCATGAATACCGGACGCCGCTGACAATTCTGCGATCGGAATTGGAATTTGCCCTCGCGCGCTTCGACGACCCACAGGCCCGGGAGAGCCTCCGCCTCGGTTGCTCTGAAGTTGACCGGCTCAAGCGGATGACCGACGATCTCCTTCTGCTGACAAGGCTTGATTCCACGGAACAGATGCTGATCCGCGCTCCGGTCCGCCTCGACGAGCTGCTCGCCGAATCATGCAGACGTCTGGCCGGCCTTGCAGCGGAGAAAGCCATCCGTTTGAATCTGCAGATTGAGGACATCTGCGAAATACGCGGCGATGAGGACCGCCTGCAACGCGCGATCGCCAATCTCCTGGAGAATGCATTGAAGTATTCCCCGAAGGAAACGACTGTCACTCTGCGTCTCCGAACGGTTGCAGCGCACATCGAGATCGGCATCGCCGACCAGGGGAACGGCATCCCGCCCGATGATCTGCCCTTTATTTTCGACCGTTTTCGCCGGGGCGCACTGGCGCGCACCGAGGTTCCCGGGGCAGGACTGGGTCTTTCCATCGTGCGGCGCATCGTTGAACTCCATGGAGGGCGTGTCCGCGTCGAAAGTCACCCGGGGCAGGGATCCACATTCTTCATCGAATTCCCTCTTCAGACACCCTCCTGAAGGTCCTTTTCATGGCCTTTTCATCTTCCCGGGGTATCTTGGTACCGTCTCACTAACCGACTATTTCACATCTCCAAAGGAACGCACCATGAAGTCTCTCTTTGGCATCTTAGCAATTCTCGCCCTGGTGATTTTTCAAGGGGGCATCGACTCCGCATTGGCGCAGAAAAAAGCGAAATTCACCGCCAAAGACCTTCCCGCAGCCGTCACTGCGGCATTTCAGAAGGCCTATCCCAATGCAAAACTGGTCGGTGCAAGCAAGGAAACAGAAAAGGGCGTGACGTATTACGAAATCGAGAGCAAAGATGGATCCGTCCGTCGCGATCTTTTGTACACGGAAGACGGCACTGTCTCTGAAACCGAAGAGACGATCGCGATTTCTGCACTGCCGAAGGCAGTGACGGCTTCGTTGATGAAGGAACTTCCCCACGCCAAGATTCTCAAGGCCGAAACATCCACAACAGCGTCCGGTGTGAATTACGAAATGGTTGCGAAATCAAAGGGAAAAGAATATGAGATTTCCTTTGACCCGTCCGGGAAGCTTCTCGAAAAGAAGGTCATCACCCATGGCCGCACATCCGAAAAGGAAGAAGAGGAAGAAGGCGAAGAAAACGAGAAAGATTGATGCTTGATTTTTTCGTGAATATGTCGATTCTTCAGCCACAAACGTGAAACGACAACAGCCATTGGTGTGAAAAATGCAAACGCGACCGATTTGCCGCAGATGCAGCGTGTTGATGGTGATCTGCGCGCTGTCGACGCTCGTCCTTCTCCGAACGGGCGCAGAGGCACAGGACAAAGCCCCGTACCATGTCGCAAAGACCATCCGCATCGGGGGCGAGGGGGGATGGGACTACCTCACCTGCGACCCCGCCGCTCACCGTCTGTACGTGTCGCACGGCATGAGTGTCGTCGTCGTCAACACGGATTCCGCAACGATCGTCGGGCGCATCCCCAAGACCGAGGGTGTGCATGGCGTGACTATCGCAAAGGACCTGGCGCGCGGGTATATCTCCAACGGGCGACTGAACAACGTGAGCGTGTTTGACATTGCCACGCTTGCCGTCCTGCGCACCGTCCCCTCCGGAACCAACCCCGACGCGATTCTCTACGACCCGTTCACGCATCGCGTGTTCGTCTTCAACGGACGAAGCAATGACGCAACCGTGATTGATGCAACCAAAGACTCGGCGATCGCCACGGTACCTCTCGGCGGCAAACCGGAATTTGCGGCAACCGACGGTGCGGGCCACATCTACGTGAATATCGAAGATAAGAGCGAGATTGTTACGCTGGACGCCAAGGCGCTGACCGTGCTCTCCCACTGGTCGATCGCGCCGGGTGAGGAACCCTCGGGTCTCGCCATCGATGCCGTCCACCACCGGCTCTTCTCCGTCTGCAGTAACAAGCTGATGGTGGTGGTCGATGCCGGGAACGGCAAAGTCGTGGCATCGCTCCCGATCGGCGATCGCGTCGACGGCTGCGCGTTCGATCCGGGTTCGGGCCTGGCCTTCTCATCCAATGGCGAAGGAACGGTCACTGTGGTACGTGAAGAAACTCCGGACAAGTTCACGGTGGTCGCGAATATTCCGACGAAGACGGGTGCGCGCACGATTGCCGTCGACACGGAACGACACATTCTCTATCTGCCGACCGCGGATTTCGGTCCTTCACCTGCCGCAACGCCCGAACGACCCCGTCCCCGGCCGTCCATCATTCCCGATTCGTTCGTTGTTCTCCAACTGGAACCGCAATGACCATCCGTGCTTTCGCGGCAGTGCTCGCACTGACGGGCCTGCCGCTGCTGCACGCGATGGGACAGACGGGCTGGACCGTCGAGCGCTGTATCGCCGCGGCAAAGGAACACAATCTTTCCCTGCAATCAGCCCGGAACAGCGCGCGGACGGCTGACCTGTCCCGGCAGGAACTCGGGACGACAAAATACCCCCAGATGAAACTGGGCGCGCTTGCCCTCTACGCTCCTACCGTCAACAGCTTTGGGTACGATCCGGCGATCTCCAACGGCGGCGAACTCGCGGGCCAGATCTTTGTCCAGCAATCCGTGTATGACGGCGGCATCCGGACTCTGCGCACGGAGCAACTGGAGACGGAGATGGAACAACGGCGGACCGACATCCGCCGGAGCGAACGCGATCTGGTCTTTGCCGTCCGCCAGGGGTACCTCGAGGTGCTTCGCGCCCAACGCGAGAGCGCACTGGAACAGGACGCAGTGCGTCAGCTGGAGGAATACCTGGAACTCGTCAAACGGCTGATGCAGGGGGGCGCGGCATCTTCGACCGATGTGCTGAAGACAGAAGTGCAGCTCGCCAATGCGCGGATCGGACTCCAACGGTCGGCGGAATCGTCGGACATCAGCCTCATTTCCCTGAAAGAGGTCATGGGCCTTCCGCCGGATTCGGCGATCGTGCTTGAGGGGACCCTCGAAGAACTCCTACCCGCCGACGCCGATACCATGGCGGCAGCCGTATCGCGCACGCCTGCCACCAACCTCGACCTCTCCCGCTCGGAGCTGGAAGTGGCGAAGAGTGTCATCGACGTTGAATTGACGCGTCATGAACTCTATCCGGCTGTCTCACTCATCGCCGACGCCGGCGTGCTGACTTCGGGAGACAATCTCCGGTTGCCCGAAGGAGCGCGTGAGCCGATCTTCGGCTTCTCGGTCGGGGTCACGGTGGAACTGCCCCTGCTCACCTGGGGGGCGACGGATCTGCGCGTGCAACAGCGGCAAATCGCCGCCGACAACCTGCGCCTTGAACATGATCAGCTCCGCAGGTCGATCGATGCACAGACACGCACGCGCCGCCGTGAACTCGCCAACGCGGTCCAGCGCCTGCATGCCTCCCGGACCGTGATTGGGAGGGCCGAGGGAAATT
>PMCM01000066.1:18335-21518 GCA_003154155.1 Ignavibacteriota bacterium | reverse complement strand
GGGCCCTGATCGCCTCGGCGACGACGCCAACATGTTCGGTCTCCACATACCGCTCTTCAGCAGGTAGCAGAGTCTGGTCGATGAACCGCAACTTTCCACCGACCCAATCGACAGCCTTCATGTGCCCTTAATCCTCATCAAACCTGGAGAGTTCTCTGAACTCCCGGAACCGATCCTGGATGCCCAGGTACGTCAGGTCAGTGATCCCTTCCACGCCGAATTTCTCGACGCAGAAAGACGCAAGGGCGCTGCCATAGATCACGGCACGTTTCAGATTTTCCTCCGAGGTGTCTTCGGTGCGGGCCAGCCATCCGATGAAACCGCCGGCGAAGCAATCACCCGCGCCAGTGGGATCGAAGATGTTCTCCATGGGGTAGGCCGGTGCGGAAAAGACCATTTTCTCGGTGAGCAGCAGTGCGCCGTGCTCCCCTTTCTTGATAATCACCACGCCGGGTCCCATGCCGCGGATCACCTTCGCGGCTTTGATCAGGTTCGGTTCTTTGGACAACAGCCGGGCTTCTGAATCGTTGAGGATCAAGACATTGATCATCTTCAACGTCTCGATCAGCTCGGCCCGCTTGCCGTTGATCCAGTAGTTCATCGTATCGCAGACCACCAGCCGGGGGTTGTCCATCTGCTGGAGCACTCTCCGTTGCAGCACCGGATCGATATTGCCAAGGCAAACGTTGCGGGTCTTTCGGAACTTTTCCGGAATTTTCGGGTCGAATTTTTCGAAGACGTTCAAATCGGTGTACAGAGTGTCACGCTCATTGAGATCGTAGTGGTAGCGTCCCGCCCACCGGAAGGTCTTCCCTTCCTTGATCACTTCGAGCCCGTCGAGGTCGACCTTGCGGTCCTCCAGGAACGTCAGTCCCTCCCTGGGAAAGTCGCCCCCGACCACGCCGACGACGCGGACGGGATTGACGAAGTAGCTGGCCGCGGCGGAAATGTACGTGGCGGAACCGCCGACTGCATCCTTCACCGCGCCAAATGGGGTCTCGATGGAATCAAGGGCCAGTGAACCGACGACGAGAACGCTCACGGAAGTCTCCTCAAATAAGTACGCCCCTCACTTCTCCCGGGACCTCCGGGGGAAAAGAACAAGAGCAATGTAATATAAGGAATCGCTTTGCCCTTTTCAAGAAATGGGGATGGCCAGGCGGAATGCGGCTTCTTCCCCACGCACAATAACAGCATCTACCGTGTCGACCACCGCGCGGTGGCTCGGCCACACCAGGCGCCGGCGCGCATCCGCCAGCGGCAACCAGGCAAAATCACAATGTTCCTCTGAAATCCGTACCGGGGTCACGGGATCCACCTGCGCCGCAAACACCGGACAGAAGTGCAGCGACCCGCCGTTACGGTCGTAAAACGAGGTCATGACCGGAACAGACCAGAAATGACGCGGGATGAGACCGGTCTCCTCGTGCATCTCGCGCAGCGCCGTGCGTACGCCACGTTCTCCTTCCGTCGTCATGCCGGTGATAAGCTGCCACATCCCCGGATGGATGAGTTCCGCGAGCGCCCGTCTGAGCACGAGGTATTCAATGGTATCATTGCGAAACCTGAAAACACAGACTTCGATGCTGCTGCTCACTACAGGGATCATCGCTTTGCCCCTCTCCCGGCGCCAGCGTGCGTTGCCGGTTCCTGCAACGCGCGGCGCTCATTCGTTGTGAGCGGGCGGACGGCGCCCGCCGGCAAATCCGCAAGAACAACCGGTCCGATGGACAACCGGACAAGATCGCGAATGCGGTAGCCCAGTTCTTCCATCATGCGGCGAATCTGGCGGTTCTTGCCTTCGGTGATGGTCAGCGTGAGGACGCAGCCGCCTGCCGGTGGTACCACGACATCTGCCGGCTGTAACAGCGTCCCGTCACGGAGCTTCATGCCCTCGATCCAGAGCGCAATATCCACTAGCGCAGGAGGGCGGTCGAGCGTGACTTGATACCGTTTCGGGATCCGGTGGCCGGGATCCGTGAGGAGCTGACCGCAGCGCACGTCGTTCGTCAGCAGCAAGGCGCCGCGCGTCTCCTTGTCGAGACGACCGACCGGAAACACCTGCCCGGTCCCCGGGGGCAACAGGTCGAACACGGTTCTCCGTCCGCGTTCATCCTTCCGCGTCGTTACGACACCCGCCGGTTTGTGCAAGAGGAGATACACCGGTTCTGCGGCCACGGCAGCACGGCCATCGATGGCAACCCGGTCATGCCGCAGATCCAGCCAGGCCTGTGGTGAGCGTTCCACTGTGCCGTTCACGCTGACGCGCCCGCCGCGGATGAGCGCTGTCGCCTGCGTGCGGGAAGCATGTCCCAGTTTCGAGAGTGCACGGGCGAGCGACACCTGTTCCCGCCCCTGTCGTTTCTGCGAGATCATCGTTCCGGACGGACGGCATTCCGGATGGCGGCGGCGGAGACAACCGCGGCAGCTTCGGCCACGACCTCGAAAGGCACACTGACCTGGCCGGAGGCGAGGACAAAACTCACATCGCCATCGTGGGTGGTATGGACAGGTTGAATGGCGCGGGCGAAACCGTCATGCATACGTTGCGCGGCGCGATTAGCATCCACCTTGTCAAGGGCGGCGTTCGTGAGCACGGCGACCAGCGTTGTATTCGTGAGCGGCGGATGGCTGGCGTAGAGTGCTTCGGTATAACTCATGCTCCGGGCAAGCCATTGTCCGTCGGGCGAACGGGCGCCGGCAAGAATGGTGCCGTCCTCATCGTGTATGTCGCCGATAGCGTTTACGACGGCAAGTGCGGTCACGGTGATTTCGCCGACCTGTGCCGAAGAGAATCCAATTCCGCCCGGCATTGCGTATTCGAATCCCCGCCATTTGCCGACCGTCGTCCCGGTGCCGGCGCCGATCAGTCCTCCCCGGCGTTCGTCGGCTGATGCGGCGTGGCACGCGCGGTACCCGGCATCAGCCGTCGGACGGACGCGAGCGGATCCGACGTTCAAATCGAAGACCACCGCTGCCGGGACAATCGGCACCCTGCCCCAGGGTGTGCGATAGCCGATGGCATGTTCTTCACAGTAGCGCATGACGCCGTCCGCGGAAGCAAGCCCGAAAGCGCTTCCGCCGGTGAGCAGGAGTGCATGCACCTCCTTCATGGATTTCTCGCTCCCCAGAAGCATGAGTTCCCGGCTCCCCGGTGAGTTGCCGCGGACATCACAACCGCCG
>PMCM01000066.1:0-18319 GCA_003154155.1 Ignavibacteriota bacterium | reverse complement strand
TTGAGCGACTCCGCGGCGCCGTAACGCCGGATCGCCAACCGTACGTCGGCCGCAGTATTGACAGGATCCGAAACGCCCCATGCCTCGTTGCCCAGGACCACGACTGCCTTCGCGGCGCAGGTCATCCGATCGGTGAAGACATCGCCGTCGGCGGCGGCTGCATACACCGTATACCCCCGTGCTTTTGCCATGAGGAGGAACGTCGGGAGGTCGACATCGCCGAGCACGGGGATGTGGAAGAGGCTCCCCATCGTGCTTCGTACCACTTTGGGATTATGCACATCCACGCTGTTGAGTCCGAGGATTAGCGCCTGCGCACCGAACCAGTCGCAGGTGCGAACGACGGACCCAAGGTTGCCGGGATCGGCCACGGCATCGAGCGCTACAATAAGCGACGCCGTTGCCGGCGTTCCAAGGAGGGTTTCGACCGACCAGTGCTGCTGTTCGACGATCGCCAGCACCCCTTGTGCGGTTACGGTGTCGGAAATCTGTTCCATCTCCCGGGCCGTAACGCGCTGCATGGTCACCATGCGTCTACGGGCCTCCGTGACGAGCAGCTGACCCGCTGCAGTATTCTCCAGGTCCTGTGTCGCAAACACTTCGAGGACCTTGAATGGCGATTCAATAGCTTCCCTGACGCTGCGTAGTCCATCAACGACAAATCGTCCGGAACTCTCCCGGTGATTTTTTCTGGCGAGGTCCCGCAGCTCCCGGAGTTTTGCTTTGGTGAGCGGCACTTCCATCCGGCATTATGAAACACGAGAAATGATAACCAACATGCCCGCGAGAGTCAAGGCGCCCGGGATATCATCGCCAGTCGGTCCGGTGAATGGTGAGACCATCGGTTTCGAGCATCACCGCCCCCTGCTCGTCGGTTCGCAGGATCTCGGCTCCCGCCGCTGAAAGCCGCTGCAGTGTCGCCGCGGCAGGGTGGCCAAACCGGTTGATTCGGCCTACGGAAACCAACGCGAATGACGGACGTACCGCTGCCAGAAACCGGTCGGAGGATCCCGCTCTGCTGCCGTGGTGCCCCACCTTCAGCACATCGGACTTCAGGAAGGCGCCAAAGCGATCGAGAAGTGCGGCTTCCTCCTGTTCTTCCGCGTCGCCCATGAGCAGCATGGCTACGCCGCCATAGAGCACCTTCAGGACGATTGATCGGCGGTTCGGATTTCCGTTGGAATCTGCCGGCAGCGGAGGCGGGGACAGGACGTAGCATCTGTACACCGAATCGCCCAGGAGGTGGCCGATGGCTGCGGTACATATCTTTGCGCTATCGGGACCGAACGCGCGCCTGGCCTGCGCCCCCACGTCCGGGGTCACCACCAGCTGGTGCACCACACACGCCCGTGCGACATGCATCAACGCTCCCGCATGATCGTCATGCGCGTGTGTGATGATCAGATCCTCCAGCGTTGACACTCCGGCCTGCTTCAGATAGGGGATGATGGAGGTTCCCCACGGGCTGCCGTCATGCGAGGGCGGGCCGGTATCGATCAGGAGATTCCGGCCGCCGGGCGCCTGGAGCAGTATTGCATCCCCCTGCCCGACATCCACCATGGTCAGCCGAAACGTTCCGCACTGCAGTTCACTGACCGCGGGGGACGGCCAGAACAGTGCAACATCCGCCGACAGCAGCAATGCGATAAAGCACCGGCGCACACGCTCAGGGCGGCCCAGGGAAATCAGCATACCAAGCGCGGCATACAACGGGAGCGCATGCACCGGGCGGAATGCCACGGCATCGAGTGTCGCCCACGGCACCGCCGACGCGCGTTCGGCGATCAATATCGTCAATGCCAGGAGTATGCGGTTCACGGCGGCAAACGCCCCCGCAGTCCAGGAGCTGAGCGGCGCCACAGCCGCCGCGACCATCCCGAGAGCGACCGAGACTTCTGATACGGGAACAACGACGAGATTGGCGGCGAATCCCACAAGGGATATTCGGCCGAACACGATTGCCGTTATCGGCAGTGTGCCCGCATTAGCCGCAAGTGAAACTGCCGCCAGGCTGTACACCTGGCGCGCAAGTCGCCGGACCGGCGATTCCCGGCCCCGTTGTGAACACAACGATCGCAGCACGGGGTAGAGGACAAGTATGGACACCACTGCACCGAAGGAAAGCTGGAACCCTGCGTCAAACAGCTGTCGGGCGTCGCCGAGGAACATTACCACGGCGGCGACGCCCACACCATTCAGCGGGTGCACCTTGCGCGCGAGCGCATTGGAGCACAGCAGGGCCAGCGCCATGATGGTTGCACGGACGACGGGCGGTTGTGAACCGGTCACAAGCATGAAGAGGAGCAGTCCCGCCCCGGTCAACAGATGCCCGATCGCTTTCGGCAACCGGAGCAGCGCGAGCACCATCATTATTGCCCCGGCGACGACCGCGACATTTGACCCCGACACCGCCAGGATATGTGCCACACCCGAATCGAGAAACGCCCGCCGGACTTCCGGTGACAGCCCGGATCGTTCACCGATCAGCAGGCCTTTCAGAAACTCCCCTTCCTCCCCTCCGACGTCCGCGTCGATTTCCTTGAGGATATACATCCTCAGCGGCATCACCACGTCGCGCATGAGGCCCCCTCCGGCGTGCGGATCGAGAATCTGCACATTGCCGATGCCGCGCACGGTCATCAGGAATGTAATACCGTTTGCCCTGTAGTACTGGCGCGGACTGAACGCCCCGGGATTTCCCGCCTCAGGCGGCAGCTCTACCGTTCCCCGTAGCGCAAGCACCATGCCATAGCCAAAACGGAGACTCCCGCTGTCGATGGCGCGGTCGATGCAGGTAATGATGCCTGTTTCGGCACAGGGCAGGGCGGACGTCTCGGGAATGACGGAGGCACAGGTGAAGGCGAACCGGACCCGCCCGCTGGTGACTGAAGGAGCGTCGGCGATGATCCCGGTGACGGTGACCATGCGCTTGCGAGCGGGAGGCGGCAGAAGCGTGTCAGGGGGATCGTCGGCACACAGCTTCAGCGCCCCCAAGCCGACGCAGAGCAGTAACGTCAGGACAGAGTGGTGCAAGGCAGGCTTGCGTGACCCGCGGAGCAGCAGCCCGGCAAGAGAGACCGCGGAGAGAGCAAGTGAAAAGGTAATGCACGGAATCCGGGGCAGCGAATGGCCGAGCCAGATCCCGGAGCCTACCAGCACTGCAAACGTCAGTGCGGGATATTTATGATACCCCTCCGTGCCCGGCGTCAATCTGCAGAACCTCCATCAGCGCGGGCAGGACATGGGTAAGATCCGGAGTGCGTCCTCCGTAGTGGCCGACACGGGCGGTGACTTCGCGGTGAAGAGGCCCGGCGATGATGAGGGGAACGGGATTGCGTGTATGGGTTTTCACGGTCAGATCTTCGAGATTGCCATGATCGCTTGTCATGACGATCATGGTCCCGGATGGACCGGGATTCCCCAGAACTCCTTCAAGGAGCCCGTCGAACCGTTCCAGCACCGACACGGCCTCGGTCATATTCCGGTCGTGTCCGGCATGGTCCGTCTTCCAGTATTCGAACAGGACAAATGCGTAGTTGGCGGCCAGGCCAGCCAGGCGTTTGCCGGCCTCGTGGGGGGTGATAGGTTCAATCGGCGGATACACTCCTCTGGGCCACCCCTCCCCGGTGATATCGGCGGAGAGACCCGTGCAATCGCGGATATTCTCTTCGCGCCGGAGGGGCATGCCGGCATATGTGCATGAGAGGGCGGTTACCGAGAGGCGCGTTTGGCGGGTGGCGAAATAGTCGAAGAACCGCTGCGGAAAGGCATTGGCAAAGCACGGCCGCAGGCCCGCCTGCTGAACCCGGCGGAAGATATTATGCGCCTCAATCACAGGCCGCAGTGTGGAATACGGATGCGGCCCGAAGTGTTTTCCGATAAGCCGTGCGGCGTTGATGCCGGTGAACAATGCCGTCTGGCCCGTTCCACTCTGAGGCAAGCCTTCCACACCCAGCGTGGCATCGAGGGGAATCACTGAGGCATATTCCGCCGTATGGCTCCGGTGATGCAACGACGGGAGTTCGCCGCCCAACAAGGCCGTGAGTGCAGGCATCCGCGCGGCAAACAGCGGATTCACGGCGGCATCTTTCCTGCCGATTCCTACCCCATCGAGAAACAGAAAAAGGACATGCACGAGCGCACCCGGCCGTTACTTCATCGGAATCAACGACATGACATACTTCGACCATGAACGTTCAATGGCGGTATAGTCGTCGCCAAAGTGTTTCTTGAACAGCGTTTCCACGGTCGTGGATCCATCAAACTTCCCGAAGACAGCATAGGACTTTCTGGTCCCGTACTTCTTCATGAAGAACTTCATCGTCTGTGCGAGGACGAACCGGACGTCGTCCCGTCGCGGCGGTTCGGGGTTGTCCTGCATGATCTGGACGAGATCACTGAACGAGCTCAATTTGAAACCACGGGGCGGTTTCAATCCGGCTGTTTCACCCGCCCATTGCGCTGCGAACGCCTCCCGCAGCCAGAGCGGGCAGCCACGCCGAACAGAGGAATCCAGAAAGGCTTCTACGAAACCCGCCGAGAGCCACATATTCAGTTTGCCGTCGCGTCTGAGTTGCTGCACGGGCTGGACATGGAGCACACCCTTCACCAGCTTGCTCCCCCGCCACGGGTCCCGGGTACTCGTCTCGCTCATGAATTTTCCTGTGGAGGCGTGTATGCGCACCTCCACATGCTGGGGGGAAGGCATCCCAAGCCGGGATGCGAGCCGTTGTCCGTCGCGCTCCAGGAACGCAAGAACGGCCTCTGCATCGGAGCGCGGGACTCCTGACTGATAGAACACATCGATCTGCGCACCTGTGACACTGTCATAGGGTTCTTGTGCCGACAGTCGACCGGCGATCGGGCAGCCGGACAGCAGCAGGACCACGCAAAGACCGGCGCGCCTCGGCATTTTCAGGAACATCGTCGTTTTCCTCCGGGGTTGGTTCATTCGGGGCTCTCTATCACTATCGTCACGGGTCCATCATTTACGATGGTCACTTCCATCATTGCGCCAAAAACACCTGTCTGGATCAGGTCCGTTCCGAGTCTTTCCCGTAGTCGCGCGACGAAGTAATCGTAGAGGGGTTCCGCTTCTTCAGGGCGCGCGGCGCGGACAAAACTGGGACGGTTCCCTTTTTGGGCATCGGCGTACAGGGTGAATTGCGAGACCGCGAGGACGGACCCACCGGCATCCGCGACGTTGATGTTCATTTTTCCCGCCGCATCCTCGAAAATCCGCAACGCGGCGCACTTGTCGGCCAGAAACTCGGCATCTCGCAACGTATCACCCTGTTTGATGCCCACCAGGATGACCATGCCCCTGCCGATACGTGCATGTTCGACGGCGCCGATGATCAGGTTTCCACGAGAAACACGTTGAACGACTGCACGCATGGAACGACTCCTTTCCGATCCCAGACTGCTGCCGCCAGCTCACTCGAGATCCGCCTCAACGACACGCGGGATGCCGGCATAGTCGGCGTGCACCGTGACCCGCGAAAAGCCCCCCTCTGCACACGCCTTCCTGGCACCGAATTCCTGTCCATAGCCGATCTCGCAGACGAACACGCCGCCCGGGGTGAGCAATTGCGCTGCGCGCGGCGCCAGCCGCCGGAGGAACGCGTAGCCATCTTCCTCATCCGTCAACGCCTGCCGGGGTTCAAAAAGACGCACTTCGGGCATCAGGTGTTCATACTCTTCCCGTGAAATATACGGCGGATTCGACACGACAACGTCAAACCGGCGAGCCATCACCGACACATCGAACACATCGCCGCATATCCACTCCACAGCCGTCGTTTGCAGCCTCAGGGCATTGTCACGACATCTGGCGATGGCGGCTTCGCTGATGTCGATGGCCGTGACCTGGAGTCCTGTTCCCTGATGAAGAAGAGCGAGCGCAATATTCCCCGATCCGCATCCCACGTCCAGCACGGTCACGGGTGTCCGCCCGAAATCGCGGATCCGGGACAGGGCCCGTTCGACCAGTAGTTCCGTCTCAGGCCGAGGAATCAGCACACCCGGTCCCACACCGAGGGTCAATCCCATGAATCCCGTTTCCCCCAGAATATACTGCAATGGTTCGTGCGTCAGCCGACGCTTGAACATCTCCCGGTACGCTGCGAGTTCGGCGGCATCCAGGGGCCGGTCGAACTGGAGATACAGCTGGAGGCGGTTAACCCCCAGTGCATGCGCGAGCATCAGTTCGGCGTGCAGGCGTGCTTCTTCAAATCCCCTTTCAGCAAGATATTCGCGCGACCATTCGATCATCGAAAGGACGGTCCATGCGCGGGGTGACTCCCGGGCCTGCATGCGTTCATTGTTCATGCCATGGCCGCACGGAAGGTTCTGGGATCGCGTATATGCCTGGCCAGCAGGAAGATCCCGATGACCGAGAACGCCGCTCCGATGGCGAACATGCCCCTGTAGCCGATCAGATCAGCGACAAGTCCGCCGGCAATTCCGGAAAGATAGCATGGCGTGAGCAGGGTGTTCATCAGCCCGAGGTATGCCGATCGTTGCACTGCGGGTGCATACTCGATGGCCATATTTGACCGGACCATTCCTTCTGCCGCGAAATTCACGCCGAGGCATCCGAAGACCATAACAAACCACATGGGGGAAGGGGCGACGATGGCGATGCACGTCGAGAGCATCATGGAGCCGGCGGCACAGAGCAGGGCGACTCTGTTCCCGTAGTGATCGATCACAAACCCGATCACCAGTGCGCTCACGACCTGCACGGAGACCATGGCAAGGGTGAAAAGGCCCACGACGGATTCATCGGCCGCAAAATCCCGCAGGACGTATACCATAAAAAAACCCTGCGGCATCATGGCGAGAATCAGGAACGCAGAGGCAACAAGGAACCTGCGGAAATCCCGGTTTGCCCGCAGGACCCCGCGCAGATCCCGCAGGAAAGAAAACATGGGACGGTGGGCGACCGTCGGACTCGGTTCCAATTCCACCATCTTTCTCTGAATGATAATCGATGAGAACTGAAGCGCGGCGGCAAAACCGAATGCGATCGTATACCCGTGCGGAAAGGCGAACGACGCGAGAAGCCACGTGAGGATGAAGCTGCAGAGAAACGCCCCGAATCCTCCGAGAGAGTTGCGGTATCCGATGAGCCGTCCCCGTTTCTTAGGCGAGGTGATCTTCACAAAGAAATCAAACCAACCGACAGACGTGATTCCTGCCACTGTCTGATTCATCAGATAGAGGAGCAGGAAGATCCAGAGCAGAATCCCCGGGCTGACGAATCCGTACAGCAGGGTTGCAAAGCCGATCAGCAGGACGCAGGTGCGTTGCACGATCCCGAACCGGACCGCCCAGGGTTTCTTCCAGGGCAGTGTTTCCACAAACCGCGCCGCGAAGAGCTGTGGCAGTACGGCGGCAAAATACGTGATGACGCCGACGAGACCGACTTCGAGATTCGTACCTCCCAGGCGGGTGACGAATGCGGGCAGGACGGTCTGGAACGACACGAACGCGGTTGTCGAGATGTACAGGCCCCCCTCGACAACATTCAGCGCGAGATTCTTCCGTTCAACTGCTGCAAGTATGGAAGCCTGTCCCGTCATTGCTGCTGCGGCTGCGCCTCCCGGGGTTGAAACACGACTTCACCGGCAACGACGGTCATCAGGATCTCCGTATGCAGGATTTCGGCCGGTGAGACGTGCATGATGTCCTGTGAGAGGACGACAAAATCCGCCCATTTGCCCCGGGTAAGGGTTCCGGTTTGTGCTTCGTGAAACGATGCCACTGCGGGCCACAGGGTGAATGCGCGCAAGGCTTCTTCGCGCATCATGCATTGTTCCGAATGCCATCCGCTGTCGGGTTGCCCGCTCCGGTCCTGACGTGTAATGGCCGCATAGAATCCCCAGAGCGGGTTGGGGGCCTCGACGGGGAAATCCGATCCTGCGGGTATGATCACACCGGTCCTGAGCAGGGAGCGCCAGGCGTACGCCGTGCGGCAGCGGACCGGACCCAGGCGTTCTTCCACCCAGGGCATATCGGAGGTACAATGTGTAGGCTGCATGGAGGGTATGACGCCGAGCCGGGCGAACCGGGGGATATCTGCAGGGTCGAGCACCTGGGCATGCTCGATCCGCAGCCGGAGGTCGCTTCCCTTTTTCCCCGATGCCTTGATGACGCTCTCATACACATCAAGGGTCATGGCGTTTGCCCTGTCGCCGATGGCGTGTGTGCAGACCTGGAACCCAGCCTCGACGGCCTGTTGTACGATGGTGCGCATGCCATCCGATGATGTCACTGTGATTCCACGGTTGCCGGGATCGTCGCTGTACGGAGCAATCAGTGCCGCACCCCGGGAGCCGAGGGCCCCGTCTGCGTAGAGTTTCAGAGCCCGGACAGAGAGACGACCGTTCCCGAAGTCCGATTCGGGGCCAGAGACTCGGTGCTGCTCCCATGTTCTGCCTGCGCCATCGATCGCCGCATACACCCGGAACGGAAAGTTGCCTTCCGTGATAAGATCCCGATAGATTGCAATCAGATCCTCGTCGACGCCCATGTCATGCACCCCCACGAGACCGACGCGCGTGCACACGGCAATCGCGGCTTTGACAGCGCGCATACGTTCTTCCCTGGTAGGTGGCGGCAGGAGGGCACGGATGGTGTCCATGGCGTTATCGACAAACACGCCGGTCGGTTCGCCGCTGGCGTCACGAAGAATCTTGCCGCCGGGAGGATCGGGAGTGAACCGTGTAATCCCTGACAGGGCGATGACCTTACTGTTTACCCACACTGCATGGCCGTCGATGCGTACGAGTAGCATAGGCACGGTGGACGAGACCGCATCGAGCATGGACCGGTCCGGAAACACTTTTGATGTCCAACGGTTCTGGTCCCATCCCCTGCCCCGGACCCATGAACGCCCTGCGGAGTGGGCAACATCGTCGGCAACGCGTGACTGGATTTCCTGCACGGAATTCGTGCCTGCCAGATCCAGGGTCATCAGGGCAATCCCCAGCCCCTCCAGGTGCGCGTGCGCATCGACAAAGCCCGGCAAAACGTACTTCCCCCCCAAATCAATCACTCTGTCTGCGCTGAATCTGTTCCGGATGTCGTTCGTGCTCCCGGTTCCGACGATGACCCCCTGTTCGACGGCGAGTGCCTCTGCATGAGATCCCGGGTCGGCGGAGAGACGGATGTTGCCGTTGGTGTAGAGCACATCGGCATGGACGGGGCGGAGGAGCCACCACACGGCAACGGCAAGGGCGGCCAGTGCCACCGGAATGAGCACGCGTTTCCAGTTCATATGTCCTCTGCAAGGTTTAAACGCAAACAGAATAGCGAGATTCTCTTAGGATTGCAAGTCAGGGGTGAAATGGCTAGGTTGTACGACCATGAAAAAACGGTATCCACCCATACCGCACAACGAGATCGCAGGATTCATTCGCATTGTGCGCCGCCTCAGGCGTGACTGTCCCTGGGACAGGAAGCAAACCCACAGGTCGCTGCGGCACAGCCTCATTGAAGAGACCTACGAAGTCGTGGAAACACTTGACCGGGGAGACATGCGTCATCTCCGTGACGAGTTGGGCGATCTCCTCCTGCATGTGATTCTCCAGGCGACGATTGCGGAGCAGGAAGGGGAATTCTCATTCCGTGACGTTCTGCGGCGCGAATCGGCTAAACTGATCCGGCGGCACCCGCACGTATTTGGCACCACGAAAGTGCGCAACGAACAAGAGATCCTGGAAAACTGGGAACGGATCAAGCTCACCGAAGGAAGGACATCCGTTCTGGAAGGGGTGCCGCGCAGCATGCCCGGTCTGCAGCGGGCGCTTCGGGTTCAGCAGCGCGCCGCAAAAGTCGGGTTTGACTGGGACAACGAAGACCAGGTATGGAAGAAAGTGCGGGAGGAGCTTGAAGAAGTGCGAGAGGCCCTCCGGTCGCGCAAGAGCGCGGCAAAGGAGGAGGAATTCGGTGATCTGTTGTTCGCGCTTGTCAACTATGCGCGATTTCTCAAGATCAATCCGGAAAACGCCCTCCGCCATACCATCGACAAATTCATCGACAGGTTTCGGTTCATCGAACGTGAGCTGGGCAAGCGCGGCAAGACCGTGCACGAGAGCACGCTGGCAGAAATGGACGGGTACTGGGAGAAGGCCAAGAAACGCAGGAAGAAGAAGCGCGCTCCGTAACGTGTCAGCTCCCGCCCTCGTCGGATTGATGCTGCCCGCCATTCTGGAACTTCTCATACGCATCGATGATGTCCTTCACCAGGCGGTGGCGGACGACGTCGTTGCGATCGAAATACACGAACGAAATCCCTTCAACCCCCCGCAGAACCTCCTGGATCTGCACGAGTCCCGAGCCCTGCCGCGTGGGCAGGTCGATTTGTGTGACATCGCCCGTAACGATAGCACGCGAATTCGGACCAAGCCTCGTCAGGAACATCTTCATCTGCATGGCCGATGCGTTCTGTGCTTCGTCAAGAATCACGAACGCATTATTGAGGGTGCGCCCGCGCATGTAGGCAAGCGGCGCGATCTCGATCACGCGCTTCTCAATGTATCCCCGCAGCTTCTCCGCCGGGATCATGTCGTCGAGGGCATCGTACAGGGGCCGCAGATAGGGATCGATTTTCTCCTTTAGGTCGCCAGGAAGAAATCCGAGACTTTCCCCCGCTTCGACCGCAGGCCGGGTCAGGACGATTTTGGTGATCTCATTGTTTTTCAGGCTCGCGACGGCGAACGCGACGGCGAGATACGTTTTTCCGGTCCCTGCAGGTCCGACGGCGAAGACGATATCGTTGTCCCTGATCTGATGCAGGTAGTTTCTTTGGCCGGGGGTTTTTGCGCGGATGATCTGGTTCTTGGTGAACAAGATCACATTATCCAGTTCGTCGCGCGAGAGTCCGGAGGTGACGGTCTTGGGAACTGCGGGTTCACCGTTCGTGGCAATGAGATCGATCACGGTTTCCACGTCATTGGTCGTGAGGGAGCCGTTCTTGCGAAGGAGAAAGATCAACTCTTTGAAGATGCGGTCGAGTGTATCCACCTCCACCGCATCTCCCCGGATAGTGATAGTATCACCGCGGACGACCACGGTCGCATCGAAGCGGCGTTCAACCACTTCGAGGTTTGCGTCGTTGAGCCCGAGGAGGCCGAACGTATCGGCACCTTCGATCCTCAGTTTCTTTTCGGTCATACCGCTCATGGTTCCTGAAAAAAATGCGTGAACCCCCTCTCCTGCGCATTGGGCGCAGGAAAGGGGGCTCAGTCACCACCTGGACAGCCGTTCACTACTACTTGGCGGGCTCGGGTGTCGTCGCCTGCGCGGCTGCCGCGGCTTTCGCAGCAACCTTCCGGTAATACTTCTTCGCGGCGGCATTCTCTTCGTCCGTCATCTCCTTACCCTGCGGGATCTTCAGCTTTTGTCCGGGTTCGATGACATCCGGATCCTTGATCTGATCCCGATTTCCCTGCCAGATGCGCGGCCAGAGCCAGGCATTGTCATAGATGTCGGGCTTCTTGGAGATGTTCCAGAGGCAGTCGCGGTCTTTTGCCCATGTGCCCACTGTGTAGACCTTTACCTGCTTGGCCAGACTGTCCTTCAAGCTCTTCACCTTTGTATCAAGTGCCGTGAGGCGATCCCAGAATTCCGGGATGAGTGACAGCTTGTTTCCCCACAGTTCCTTCACCTTGGTGTCGAGGTCCGTGATTTCGCTGCTGCGGGCCATCAGATCTGCGTCGGACAGTCGCATCAGATCGGCGGCTTTGGCTTCCGTCGCATCGATCTCGCTGCGGTAGGCGTCTGCCTTGTCGCGGTCGGAGCCGACGAGGGCATACAGATCGTTGAGGCACTTCTCGTAATCGGCATCAAGCTTATTTGATTCCGACGTCAGGGAGCTGATATTGCCGTCAAGCGTCTTCAGCTTCGCCTGCAGATCGTTCCGCATCTGTGTGTACTTGTTTATGTCCTGCTGCCATTGCTCTTTGTTCATTTCCTGGGCAGTCGCCAAACCGACTGACAGGGTGAGCACGGCAGCGATGATCATCAGAGCGCTGTGCAATTTCATGTTCAGAGACTCCTCGCTGTGTGTGTCACTTTGCAAGCCGTTGCTTGACCACTGCCTGGTCATCATTGCATTTCTTCAATTTCGCGTTCTTTTCCGCGATGACCTTATCCAGATCGCCCTTCTTCCCTTCTTTCTCCTTGATCTCCTTGTCGAGCTGCGCTGTCTCATCCTTCAACGTCTGGAGAGCTTTCAGCTGCTGCTCGTCAGGACTTGAGGAGCAACCATACAGAAACAACGAGCCGGTGACCAGGATCGCCATTCCGATGGTTATGACTGTCCTTTTACTTGTAGACATGTGGACCCTCCTAAGAATTGAGGTAACTGATGGGGTACAACGTTGATAATCATACTGGTGATTGCTGGCAGTATAACAAAAAATTCCGTCCGTGTCAAATGCTAAATTGCGCAGTACATGCGCGGTTTGCTTACAGCAACCCTTTCTCCGCCAGACTCGTGCAACGGTCCCCTGCGACGATGAGGTGGTCGTGCAACGGAATACCGACAATACGCCCTGCTTCGGCCAGTTGCCGCGTCACCTCCGCATCCTCCCGGCTGGGGTCAGGGTTTCCCGAGGGGTGATTATGGACGACGATGATCGAAGCTGCGCGGAAGTCGATGGCTACCTTGAACACCTCTCGCGGGTGCACCAGGCTGGCATTGAGCGTTCCGCTGGAAATCTCGACTTTGGCACGGAGCGCGTTCCTGGCATCCAGGAGCAAAACGAAAAACACCTCTGTGCTCCGGTCCCGCAGGAGGGGGACCATTTGCCGGGACACATCATCCGGAGTCCTCATGATCGGGCACTCCTCGCCCGGCTCGGCCTGTATCCGCCTGCCGATCTCTATGGCTGCGACGAGTTCCACGGCTTTGGCGGGTCCGATGCCGGGGATTCGCATCAGCTCGCCGGGCGTCCGGGTGCCGAGACCTCGGAGCGAGCGGCCGCTGGCAAGGACATCGCGGGCGATATCAATCGCCGGCCGTTGGCCGGTCCCTGTCCTGAGAATCAGCGCGAGAAGTTCCGCTTCGGTGAGTGCCGCGGGACCCCGGCTCAGAAGCTTTTCCCGCGGGCGTTCGCCTGCGGGCCAATCCTTCACTGTGTGACACGTGTGAAATGCATCGGCAAGAGTGCGGGGGGATTTTGTGCATCGTCCGCGGGCGGACGAAGGCACCTCATTCAACCCGGATTTCATCAATACGGCTTATGTTCTGCCCGTCAAACTGGAGGATGGACAAACAGTTATTCACACGTTTGAGCGCCAGTCCGATTGTCGAATGGAACCCGTGATAGCTGCGTATGCCGGCCAGGGCACGCGCCAACGCCTGCCGGGTAGTCGCCCCATCCCGCAGCGCCCCGAGTATCATATCTGCCGTGTCAAAGCCGAAGCAGGAATTCTTGGATGGCTGCCGATGGAACCGGGCCTTGTACCCTGCAGCCCATTCTTCATATGCGTGCGATGTGGTGTCCGTGTACGAGTCGGATTCGAAAATCACGCCGGAGTCATAGCGTCTGTTCGCATCCAGGTCAGAGAGGCTGTTCCATTCACCGGATCCCAGCAACTGCGCCTGAATATTGAAGTACACCGCCTGCGAGGCGACCACGCTGATCTCATCGGCCGAGTTGATCGGGGCATAGAGGCCCTCGATGGTGGTCACGGGAGTGTCGAGGCTGTCGGACATGGCCTCGTTGTATACCACGGTGATCCCGATGGAGTCGAGCCTCATAGCTGCGTCCGGTCCCAGGAGCGCTGCCGCATTCACCATGGCACCCCGGTGCAGCAATGAATCGAGCGTCTTCACGGGCACGCCGAGACCGACCAGCTTCATCAACTCACCAAGTTTCTTCTTGCCGCCGAACGCGATGTACGGATCGGATCCCAGTCGTAACCCCGCACGGCGCAGGCTGCGCATCTGGGCGCTCAAGTCGGACTTCCCGCGTTCGTACCATTCGGTCGCGACCACATAGGCTCCGAGTCGCCGCGCCTCATCGACAAAGCCGTCGGCAAGGAACTTCCCGTAGGAATTGGACGGGGCAAGAACGGCAAGGCGATGAAACCCCTTTTTCTGAATCGCATACCGGGCCATCGCCCGGCCGCGAGTGTCATAATCAGGGTTTGCCTGGAACACGTAGGGCCCGGTCGCCGCGATGCCATTGGCGTTCGCCGTCGGGGAAACCAGCGGGATGCCGGCATCCTGGGCGGACCGCGCCGCTGTTACCGTGCTGCTGGAAAACACCGGTCCGACAATCCCCACGACGCCCGGGTCCGTTGCCAGTTCGCGTACTATCCGGGAAGCCGTGGCAGGGTCCCGTTCGGTATCCCGCGTGACCAGGGTGACCTTGATACGCTGGAAGGGATCGCGCATGAACTGATCAACAGCGTATTCGATGCCGTCGTATATATCACCGGCGATCTGCTTTGATGCCGAGGGGGGATCATTGCGCATTAACGGAAGCAGCACGCCGAGCCTGACGTCGCTTCGTTCTGCAATTTGCGCAAGCAGCCGCATCACGCGGGGTTCTCCCTGTTCCTCCGGGAATGTCGAGAGCAGGGAATCGACTGCGAGGCGGGCGGCACGGGTATTTTCCGCGGCGGCATGTTTTTCTGCCAGGTTCAGGAGGAGCCTGGCGTGGTAATCGCGAGGTCCTTCCCCGGTGATTGCACGCTGCAGGTCTTCCGGAGAGAGCCGACGGGCAGCAATGGAATCGACAGCGCTGCCAAGGGCTTCCAGCAGCCGGGGTGGTACCGGATGAGGGAGGCTTCCCCATGCGCGGGCGTACTCCTGCAGTGCTTCGTCCGTCCGGCCGATGCGGTTAAACACCGACCCGAGCACAAAGTGCGCATCCGCCGTGTAAAGGGAGGACGGGTACCGGGCAAGGAGTTCGCGGGCAACCCGCGCACATTCCATATTCTCCCCTGCCCAGTAGAGGGCCTTTGCGCGCATGATGAGCGCACCGGAGACGCGTGGACTTGTGGGGAAGGCCGCGGGAATCTGGGCAAACAGTTCGGCAGCCTCACGATACTGTCCCCGATCGTAGGTCGCCACGGCACGGGAGAAGAGGCTTTCCGGATCCTGCCCCGCGGCGGGGCGCACATCCTGCGCCGTTGTGACTGACAGGATGTACACGATCGCTATGAGTACCAGCGTGGCCCGGAGGACGCATCGATTGACCGTCATGAGCACAGCCTCCCGCCTGACAGCGGAGTGGTCGCATTGTTGCCCATCGTGTCCATATGCTAGAAGTCTTTCCGTAGAGAGTGGATGCCGATGATATGAGCAAACACGGTGACGACGGCGGAGACGGCAGCGACGATCATCAACGCCGTGAACAACACATGTTGAGTGGACGGCGTCGGGCCGCCCGCGAGCGTTCTCACGACGGGGGTCGCCAGCATGGCAGCGATACCGAGAAGGTAGAGCAAACTCAGGAGAAACGTCACCGAGGCCCCCTGAGATGCCGCCACCTTGACGGGATTGTCCTCGCGGAGTGTAGCAAAATGGGCTCCCGCCCCCAGATTCAGGCTTACAAGTCCGACAACCGCGCACAGCATTGCCAGTGTTCCGATCACGGTCAGTTGCTGCGGAGCCTGTACCGCGGGAAGCGTGCAGATGACGAGGGCTTCCGCTGGAAGGAGGATGATAGGGACCCAGAGGAAGAACTTCATCCAGTAGAGACGCGACAGGGATATGGGCGATGTCCGGACACACCAGAAGGCATTACCTTCAAGGCTGACCGCCGGGAAGACAAACCTGAGCGCGATGGATGTGATGACGAAACCGTCGAAGAGGAAGATCGTGATCCAGGACAGGGCACGCGGTACGGCCTGCATGGGGGGGAGTTCGAAGGTGACGCCGGAGAAGACCATGACGCCGACCAGTACGGCCATCATCAACGCGTGGATCCGTTGCACGGGATCGCGGATAAACTGGAGGATATCACGCTTGAGCACTGCCTCGGCATTCGGCCTGGGGGTCAACCGTTTCTGCAGATCGAGCAACCGGAACCGGTGCAGCCGGTGGCCGTGTTCCTGGACGCTTCTGAGCTCCCTGACGAGCAGCCATGTGCTATAATAGAGACGCGAGCCGGTCATGACTGCGACGACACCCAGGAGAAGGGCTCCGCCTATGAGGGCAGCGATTGACTGGGCAGCGACTGCGGCATTTCGTTGCACGATAGCCTGCAGCGCCGACGCCGCCTGCGCATGCGGGAGCCACGCCACAAACGGCTGGTTGAGGTTCGGCATGAACAATGCTCCGCCGTGAGCGCTTGCCACTGCACCATGGATGATCGCCACAGGATTTGTCGCCCAGTAATACAGGAAGAACGAGGCGGTATATGCCGGGAGGGCGATGGCGAGCATCCAGCGCGTGCCCACCTTTCCGGCCAGGTGGATCAGTATCATCAGCAGCAAAACGCCCAGGATCCCGGCGGTCACGACCAGGGGGACCATCACGCCGAACATCATGAGGGCATACTGATACCAGGCCAGGTGAAATACTGCGCCGTAGCCGAGGACACCAGCGATACCGAGAAGTGTGAGCACGCCGGTGCTGGTGATCACGTTTTCCCCCATACGAAGGAGGAAGAGGTGTGTATGCGGGACGGGAAGGGATTGCAGGAACTCCACTTCACGTGCGGTGTAGAGTGTCGCGAAGCTGAGGATCAGGCTCATGAAGTTGGCCGAGACGAAGAATGCGTACAGCACGACCCCGGCCAGCCGGTGCAGCGGTTCAATGCCAACACCGATATGGAACACCAGAAACCAGGTGAAGTTTCTCGTCAGCAGGAACATCCCGATGGCGACCCCGTTGAAGATCGCGATCGTAGCGAGGGTGCGGGTCAATCCGTGCACTCCGATATCGGTGACATACCGGATGACCATCACTGCTTTGGCGCCGAGGATCGTCCGCAGATCATGCATAGGCACACTCAGCGCGTGATCTCAAGAAATGTCTTCTCCAGTGTCCCATGGTGCTTTTCGGAGGCATCAAGGACTTCCTCGTACACAATCTGTCCTTTCTTCACGATGGCGATCCTGTTGCACAGTTCTTCGACCACGCGAAGGAGATGCGTTGACATGAAAATCGTCAACCCGGCAGCAGCCTTTTCCTTGAGGAACTCCTTCACCAGCCATGAACTCCGTGGATCGAGGCCCAGAAGGGGTTCATCAATGATGAGGACTGTGGGATCATGGACCAGAGCACCGACGAGGGCGATGCGTTGACGCATGCCTTGGGAATATTCTTCCGCCAGGCGGTCAAGAAATTCCGACATTTCAAACCGTTCCGTGTATTGTTCGATCCGGGCTTGCAGCTCGTCTCCCCGCACCCGGAAGAGTCCGCCGATGAAATGCAGGTACTCACGTCCCGTCAATTTGTCATAAAGGAATGGCTGGTCAGGCACATAGCCGAAGCTGCGCTTGGCAGACACCGGTTCGGCATGGACATCGAAACCGTTGACGGCGCAGGAGCCGGACGTCGGCCGGTAGAGACCGGTCAGCGTCTTGATCGTCGTAGTTTTCCCCGCGCCATTGGGTCCCAGAAATCCGAAAAACTGACCGCGGGCAACAGTCAGAGTGAGGTCGTTGACAGCGATGCTGGGGCCGAATTTCTTAACGAGGTTCCGGATTTCAATCACGTTGCTTCCTGCCGACTGAGAACATGTAATTAGTTCAAAAACAGGACGAGAAGCAATGGATGNNCTACTACCGTCCAGCCCCCTTTTTTCCGATCATGTGTGACAATTCTTTCCTCTCCGCTTGCAGAAGAGCAATACCCGTCTCGACGAGGGCCAACGCATCCTTCGCCGCAGCTTTCGTTCCACCGCGTTTCATGAGCCGGTGGCGGAGCACATGATCGAAAAGAGACAATGCGACCATTGACTCGGCCACGGGCACGATACGTGGACAAATGCAGGGATCGTGCCGGCCTTCCACCACCAGACGGGCCGATCGTCCGTCGACCGTCGCACTTTCCTGCTCTTTGTGGATGGAAGATGTCGGTTTCACGGCGATCCGCACNNAAGAAGATGGGATCGTTGTTCTGGCTGCCGCGCAGGCGCGCAGCTGCAAACCCGTTGCCGATTTCGAATCCCCGAACGGCGCCGATCGAGAGCAGAGCTTTCGCGAGATCAGCTTCGAGCTTATCGAACACCGGTTCACCGAGACCGACGGGAGGATTGTGCACGGTCACCTCGACGATTCCGCCTACGGAGTCTCCCTCTTTTCGTGCCTTATGAACGGCACGTTCCATTCTGAGCGCCGCCGCCGG
>PMCM01000139.1 GCA_003154155.1 Ignavibacteriota bacterium | reverse complement strand
TCATTCACGACGGCGGGGGTGGGGGACGCCGCGAGATCCGCGAGCGAGCGTGAGAAGCCGAGTTTCCGCTCATGAAGCACGGGTCCGAGAGAGTAGATATACGGATGATCCTCACGGAAGTCGACCGGTTCCCATGGACGGGAGGGATCGAGCATTTTCATGCTGGGGATCAGCGATTCTTCCACGAACCGGTCGCGGCATTCGTTCAAGCCGTCCCANNATGACGATGCTGGGATGGTTCCAGTTGTCTCGGAGCCAGCCGGTGAACTCGTGTGCGATTTGTGCGCGGGAGCCCGACGTAGTCCAGAACTGCCACTCGTTCTGGATGAGCATGCCGTGTTCGTCGGCGATATCGTACCAGCGGTTGTACATCTGCCCGAGGTGGTTCCGGAAGAAATTGAAGTTGTGGTTTCTGGGAATGTCGATCAGAACCCGTTTGATCCAGGCCGGGTCCCAGGGGAGGTTCCCGCGTTCGAAATCGGAGAGGAACCTATGGAACGCGATATTGCCGCCGCGCAAGGCGATGCGCTTGCCGTTCAGCAGGAACTGATTCCCGTCCACCGTAAACTCGCGCATGCCGAACGTTGTGCGCACCACGTCCACCGGCGTGCCGCCCCGGGAGACCTCCGTTTCGAGGACATAGAGAAACGGATCATCCGGGGACCAGAGGTGCAGGTCCCGCAGCACGTGCCGGAACGTGAGGGCGATTTCTTCTCCCGGTGCGAGCTCGGCTTCGATGGCCATGTTCCCGGTGACACGCGTGCCGCCCGCTTTTTCGAGGATACGCGTGGTGATGTGCGCATGTCCCCGGACCGGTCTGGCGGTAAAGAGGGAGATATGCACCTCGGCTTCCGCATGGTTGATATGCGGCAGCACCTGCGTATTGGTGACGCGCGGATCACCGCAGAGCACGAGCCGCACGTCACCCCAGATTCCCGGGATGAAGGATGTCCGTTCCTGGTCTTTCCCGACGGCGCTCTCGGGCGGGAGGGTGGCGCGATCACCCACACGGACGAGGAGTTCCTGTTCCTTGCCCGGCCGGAGCGCATGGGTGATGTCATATTCTTGTGACGTATAGCAGGCGATATTGTCGCCCACGTGCACCCCGTTCACCCACACAGCGGTCCCGAACATCGCCTGCTCGATCACCAGCAGCGCCCGTTCTTTCCGGTCGGCAGGGTCGAGCGCGAACCGTTTGCGATACCAGTGGTATTGGCTCAGCCGGTGGTGATACACCGGGACAGCGGAATCCACAAGCGATGGGACGGGAACGTGAAACCGCCAGGCGGACGGGGGGAATGTCCGGTCGCCGGGTTCGAGTTCCCAGATGCCATTCAGGGAAATATTTCGTCGGGAGTCGTGATGTCGATCTGTCATGCTGTCCGGTCAGTACTCGAAGTGCACCGTTGCTGGAAGTTCACGCAGAATCACCTCGTGTGCATCACCGGAGTGGACGGGAGTGCCGTTCACCGTGATTTTTCCGGCCGGTGACTCGACAGGCGAGGTCACCACGATGCCTCCGGAGGGAATCTGCAGGCCGCCGCCGATCGTCACAATAACTGAATCATGAATGTGCTGCATACGGTAGGACAACTTACCGTAGTAGGTGGGAAGGCCGCCGACGGCGATGCCGGATGTATCGGCGAGCCAGCTCCCGGGAACGCCCGCACCGATCACGAGGGACGTATCGCGTTCCCGCTCGTAGACAAACATGGATCTCACAGAACGGATGAAATCGGATCCCACCCAGGTATGCGGCATGTCGCCGATATATTTCGGCGTTGACGGATCGCGCCACACCACTTCCGCCCATTCATTCCATTCGGGCGGGCGCCGGTCGTGCATGAAAAAGTCGAGCGCCTCTTCCGCGCGCTTCCGCTGGCCGAGATACACAAACGTCCCGATCACCCGGGTTTCATACGGGGTGTAGTTCGGGCCCGTCTCTTTGGTCTTGCGTTCCGAAAAATAGTCAAAGTATTTGTCAAATGTATTGTGAAGTTGGGGTTCGGGGATGTTGCCCAGCTCCCCTCCGGGAATGACGCCGATGGTCGTGGAGGTCGCGTCAAAATCGCCGAGTTCGGCACAGCCGGGAATGTAGTTGATCTTTGTGTTCGCCATGGCGAGCCGCATTGACGCGTAGAGGTCCTTTCTGAAGTCGTCCCGTTCCGCGGCGAATTCTGCGGCGTCGCGGGTCTGCCCGAGGACCGCAGCAATGGCGGCCGCGTCCTTCAAGCCGCGCAGGGTAAAGAAGTCATCCCAGTAGGAGTGCCGCGGGACATCCGAGTACCCTTCATGGCTGATCGATTCCGGGATGATGCCGTAGAGGGCCCGCTGTTCCGGGGTTCCATTGCGGTAAAGATCCGTTTTCCGTTCCTGGCGGAGGGACTGGATATACCGAACTGTCCGGGTGACGGCCTCATATTTCCCGCGCAGCCAGAGCGTGTCCTTGGTGTACAAATAGTATTGCATGACCGCATAGATGAATTCGCCGTTGCTGTCATGTTCGGGGACCGCATCCGGACCCCGGCTGTCGATCACGCACGGAATCTTGCCGTTGGGATACTGCCCTGTTGCATACCAATCGATGAAGTCGCGCACCTCGGTAGTGAACCCGGTCTGCAGCAGCGCGGTGCAGGTGAGTGCGCCGTCGCGAATCCATGACCGTTCATAGCTCCGCGAACCCGGCTGGATGCCGGGGCCGTCGCGGTTGATCATGATATAGGCGAGATTCGACAGCACGGTGTTGACCACCGGCTGAACCGACGGAGGCACGCGGAGCGTGAACTTCGAGAGCATCGATCCCCAATCCTGTAGCACCTTGTACCGCAACATCGAGAAATAGAATTGGGGGCCTGAGAACGGGAGGTTGCCCGCCGCACGGCGGTCCCACGCATGGAACGGCACAAGGAAGACCAGTTCCTTTGTCTCTCCCTCGCCGAAGGTCATGTCATACTGGAAGGCTGCNNGTCGCGCCGAATGCGGTGGGCCTTGCCAGGGAGATCACGTTCTTCCCGTTGGCCCGCACGATCCCTTTGTCCATCACGATGCTGTCAACACGGGCGGTGCCCCCCTGGACATTCAGGAACTGCCATGGCGGATTCACCTGGAACGGCCGGAGGGCGATGTAGAGCCGGACGTTCCGGGCGGACGCCAGGGACCGGATGGTATAGTGCACGACCAGCATGGATTTGCCGGCAGGGCTGGATGCCAGGGTTTCCACCGTCAACTCCCATTGGTTCGCATAATTCCAGGTCACCGTGGGAACGGGCAGGTAGCCGTTTGTGAGCGCCGGTGTTGTCGTCACGTCGTTCCACGTTACGAGCTTGCCATCGACATACAGGAACGGTTCGAGCGAGAATTGCACCTTGTCCACCTCCACCTGTCCCTGTTCATTCATCAGTCCTTCCTGCGTATCGCCGTCGGCGCCGATCACCGTCCAGTAGGATTGCTTGTCCAGAAGATATTTCGGGAAGTAGCCATGGGGAGACTCGGCCGCAATTGCATGAAAGAGGGCGTTCGGGCTGGAAGAGAACTCGGGCCCTTTGATGTGGAGCTCGCGGAGTGTGACACCTTTGTTCCGGCTGCTGCGCTGGACGGCAAGCTGGAGGAATCGACCTTCGCATTCCGGCATATAGATGTAGGTACGGCCGCCTTTGCCGGCGGTGGTCCGTGAGACGGTTGACCACTCCTTGCCGTCGTCAGACAGTTTTACCTGGTATGCCGCACCGTAATCCAGGGAATCCCAGTCAATCGCCAGTCCGCCTACTTCCCTGGAATAGCCGAAATCGATGGTCAGCTGCCGGGGTTGTGCGCCACCGGTTTTCCATCCTTTGACGAGTGTGCCGGCGGCATCAATGCGGGGTGTGCGGCCGCCTGCCGGGGAGGAAGCTTGTACTGTTGCCTTTGCGCGGGCGGCAGCCTGGTCGTCGATCGGCACAAAGCAGAAATTGTCGATGAACACTGTTCCCTTACCTCCCGTGCCGCAGGAGACGACGAACTCGATGGATTTGACCTTGCGCAATTCGGCGTCGCGCCGGGGGCCCCAGGCAAAGGCGAGATGGCGTTTTTTGATGCGTTGGCGTGTCCAATCGGCTGGATAGGTGACATTCAGTTTCTTGATCCACCACACATTGTCATGTTCGTCCGTCACCTTGAACTCGAAGTTATTCACGGGCGCGTCCGCCCTCATGTCGAAGGTGAACTGGTAATTCCCGGGGAGATCCAGCGGGAAATTCTTCCGGGCGATCACGTACCCGTAGACGCCGCTCAGGTCGAAGTGCATTCCGAGCGCGCGGCCGGTCGAGCCCTTTTCCAGTGTCAGCTGGAGTTTGGCGCCTTCCGAGACGGTGGTTGTCCAGCCGTCCAGCGACTCACAGTCGTCGAGCACCCGCGATTGCTGGTGTGCCGGCGGTGCAAGGAGGAGAGACAGAAGGATGATAGCTGTGACCCGTTTCACGGAGGCACAGGAGAGCAGGAGCGGGGAGTTCATGGGCGTTCGTTCCACGATAGTTGTCAGTATTCGAGTCTGAAATGCACAGGGAGCTGTGTGATGGAGATCTCATTGCCGCTGATGGAGCAGGGCCTGTCGCTCTTCAGAAGTTTCACGGGCCTTGCAAGTGGCGATTTCAGGATGATGCCTCCGCCGGGAGTCCGGGCGTCGCCGTAGACTTCCCCTTCCACGATGTCCCCCATCCGTTGCAGACTGAAGGATATGTTGCCGAAGTATGTCGGGAGGTTTCTCACGCGCATCCCCGCCGGACCGTCGAGCCAGGATTCCATGATGCCTGCCCCCAGAACCAGCGATGTGTCCCGCTCGCGTTCATAGGCCAGCATGCTGCGGAAGGAACGGATGAAATCGGAGCCGGCCCAGGAATGCGGCATATCGCCGATGCACCGGGGCGCGTCCACATCGTGCCACACGACCTCACCCCAGCCGTTCCACGCGAGGGGCCGGCGGCCTTGCATGTACCAGGAGAGCATTTCTCCCGCCCGGGCGGGCTCGTCAAGATACACGAACGTGCCGACAAACCGGAATTCGTACGGCAGGTAGGTATCCCAGCGGACCGTACCGTTCTTGCGGTCGAGGAACTCCTGGTAGCACCGGTTGAAGGTTGCGTGCACGAGCGTATCGGGGATATACCCCAACTCATCCACCGGCGTAATCCCGACCGTCGCCGAGAGGCCGCCGAATTCCGCCTGTTCGACACAGCCCGGCAGATAGTTGATGCCGCGATCACGCATGAGCAGCCGCAGCGAGCCGTAGAGGTCGTGCCGGAAATCGTCGCGCTCGGCCGCAAATTCCCGGGCCAGGCCGGTGTCCCCCAGAACGACGGCCATCAGGGCCGCATCCTTGAGACCCCGCAGGACAAAGAAATCGTCCCAGTACGAATGCATCGGTTTCGGCGAGTATCCTTCGTGACTGATCGATTCCGGTACCAGGCCGTAGCACGCACGCTGTTCCGCCGAGCCGTTGCGATAGACATCCGTCTTCCGTGACGCGCGCAGAGTCTGGATATAGTGCACGGTCTTGATCACCCCGGGCCAGCGCGTGCGGAGCCATGCCGTATCGCGGGTGAACTGGAAGTACTGCATCACCGCGTAGATGTACTGACCATGACTGTCGTGCTCGGGTATCGGTTCGGCGCCCCGGTCATCAACGACACACGGGATCTTACCGTCGGGATACTGATATGTGCCATACCACTCGAGATACTTCCGCACGGGTTCGCGCACGCCCATCTGCAGGAGGGCCGCACACATCATTGAACCGTCGCGAATCCAGGACCGTTCGTACGAGCGTGAGCCCGGCTGCAGGGCGACACTGTCGGCATTGATGAGAATGTAGGCGAGCGTGGTCCTGACGCTGTTCGGGATGTCTTGCGCTCCGGGCGGCAGCTGGATGTCCACGTTGCCGAGCTGCTGTTGCCACGACGCCACGCTGGCATCGTATGCCGCTGCGAATCTCCGGCACGCCGCCTCGGCGCCGATTGAAGGCTCAAGTCCCAGCCGTTCTGCGTGGAAGGGCACGGCGAGAACGACATCCATCGAATCGCCCGGGGCAAGATTGACGTCCCACCGGAGCGCGCCCGACGCGTACCCGGTACGGTCGTCGATACCGGGGGCGGGCGGTACATGCCCCGAGCGCAGATACTCGGTTACATCTCCCTGATCGAACGGACACACGCCGGCCGCCCCGGGCTTGACGAGGGGGATGATCGTCCTGTTGTCCACGGCAATCGTGTCGCCGCACAGCACGTGGTGAATGGACGACACGCCTCCGACGATGGTAAATGTCTGCCAGGGCGGATTCACCTGGAACGGACGGAAGGCGACAAACAGCGCGCCCGCGAGCGCCGTGGTGCCGGTGTTCCTGAGTGTGTACCTTACCAGGAGCACACTGCTCCCGGCCGGGCCGGATGCCAGCGGCGTGATGTGCAGCTGTGCGCGGTCGCCCCAGTGCCACTCCACCGTCGGAATGGGGAGTGTGTTGTGTGCGAGCGTCTGTTTCACCGACACATCGTTCCAGGTCAGGAATTCGTTGTCCAACCGAAGGAAGGGTTCCAGCGAGAACCCGAGCCGGTCCACCTCGATCATCCCCTGTTCATTGATCAATGCTTCGCTCCGGTCCTCCGGAACTCCGACAATGGTCCAGTAGGATTGCCTGTCGTACAGGTACGCGGGGAATGACCCGCGCGGCGATTCCACGGCGATCGCGCGGAAGAGATCGTTGGGTGAGAAGGAGAATTCCGGCCCTTTGCAGGTCAGTTTCTCGATGGTGATGCCATCACGGCCGGCCGGATGATCGGCAACGACCTTCAACCAGCGTGCTTCCGTATCGCCGAGGGGGATAATGCTCCGGCCTCCGGCCGCATCCCCGACCGTATAACGGGCGCGCCAGGTACGATGGTCTCCCGAGCTCATAATGTGAAACGCACGGGGGAAGTCCTTCGGATCCCATTGAATGATGAGTCCCCCGACATCGCGGGGTTTGCCGAAGTCCATTTCCAGCCATTGGCCTCCGGGGCCCGGGGCGCTGTGCCAGCGCGTGATGGTCAGCCCGTCCGGAGCAAACGATGGTGTTCCTCCGGGAACTGATGACGATGTGTGCAGGCGGGGAGCCAGCCCGCGGCTTCCGTGGCCGGTGGGCTCGATCCGGAGGTTGTCGATCCACACTTTGCCGCGGCCGCCATCGACCACGTCCACGATGAACTCGATGCGGTCCATATACGTCAGGTCTCCCCTTCCGGAAGGACCCCAGCCGTAGGGCAGCTGCCATTTCTTGATGCGGAGTGTCGTCCATTCACGGGGATAGGGGAAGTTGGAACGGTTGACGATCCAGACGTTGTCCAGCGTGTCGTAAATGCGGATGATGAGGTTATTGACCGGGGCTTCGGCGCGGATATCGAACACGAGCTGGAAGTCGGAAGGGAGTGTGCGTGCGAACCGTTTGAGGGCGCTGACGGACCCCATATGCCCGGCAAAGGCAAAATCCATCATCATTGCTTTGCCGGTCCGGCCTGTGCCCGGCGTGATGGTGATGGAGCAGGCATCGCCGTGACTGTGCACCGCCTGCCAGCCGTTCAACGATTCAAAATTGTCCAGAATGATGCTTTGCGCGAACGCAAAGCAAGGTACTGTCAACGCTGCAAAGCAGAAGCGAAAGAGTCTCATCGAGCGGCCATCCTGATCTGGTGCGATTCCCGGTAACGAGTGCCGTCCCCCCGAAGGGGTCTCTTCGGGACATATTCCCCTTGCGGCGGGATGTCCCCTTGTTACAAACGAATGCTGATCCCAGGGACATCAGCGTTTGTCGAGCCACCCGCCGGTAAAACCGGCGCGGCGCAACCCCTTGACGATCGCGGGGTTCGACCGGAGGACGCGCCAGACGATGCCGTCGCGTGCGTTGCCGATCATCAAGGCGATTGGTCCCTGGTCGATTCCCAGATAATCCGGGTCGAACCATCCTCCGGGGGTTGCCGGTGTGACGAATGTCGGGTTGAACGCATCGTGGAAACCGTACTCCGTGTAGAGCTGCGCCCCGTATTTCCGGCGCATGGCTTTCACCGCGGAGATGCAGATTCCGGGGGCGAAGGGGACAGATGAAGCCGCTGCGGTCGGGGCGATCGTTCCGTCGTCATTTGTCCAGTCGGCTGACGGGCCGCGCGCCGCATATCCCTGAAAATGCCGGGAGCGCTCATCGACGGTGAAGGCGGTATCCCGTGGGCCGTCACAGGATGTCCATCCCCAGATCTCCGACGAATAGTCACGCCAGCCCGACGGATTGGTTTTGCCGTAGTCCTGATGTGTATATGTTGCACGGCGTGAGTTTTCGAAATAGTCGATACCCTTTCCGTTCATATATGCGTCACGGATGCCGCGGAAGTCGATCCAGCATGCGGAGTATTGGTGACCGAAGAGGGGTGCGAAGCTGACAAACTCGCGATCACGGTAGGACAACCACCGGTAGCCGGAGAGCCAGTGGGCATATGATGCTGGCGGGATGGCATGGGTAGGCGATCCCAGTGCAAGGATATACAGGAACAGCGCCTCGTTGTATCCGCGCCAGGTGATATGGTGGAATCCCTCGTCCGGCGTCCAGCCCAGGGTGATCCCCTCTGTGCCGTTCAATGACCAGGTCCAGTCGACGCGGCGATAGAGGGAATCGGCAAGGCGGCGGATGTTCTGTTCGGTGGGTGAGTCGCGGGTGAAGTACGATTCGCAGAAAAGGACACCCATGAGGAGGAGGCCGGTATCGACTGTGGAGAGCTCCGAGTTCCACTCTCTCAGGCCTGTTCGCGTGTTCAAAAAATGGTAGAAGAAACCGCGATAGCCGCCTGTGCCGGTGGCGGCATCCCCCTGAGGAATCGAGAGGAGGAACCGGAGACAGGTGAGGATGCGGATCGCCGCTGCATGCCGTGTGATGATGTGCCGTTCGGCGGCGAGCGGGATGGCGGTGAGCCCGAATCCTGTCGCACCGATGCTCGCGGGTGCTCGCGCGGGCCAGCGATCGGGGGTCAGTCCGTTGTTTTCAGCCGTGGTGACGAGAAACCAGTGCAGCGTGCGTTGTTGCAGAGAATCGAGGAACGGGTCCCACGCCTCACCCGATTGTGCTTGTGCGGATGGTACGGGAGCGGGGAACCCCCCGAGGATTCCGGCCGCCAGCATCGTCAACAGAGAGCAACGGTACCTCATGCCGCATCATCTCAACAGCACAAGTGAACGGGCGATAGTTCGGCCCGGCACATCCAGGCGGTAAATGTACATGCCGCTTGCGAGGCGGCTGCCGTCGAAGGTCGCCTCATAGGATCCCGGTTGTTTTTCTTCATTCACCAGCACCGCCACCTCGCGGCCGAGCATGTCATAGACGCTGAGGCGTACCCAGGAGGCAGCCTGAATTCTGATTTCTGAATTCTGATATCTGANNCCAGACCCTATGCTATACCGAATCTTCGTAGACGGATTAAACGGGTTCGGATAATTCTGCAGCAGCTCGAACCGGGCGGGAGCGCTGCCGACGGGATCCGCCACGCTCGTGAGAAGCTGGAACCCCGCGACCTGGAGGCCGCGCTGAACGTCCGGGTTCTTCATGAACCGTTTCCACACCTTGCCGGTACGGTAGTTTTCGATCATGATAATGATCGGACCCTGGTCGATGCCGATGATATCGGAGTCCCACCAGTTCTTGCCGATATTGAAGGCGTCGCGGAAACCGTATTTCGTCCAGAGCTGGGGCCGGTAGTTGTTCCACAGATTGCGCAGGACGGGGATCGCGATTTCCGGTGCGAAGGCGATGGAGCTCAGGGGGGCCGTGGGCACGAGTGTGCCGTCATCCCCTTCGTTGGGCGGGGCGCCCCGTGCCGAGTAGCCGGTCGGAGAATCGCTCGCGGTGATTCCCCAGAGCGAATCGCCGTAGCCGGCGAAGTGGCCGGGGTT
>PMCM01000276.1:5425-10409 GCA_003154155.1 Ignavibacteriota bacterium | reverse complement strand
TCGGCCTCTTGCCGAACCCGCTCGATCCGACGGTCGTCCAGAAACTGCCCGATACCACCTATACCGTGGTGACGTTCGGTTTCAAGGGGACCGATCCGGACGGTGACAACACGTTGTCGTCGTACCGGATTGCGCTGAATGACACCACGGTGTCCGGCGCGTGGCTGACGGTCACATTGCGTGACACGATTCTGACGCTGGTGGTTCCCAGGGCGCGGAGCGATGCCGCCAGCGGTGCGGTGACGGCGGATGTCTACAGCGGTTCGTTCCTGGGGCGCCGTCTGATCGGCCAGGTGCCGAATCTGAAACTCAATGCCGACAATGCGGTGTACATTGAAGTGCGCGATGTTGCGGGCCAGTACAGTCCGCCGCTGAAGCTCCCCGGCGCCGCCGACAGGTGGTACGTGAAGAAACCGCAGAGCAGGCTTTTGCTGGTAAGCGACTATATCCGGTTCGATGTCCAGCTCGCCCTCACAACGTATCAGTCCGCGCTGGCCGCCGTGCCCGGCGGGCTGTTTACGAGTGTGGATGTGCTGGATCTCGGGCTGGGTCTCTCCGCGTCGGACAAGGAGTCGGGGAAGGCGGGCCGGCTGGTGCCGCAGTTCACCGATCCGGCCCTGGTGCAGACATTCCTGCTGTACGACTACGTGGTGTGGTATTCGGACGAGTTCCCGGGACTTGCATCGGCGCAGCTGTCGATCTTTCCGTACCTGCAGAACGGCGGGCGCGTGGTGTTTTCGACGATGTTTCTGAACACCACCGATCCGCGCGGCGCGTTGCGTGATTTTGCGCCGATCGACAGCGTGAGCGGCGTCGATCTTTCCCCGACGCGCCCGGCGCCGCCCCCCGCGGTGGCGGGGGATTCCCGTCTGCCCGCGAACTACGTCGTCTACGCCGACAGCAGCGATCTGCGGAATATTTATCCCCAGCTCGCATTCAATTCCTCGCCCGCGAACCATTCGATCTTCATGCGGCCGGTGTACCGCCGTTCGGATGCCCGGTACCTCTACCGGTTGCAGGCGGATGCGCGCGTGCCGCAGCGCTATTTCGGATCGCCCCATCTGGCTGTGATCGACGGGCAGAACACCATCATCTTCATCGGTGTGCCGCTGCATCTGCTCAACAATACGGTCCAGGGTAATCCGCGCGGCATCAGTGCGTTTTTCGAAAAAGCCCTGCAGCAATTCAGCCCGACGCAGGTGGTGAACAGGTTGGTCTTCTAGCATGCCGATGCCGCACACTCCTCCATACCGCACTATGGCGCTCCGGGGTTCCGTGCTCATGCTCCTGCTTGCGGGAGTTCTGTCCATTGGTTCCGCCGTCGCCATTGCGCAGACCACGGGCCGCATCGTTGCCGCCGTCACCGATGCAAAAACCGGGGAAGGACTTCCGGGGGCCAACCTGACCGTCAAAGGGACGTACTACGGCGGCACGAGCGACATCGAGGGGAAAGTGCACATCGACAAGGTCAACCCCGGCGCGTACACCGTGGAAGTGTCGCTCCTCGGGTACCGGCTGGTGCAGTTCACCAACGTGAAGGTCGCGGCCGGCCAGACGGCAACGCTCCAAGCGAAGATGGAAGAAACCGTCCTGACACTCGGCCAGGACGTGGTCATCATCGGCGAGAAGCCGCTCTTTGACATCGAGGAAACCGCCAGCAGGCGGAATGTGAACCAGGCCGACATCCAGGCCGCGGCGGTACAGAACGTGCAGTCGGTCGTCGCCATGCAGCCCGGGGTGGTGCTGGCGGACAATGAGATTCACATCCGCGGCGGGCGTACGTATGAAAACGCCTATCTGCTCGACGGCATTTCCGTGCAGGATCCCATGGCNNTCGGGCATCGTCAACATCACCACGCGTGAAGGGGCCGACAAGTATAGCGGCTCGATGGGCTACCGGACCGATCACTTCGGTTTCAACAACGACTCCCGTTCGAACTGGAACACCGATATTTACGACGTGAACCTGAGCGGTCCCGAGCCGCTCACGAGTTACCTGCTCCCGGCGCTCGGCGTGGAGGTGCCCGGCACGGTAAGTTTCTTCGGCACGTTCTATGCGAACCTGAGCGATGGGTATACGCGCTGGGTGCAGCCGGTCGGCATCGACAGGCGTCCGGCCGGATGGATCGTTGAAGCCCCCGGCGGTCTCTATTCGTCGATTTTCAACGGCAGCTCCTGGGCCCCGAGACGGAGCAACAATTTTTCCTGGCTGGGGAAACTGACCTGGAAGCCCAGCTCCACGATGAAGCTCTCCTACGCCTTCAACCAATCGGTCACCATTGATCAGAACACGCAGGCGATCCAGGCAACACTGGAACGCGTCGAACCCAACCCCGGCTACCAGTATCTGTTCCAGTACATCCCCGACAGTGCGGAGACCTTTACACAGGTGAACATGCAGCACTCTCTGTCGTGGACGCACACCCTGAGCAAGCAAACGTTTTATGAAGTGAAGTTGAGCAGGTATACCGCCCATGTGCGGGGTGACGCCAACGGCAAGCCGTTCAGCGCGTACACGGAGCCCCAGGACATCGTCACCTATCCGGTGCAGTACTACAACCTCGGGCACGACACCGTCGGCGTGGTCCCCGGCGACGGTTTCTATGATATCGGATCTCCCACGTCGTACCGCGATCATTTCAGCACGGAATACACGCTGAAAGGGGATCTGACCAACTTTTTTACCGAGAAAAACAAATTCAAGACCGGCATCGAAGTGAAGTATTCGAACCTGCAGATGGTGGACATCTACCGTCCCTGGGTGAAGCCGCTGGGATTTGACAACGACGTGTACAGCGTTCATGCGCTGCAGAGCGCTGTGTATGCGCAGGACAACATCACCCTCAGCGGCATGCTCCTGAACGTCGGTCTGCGCTGGGAGCTTTGGGCGCCCGGAAAATACGTGGATGACGTCGCCAAGGATACATCGGACGCGCTGATCGTCTCGCCGGCGTTGCGCCAGGCGTACCTGGACCACACCTTCTCGCTCTTCGGCAGGCGGTTCAAGGCCCGGTTGAGCCCCCGTCTGGGGATTTCCCATCCGGTGTCCGACAACCAGACCCTGTTCTTCTCCTACGGGCATTTCTCCAAGCTGCCGCGTCCGCAGTTCGTGTACTCCAAACTCAATCGCACCGCCGTGCGTTCGTCGTTGCCGGTCGGCAACCCCGATCTAAATCCGGAGACCACCGTGGCCTACGAGCTGGGTCTGCGGAACCAGCTCTCCGGGAGCGACGTGTTGACCGTGACGGCGTTTTACAAAGACATCTTTGACTACATCACCGAGCAAAACGTCCTGCGCGAGGGCGGGGTGGGCAGCGGGCAGTACTACACGACATACCTGAACTCGGATTACGGCCGGGTGCGGGGCGTTGAAGTGGAGTACAAGACGCGCATCGGCAACTGGTTCCGCGGTGCCTTCTCCGGCTCATACACCATCGCGACCGGAAAGAGCTCGACGCCGAGTGAAAACCTCGTGCGGCTCCAGCAGGGGCTCCCCGAGAACATCCGTGAAAACTACCTCATCTGGGACCGGCCGGTGCAGGTCTCCATGAACCTGAACTTCACGGTGCCCAAAGATCAGCCGCTGTTCGGGGTCGGTGCCGGGATCCTGGACGACTGGAACGCGTTCGTGCGTGTTTTCGCCGAATCGGGCAAACGCTACACCCCGCAGATCCTGACGGGCGTCGATGCGGTCACCGGGCGCCCCCAGTACATCACCGATCAGAACAACGTGAACGGTTCGATCGGGGAGTACTGGTTCTATGTGGACCTGAACATTGAAAAGGTGATTGATCTGGGATTCGGGAAGCTGGTGGCCAGCATCGAGATCCAGAACCTGTTGAACAACGTCAACGCCCAGATCATCAATCCGGCCACGGGCAGGGCCTACGAGTACGGCGATCCGACGCCCACGAGTTATAACGATCCGTTGTATCCCCAGCTCAACGGGAACATCTCACCGTATCCGTACGATCCGTCGCGATACCTCAACCCGCGGACCTTCCGGGGGAGTCTGTCGTTCCGGTTCTGACATGCGCAATCGCCCCCCGACATATCGCCCCGGAAGCGGCATCGGCCGCTGCGTCACGCTGGCGGCAGCCTGCGTGCTGGCGGTCTGCGCGCAACCCGCGCCGGTGCAGGCGCAGCTCGTACCGAATCTCGGCGGGCAGCGGGCGGGCATCGCCGCGTTCCAATTCCTGAAGATCGGCGTCGGCGCACGCGGCGAAGGCATGGGCGAATCGTTTGTGGCGGTTGCCAACGATGCGTCGGCGCTGTACTGGAATCCGGCGGGCCTGGTACAGGCGAAAGACAACGAGGTCATTGCCGCGCACACCGAGTATGTCGTGGATATCAAGCACGACTTCCTGGGTGTCACGTATCATCTCACCTCATCGGATGCCATCGGCCTGTCGGCGGGATCGTTGCACATGGCCGACATGGAAATCACCACCGAGACGCAGCCCCTGGGCACGGGCCGGTATTTCAGCTTCGGCGACGTGGGCGTGGGACTGAGCTATGCGCGGAAGATGACCGATCAGTTCAGTTTCGGCACGACGATCCGCTACGTGGAAGAGACACTGGATGTTCTGAAAATGCGCTCGGTGATGGTGGATCTGGGGACGTATTACTGGACGGGATTGGGGACGTCGCGGTTTGCCGTGGTGATCACCAACTTCGGTGCGGATGTGGCGCCGAAAGGTGCAGTGACGGAGATGAACGGCACGGACGTCACCTCATTCCAGTCATACTCGCTGCCCACGGTATTCAAGCTCGGCTTTGCCTTTGAGCCCCTGTTGACGGACGACCAGCGGATCACGGCATCGATCCAGCTGAACCACCCGAATGACAACGCCGAGAATGTGCGTTTCGGGGCGGAATACGCCTGGGAGAATACCTTTTTCGTGCGGGGCGGGGTCAAGCGGACGATCGGACAGAAGCTCTTAGGGGCCGATGAGACGTCGGAGGAGAGTTTTGCCCTCGGGGC
>PMCM01000276.1:0-5390 GCA_003154155.1 Ignavibacteriota bacterium | reverse complement strand
TCATGCTGCTGGGCGGCTGCCAGGAACCGATGGACCTGGGCGGACTGCCGCAACAGCCGACGTCGGTGCTCGACACATCGTACATCCCCATTGATCCCCCCTTTGGCGGTTTCTCAGGGCCCGAGGCCATTCTCCTCGGCCGCGATCAGCTGCTCTATGTTGCGGATACGCGGGCGGACCGGTTGGTGATGCTCAACAGGGCGGGGGGTGTTCTGAGCACGCGCTCCATGTTGCGTCCGGTATCGCTGGCGCAGGATTCACGGCTTGATCTCCTGGTCGGCGGCGTCATGGTGGCTGCCAACGGCGACACCGTCGGTGCGATCTTCCGCATTCATCTCGTCTCCAGTTCGCCGGATTCGGCACACCGCCTGGACCGGGCGCGGATTGATACTGTCTGGCGGGAACTTGCGCATCCCGGCAGGCGCTTCCCGGGCATGACGGTGTTGAACGACAACACGATCCTTGCCGCGCGTGACGGCCCCGACAATGCCAGCTTCATCGATCCAGATGCGCGCGTTCTGCAGTTCGACGGGTCCGACACCTTCATTACGCCGCTTCCGGCGTTCGTCACGGGCGTGGGGACCGGCATTGCGAACATCAATCATCCGACCGGCATCGCGGCCTTTCCGAACAGCAAAGACTTCGTGCTGGTCCAATCATCGGTAGGGGTCGCCTACGGTGCGCTCTGGATGACCTATCAGAACAATGCGGATTTCACCGGCTGGCTCCCCCGGTATGATCCTGCGAATCTCCAGGACCGGCTTGTGGATTTTCTGCGGCCCAATCGCTATGTTTTTGCTGTGGCTGCCACGGTTGACCCATCCCGGCGTGACGTGTTTGTTGCTGATGCGGCTCAGGACAGCATATTCAAATTCAACAGCCGGGGGCAGTTGCGAGGCGAATCTTTCGGCCTGATCCGTTCGGGCGGGCTCATGCGCCGTCCAAGCGGGCTGGCATTTTTCCAGACACTCCTTTATGTCCTCGACCGGGATCAAGGCGTGGTCCTTCGTTTTCAACTCAGTACGGATGTGCCAAGGTGATTCTGTGTCTTCATATCCTTTCCCCCGCCAGGTGGTAGCCGTCGCCCGCACCATCCCGTATGTTTTTGCCGCAGTGCTTCTGTTGGTCCCGGCCCGGATGGTCATGGCGCGTGATTCCACGTATGTGCTCGGACCCCACTTCGCTCCCGGCACCCGATCGTTTTACGGCATACCCCAGCGCACCGTCAATCGTCCGCGTATCGGACTTGTCCTGAGCGGCGGCGGTGCGCGCGGCGTTGCACAGATCGGCGTCTTCAAGGCACTGCAGCGTCACGGCGTGCCGGTGGATGTCATTGCCGCGACGAGCATGGGGGCGATTGTGGGCGGGCTCTATGCGGCCGGGTACACGCCGACGGAGCTGGAATCGCTGGCGGTCACCACCGACTGGGACGAAGTGCTTTCGCTCACCGATGAGACGCGGCGCACGGAGCTGTTCGTCGATCAGAAACAGGTCGACGACAGGAGTTTCGTGGTCGTCCGGTTCCAGGGTCTCACGCCGGTTCTTCCCTCGGCCGTCTCCTCCGGCCAGCGCCTGACCGATTTTCTTTCCGACGAAATACTGCAGGCGCTGTATCATCCCTTTCCGGATTTCGATCATCTGAAGATCCCGTTCCGCGCCGTAGCGACCGATCTGGTTTCCGGCAAACGGGTGGTCCTGCGTGACGGCTCCCTCGCGGAAGCGCTCCGCGCAAGCTCCACCGTGCCCCTGCTGTTCAATCCCATCGAGCGTGACAGCATGCGGCTGGTGGACGGCGGCCTGGTGGCCAACGTGCCGGTGGACGTCGCACGGTCCGCCGGATGTGACATTGCCATCGCCGTGAACACCACGAGCGGGTTGCGCACTCTGGACGAGATGAAGGCCCCGTGGCAGACCGCCGATCAGATCATGGGCATTATGATGGAGCGTGTGAACGAGCGCGCCCTGGCTACGGCGGACTATGTCATCACGCCCGATATCGGGCGCCACTCCGGCTCGTTGTTCCGGGGCCTGGATACGCTGATCCTTCAGGGTGATGCGACGGCCGAACGTCATATGCCCGAGATCCTCCAGCTTGTGCGAGAGAAGACGGAGAATATGGCTCCGGCGGGGGACCGGGCTCGGTTCCCCGGTCGGGTGATCTGGAGGTTTGATGCCGGTTCCATCCCCGATTCCCTGGTGCCCGGGAGTGTCACGAATGATTCCTCGCTCCGGGGAACCGTCTTCGGGGTGCGGACGCTGCTGGATGCATTGTATGCCACGGGCGGATTTCAGGATGTGCAGGCGGCCGTGTCGCAGAGTGATACGGGGACGGTCGTAACGTTTTCCGGAACGCCCAATCCGGTCATCCGTCAGATCCGGTTTGCCGGATGCCGTTGCGTGCCGGAGAGTGTTCTTGCGCTCCATGTGGCCCCGCTGTTGGGACGTGCGATGTGCCGTGGAGATATGGAACGCGCAACGGAGAAGGTGCTGCGGATGTACAGGGACAAAGGTTTCTCGCTTGCGCGATTCATCGATGCGCGGTATCAGGAGTCGGACGGCACGCTCACCTTCGTCCTGGATGAAGGGGTGATCTCCGCCGTCGATGTGCAGGGGGGGGAGAGGACGCAGGATGCGTTTATACTCCGCGAATTGCCCCTGAACGCCGGCGACGTGTTCGAGATTGACAAAGCGCGGAGGGGCGTTGCCAATCTCAGCGGCACCAAGCTGTTCGAATACGTGTATCTGGAGCCGGCGTCGGTCGACAAACGCTTGCGGCTCACCATCCGGATCAAGGAGCGCCCGTCACAGCTCGTGCGTATCGGCTTGCGGGCCGACGGCGAACGCTCTCTCCAAGGCTTGCTGGATATCCGCGATGAGAACTTCCACGGGACCGGCATGGATCTCGGACTCACGGTGTCGGGCGGCCAGCGGAACAGCGACATCACACTGGAATACAAGGCGCAGCGGCTCTTCGATACGTACCTGACGTTCAACGTGAGTGCCTTTCACCGCGTGTATGACAGCTACGTCTATCAGACTCCTCCGCAGACACAAGCCAACCGGTGGCAGCGCGACCGGATCGGGGAGTACCGGGATATCCGCTACGGCTTCGACCTTTCGTTCGGTAGTTTCCTCGAGCGGCTTGGCAATGCGACCGCCGACCTCTTGTGGCAGAACGTCCGTCTCCTGAATCTGGACAACCTGACCATCGATGAGCGGTACCGGCTCGTTCTCGTCCGGCTCAGCACTGTTGTCGACACAAAAGACAGTTATCCCTTTCCCACGCACGGGGTGGGGATGAAGCTCTCCTATGAGTTTTCGATGCTGGGGCTGGGGAGTGAGATCGGTTACAATTCATTGTACATCATGTACGAGAGCTATGCGAGCTGGGGAAACCGGCTGACGTTTCATCCCAGGTTCACGATGGGTTTCGCCGACCGGACGATGCCGCTGGCCCAGCAGTTCCGGATGGGCGGACGCGAATCGTTTTTCGGCCTGCGGGAGGACGACAGGCGGGGGAGGCAGATCGTGCTGGTGAACGCTGAGCTCCGGTATTTCCTGCCGGTGCGCCTGCTGTTCGATACGTACGTGCGGGCCCGGTACGATCTCGGCACGATTTCCGCGGCGCCGGAAGAGATCAAGTTCAGCTCGCTGCTGCACGGCGTCGGGCTGGAACTCGCGTTCACCACGCCAATCGGCCCGGCCGTGATCGGCGCCGGCAAAAGTTTCTATTTCAACGTCGCATTACCCGACACCCCGGTGCAACAGGGTCCGTTCCTGGTCTACTTCATGGTCGGCTATCAATTGTAATGCACGGACGTAATGCGTATATTGGACGCGGTACTCATCGATAACGGAATGCATGCATGACAACAAAAGCTCCTTCCGCGGTAAAGCCTGCGCCCGCCGAAAGCCTTGAGAGAATCGCTTACGGGTGCGTTGCCGGGCTTCCCGCAACGGAACCTCACGATCTTGACCGCCTCGGCTATTATATGTACATCTGGTTGGGGAACCGGCTGGATCCTCTGGATGTGGTGCTTCGGAACGCCGGTGTGAAGCTGCAGATTAGCGACCAGGAAGCGCTGGAACGCATCCGCCAATATTTGACCGCCCATGGTGTGAAGTTGTAGAGCGTGACACCCCCGAGGTGTTCGGTCTCCCGCCCCTGTGGAGTCATGTTGAGGGGAGGCGGGAGGGGCTGTGTTGTGCGTGGAGATGAAGGAACGATGTCGACAACGACCGTCATGCAGCTGCACAGTGCTGGTGAGGAGCCCAAGCCGCGGTTCGATTACCGGGGGAGGCACCGGTACCTCATCACGCTGGAGACGCATGACGCCCGGCCGCTCTTTGCCGAGGCCGAGCATGTGCGTGTGGTCCTGGGGGCCCTCCGTGACCAGTCCATCGCGCACCACTTTGAAGTGTTGATCTACTCGTTTCTTCCTGCGACGCTGACGTTGCTTGTCCGGGGCAAGCAGGAGGGGGCGCACATGAAATCATTTTTGGCTGCGTTCCGGGAAGCGGCCACGGCGACGGCGGCGGCCTTCGCTGGTCCGCGTTTGTGGAAGCGGACGTACCGGGAGCGTGTATTGCGGAAGACGGAAGATTTGCGGAAGATCATCTTTGATGTGGCGATGGTGCCGGTACGCGCCGGGCTTGCGGCCAATCCGCTTGCGTATGAGTTTCAGGGATCGTTTGCAGAGGAACTCTCAACTCTGCTGCCTGCGCAGCGGCGGCGCGAGGTGAGGCCGCCCCCCCGTAAATCGTTTTCCCGGACGGGCCGTCCCCCGCGCCCTGATGCGCGCAGGGGAGGCCGGCCGCAAAGAAGCCGGTAACGACGCGTTCCGTCTTCCTTTTTTCCCACCACGACATGTATCCCACGACTACATTGCTTCGCGGTACTGATCGCCGAAGAGCTGGGCGTCGGGCTCCTGCATGCGTGCGATGTCCCGCAGGATGGGGAATGCGCGCAGGGCGGCCGGGGGAATCGGCAGTGCGCCGGATCCCCGGACCATGGCCACACACTGCAGCGCATTTGCCACCGCCTTGCCCCCCGTGGTGTTGTTCCAGAGTATGAATGCGCGNNGGGAGCGCGAAGATGCGGCGGCGGACTTCCTGCATTTCCCGCCCGTTGTACAGATAGTCGTACCTGCCGTCGTACGTGTTTTGCATCCACGCTTTTTCGTTGCGTCCGTGCAGCCGGAGATATGCTTGATCTCCGGTCGTGCGGGGAAGATACGGAATCAACTGTCTGATCCGCGGAAGGTCGGAGTTTACGGGGGACACCTCAAGTTCGTTCAGCAGCGCGTACAGGCCGGGATGGTCCCAGGAGGCATGGCGGAGTTCCACGTGGAGCGGGAAGCCATTGAACCGGATGGCGAGTTTCTCGAGAT
>PMCM01000287.1 GCA_003154155.1 Ignavibacteriota bacterium | reverse complement strand
CTACTTTCTGAAACCTATTCCGTGATGCGCCGGGAGAGTCCGGTTTCTGACGTAGTACGCCCTAAACGGGTTGGGTGACGGAGAACTAGCTATTCTTTCATCCCTTCAGCCGATTCATCACTTCATTTCGAGCGGTATACTTCATCCGGTTATAGTGACCGGCCCTCATGCATGCTGCCCGCATGGTGTCGTGTCATCGGCTGCGTCATATGACCGTGTTGTTGGTCTCGATGCTGTCCCCAGAAACGTCCTAGAGGTGGCAGCATGCCGGTCTCCTGCAATCGCAGGATAAATGGCCGTGGGATGACGAGTATCGCCTGGTGTTCATCAAGGAATGATCATATGAAAACGACTAAACTTCTCAGCCCGTATACCCTCGGGAGTATTGTGTTGCGGAACCGGATCGTCATGGCCCCGATGACGCGCTCGCGCGCACCCGGCAACATCCCGAACGATCTGATGGCGACGTACTATGGTCAGCGATCAACCGCGGGCCTGATCGTCACCGAAGGAACATCCCCTTCTCCGAACGGTCTCGGCTACAGCCGCATCCCGGGAATCTTCACGTCGGAACAGGTGGAAGGTTGGAAGAAAACGACGGAAGCCGTTCATACCAGAGGTGGACGGATATTCGTGCAGCTTATGCATACCGGCCGCATCAGTCATCCGGCGAACATGAGCGAACATGCCGTCATTTTTGCGCCCTCTGCCAAGAAGGCTCTCGGGCAAATATGGACGGATACGCTGGGGCAGCAGGACTTTCCTGTGCCAACCGCCATGTCCCCGCTAGATATCGGAAAAACGAGGGAGGAATACGTCACTGCTGCCGCCAACGGCATAAAGGCGAATTTCGATGGCGTTGAGCTGCATGGTGCGAACGGATATCTCCTGGAGCAATTCTTGTCTCCCATGAGCAACGTGCGCGTTGACGAATATGGGGGGAGCATTGAGAACCGCTGCCGCTTTTTGCTGGAAGTTGTCGACGGCGTTGTCGCGGCGATTGGCAAGGAACGGGTCGGGATCCGGTTGTCACCGTACGGTGTGGCAAGCGACATGCCGCTGTATCCCGAAATCGATGCCACATATGCCTATCTTGCCCGGCAGCTTCACACCAGGGAGATCCTCTATATCCATGTCGTCGACCACAGCAGTATGGGGGCCCCGCAGGTTCCGGCCGCAATCAAGAAGACCATCCGCACCAGTTTCCAGCGAACAATTATTCTGAGCGGTGGGTTCTCGATGGACAGCGCCGCAGCCGCAGTGCGGAACGGGCAGGCGGACCTCATCGCATTCGGCAGGCCGTTTATCATTAACCCGGACCTCGTGGAACGATTCACGCGCGGTTGGGATCTCGCCAAGGGGCTTGACATGGCCACGTTCTATTCTCCCGGTGAGAAGGGATATGTTGACTATCCCGCTCACGCGGCTGATGTCCGGTAACCGGGAGGTTCCATGGAAGAATTACTTTCCGGCATGCCCATTCCTTTCATACCGCCAGCACCTCCCACCGGAGGGGCGGGGTCCCGCTCTGTCAAAAGCGGGATATATGCATCACACACATCATAACGAGGTAACGTCATGCGTCAGTATCTTCTGATCATAGCCGCCGTGATTCTGTCGGGTACGGTGTACGCGCAGGTGCGCGTCAATGTCAACCTCAACATCGATCGCCAGCCCGTCTGGGGCCCGACGGGATACGATCATGTCGAATTTTACTATCTGCCTGACATCGACTCGTACTACAATGTGCCGCAGCACAAGTTCTATTATAATGAAGGCGGACGCTGGATCAGCAACGCAAATCTGCCTTCGCGCTATCATGGGTTTGACCTGTATAACTCGTACAAAGTCGTGGTGAATGAGCGGGCACCATACCGCAATGATGCAACGTACAAGGAAAAATACGCTTCTTTTAAGGGTCGCCACGACCAGCAGGCAATCCGCGACAGCCGCGAGGAAAAATATTTCGCGAATGCACAGCATCCTGAACATAATAACTGGGTGAAGCAGCAGAAACATGACAACGGTAACGGCAAAAAGAACGGACACGACAACAGACAACATTGAGAGATTCTGACCGTCACCGGGAGAGGAATGAATATGAGCACTGAACACTTGCTTATGTTTCTTGTTGTCGGGATCGTTGCCGGATTCCTCGCAGGGAAGATCATGAAGGGAGCCGGGTTCGGTCTCATCGGCGATTTGATCGTCGGGGTCATCGGTTCCTTCATCGGTGTCTGGGTCTTTGGTTTGCTGGGCATTGCAAGTCCGGGTGTTCTCGGTCTGTTGGCGGCCGCGGTCGTAGGAGCGCTTCTCCTGTTATTCATCATCCGTATCGCAAAGTCCGCCTGACGGAGACCGGGCTCACTGGCGTCTGGCGGCACCGCGGTTCCATAGACGGAAGGATGAAGAATGTACGTCGGCACTCTCATAGGCTACTTTGGCAAACCGGATGATGCGGGCAAGGCGTTCAGGCAACTGCGGGGCAAGGGGTACGAACGTGCCGCCTGGGTAAGCAAAAGCGCCGACGGGAAAGTTCTCCTCCGGGATCCCTTTCCGTGGTACCGGACGTCAGCGGCGGTTCTGGGTTTTCTGCTCCTGGGTGCCCTCGCTTCTCTGATTTCACGGAACGTGGAATGGATCGGCCGGCCCGCCTGGGTTTCCGCCCCGCTGGCCGGGCTCGTCGGAGGGTTGACCGGAGCCCTTCTCTGTATCGCACTGATGCGGCGCGCGCGATTCGGCGTCGAACGGAGACTCATCGAGGATCACGCGCGCTGGCTCCTTTCCGGCGAAAGTGCGCTGATTCTTCAAGCGTCGATCGATAGATTGCGGGATCCGGTGACGGTGCTTCTCGAGAGCGGTGAGATGCAACCTGCGCTGTTCATCCTCTATCCCAAACGGGGGAGCCCGCATTGGCTGGATTGGAGCCCGGCGCCCCCGGTGACGGCGGTCCAGCTTCAGGAGCATGCCCGGGACCTCGCCGCAGGCCATCGCGTGGATCCGGGGGGGGGCCGGAACACCGAATTGCTCAGGCGGATCAACGACGTCTGCGATCGGATCCATGCGGCGTGTCTGGATCTTACCGTGGCGGACCGCCTCGAGCAAAGCGTGTCCCCCTCCGCTGAATGGCTCCTCGACAATGAATACCTTGTCGAGGGGACCGCGCGCAATGTCCTCCGGAACCTGCCCCGTCGATACTTCCGGCAGTTGCCTGTACTGACCAGCGAACCGGAACGTTTTCTTCCCCGGATTTACGATCTGGCGCGCGAGCTTGTCTCGCACGCCGACATGCGCGTGGACAAGGAAAACATCCTCGCTTTTGTTGCAGCCTATCAGACCGGGAAGGCGCTGACGATCGGGGAACTCTGGGCGGTTCCCCAGATGTTGCGCGCGGTGCTCATGGAAGGCATTCTGCAAATTGCCGGCAGGACCCAGACCGAACTGCTCGAGCGCGGGATCGCCAATTTCTGGGCGAACAGGCTCATTGCGGTGAACCGCCGGGATCCCCAACAGATTTTCTCGATTCTCGCGGAACTGACGCAGACGCAGCCGGCGCCGAGCCCGTATTTTGCCACGCAGCTGATCGACTACCTGTATGACGATGAGGCGGCGCTCGAACCGGTGCAAAGCTGGCTTGAGCGGAAGTTTCAGAAGTCCCTTGCTGATCTCAACTTGCGGGAGAAGAACCGGCAAACGAAGGACCAAATATCCATCGGGAATGCGTTCAGCAGTCTCCGCCAGCTGGATGTGCTCGATTGGAAGGAGTGCTTCGAACAACTGAGCGTTGTGGACGCATTGCTGCGCCAGGATCCCGCCGGCATCTATGCGCAGATGGATTTTAACACACGCGACCGGTGCCGTAGATCCATCGAAAACCTTCACAGGGGTTCCGGCTTGGCCGAAGAGTTGGTGGCGCGGCGCGTGCTCGATCTGGCGGCCCGTAGCGCGCGGGAAGCCGGGGGCGATATCCAGGATCATCACGTCGGAACGTATCTGATCGGAAGCCGAAGACCAGATCTGGCAAAAATGATCGGATGCCGCGAGGTGGTGCGATTCCGGATGCTCCATTGGGTCTATCGTCACCATTCTCCTCTCTACTTTGCCGGCATCGGCTTGTTCGGCGGCGGCTTGGTCTTGTCGCTGGTGCTGTTGGGGCTGGCGGGGAATACCGCCGGAATCCAAATCCTCGTCTCTCTTCTTTTTCTGGTCCCCGCGAGTCAGCTCGCACTCGAAGTGGTGAATTACCTTGTCATGCGGCTGTTGCCGCCTCGCATTCTCCCCAAGATGGACTATAGGGTTTCTGGAATACCCGACGCGTTCAAAACGCTCGTCGTCGTACCCGTCATGCTGGTGGATAGCGAGACGATCCGGGAAGAGGCGGAGAAACTTGAAATACGTTTTCTCGCAAACAAAGAGCACAATCTGCTGTTCAGTCTGTTCACGGATTACATGGATTCGCCGCAGGCCCAATGTCCATCCGACCAGCCTTTGCTCGATGAAGCGAAAGCGGCGATCAATACCCTCAACAACCGATACGGCGGAAACCGGTTTATTCTCTTCCATCGCGACCGGGCGTGGAGCATCTCTGAGCAGAAGTTTATCGGTTGGGAACGAAAACGGGGCAAGCTGGAAGAACTGAACGGACTGCTCGACGGCACGCGGCCACAGGATGCTCCGTGCTTGCTGCATGCCGGCAGTATGGGCCTCCTTGCCGGCGTGAAGTTTGTTATCACGCTGGACAGTGATACACAGCTTCCCAGCGGTACGGCCCGCCGGATGATTGAGACACTCTCGCATCCGCTCAACCAGGCTCAGATTGACGACGCAGGACGGATCGTATCCGGATACACGATCATCCAGCCGCGGGTGAGCCCTTCACTCCCAAGCATGTGCGCCTCCCCCTTCAGCCGGCTCTTTTCGGATCCCATCGGCATCGATCCGTATACTAGCGCGGTCTCCGATGTCAACCAGGATCTCGCCGGTGAAGGATCCTACCATGGCAAAGGGATTTATGACGTGCGCACCTTCAACCGCATACTCGGTGGCAGGTTCCCCGAAGCCTGGCTCCTGAGCCATGATCTCATCGAAGGCGGACATGTGCGCGTCGGGCTGGCAAGCGACATCGAATTATATGACGAGTTTCCGCAGGATTATCTGAGTTTCATCAAGAGGCAACACCGCTGGATCCGCGGCGACTGGCAAATAGCCGGCTGGATCATGCCGAGCGTTCCGCGGCCCGGCGGGGGAAGGGGACCGAACCCGCTTTCGTGGTTTGATCGCGGGAAGATCTTCGACAATTTGCGCCGGAGCCTCCTCCCAGTGGCCAGCATGGCATTGCTCTTGACCTCCTGGGCGGTGTCCTTTCAGACGGGGTGGATCGCCACTGTTGTCGTGGCAACGCAGCTTCTTTTTCATTCGCTGGCGCAGCCTTTCACCTGGGCAACCACCCCTGTCGGGGCCAAAGGGTTTTCCCTCGCGAAAATGAAGCACGATCTCCTGCGGGTTGTCGCCGAGGCCGCGCTCCTGCCGTATCAGTCCTGGCTGGCGCTCGATGCGATCACGCGCGTTCTCTACCGGCGGTTCATCTCGCACAGGGGATTGCTCGAGTGGACATCAGCACAGGTTACGCAGGGAAATGCGCAGGCCAAAGTGCCGCGGCTTCTCCTCTCCATGTGCCTGGGAAGCGTTTTCAGCGCATTGGTGGGATGGCTGGTGTGGTTGTCCGGATGGGCGGATCTCGCGCTCGCCGGCCCCTGGCTTCTGCTCTGGTTTCTCTCGCCCGTTCTCGGATGGCTCCTCAACAGGCGCCCGCAACCGAAAGAGCCCCAATCCTTGCTCCGGGAAAAGGACCGGCAATTCCTGAGAAGCGTCACGTGCCGCACCTGGCGGTATTTCTCTGACTTCGTCAATGAAGCGACGTCATGGTTACCACCCGACAATTACCAGATTGCATATCAAAACCAGCTGGCCATGCGCACCAGTCCGACGAATATCGGCCTCTGGATGGTAAGCGTTCTCGGAGCACATGAATTCGGGTATGTCACCGTCGACGAGGTCATTCACAAACTGACGGGGACAATGGAGACGATCGGCAAGTTGGATCGTCATGAAGGTCATCTGCTCAATTGGTACGACATTCAAACATTGACACCTCTGAGACCGCGCTACGTTTCCACCGTTGATAGTGGGAATCTCCTCGGTGCCTTATGGACCATGGACCACGGACTCGAAGGACTGATGCACGCGGGGGTCGTCGATGGAAAGGTGCTTGCCGGATTGCGGGATGCAGGACGCGCACTTCGGCAGGCAGTCGCGGCGGACAAAACGTCCGGCTTCGATCTGGTCGCGCTGGACGAGCAATTGCACTCGTGGGAATTCCCGCCCGACCGGATCGTGGATCTTCTCACCGTGCTGCGCCGGTCAAAGCCGCTCCTTGAGCATCTCGCGCCGCCCGACGCAACGCCCGCCTCGGTCCGGGGGAACGTGGCCCATTGGAAACGGCAGCTGGCAAGCCAGCTCGAAGCATGTCTGAATATTGTGGACCGGTACCTTGGCTGGATCGAGATCCTGGGGGAGAAGACCCCAGAAGAGGTATCACGACTGGATTCCTTGGCACTGCCTGCGTTTCTCGATGCTCTCACTCATGCACCCTCCCTTGCGGATCTTGCCCAGGGAAGGCTCGGCTGGCTGCCGTTGTTCCAGGGCATCCGGGGGAATTTGTCGGAGAAGGAACCATCCGTTGCCTCATGGCTCGATCGGATTTTCACAGCGGTCGACCGGTCAAAGTGGCTCGCGGGTGAAATGTTGGCCTCGGCCGAACGGCTTGCGGGTGCGGGTCGCGATCTTTCCTCGTCCATGAACATGCGATTCCTGTATGATGCCGACAGAAGACTGTTTTCCATCGGGTATAATGTCACCGAAGGGCGCCTGGATCACGCCTACTATGATCTGCTGGCGAGCGAGGCGCGCCTGGGGAGTTTTGTTGCCATTGCCCGGGGCGATGTTCCGACCGAGCACTGGTTCGCCATGAGCCGGCCGTACGGTGCCATCGGCCGTCGCCGGGTTTTGCTCAGTTGGACCGGAACCATGTTTGAATACTTGATGCCGTTGATATTCCAGCGCGCGTACGCAAATTCATTGCTCGACAAGGCGACGCGCGAAGCAGTGTCGGTGCAGATCGCATTCGGCCGCACGCACAATGTGCCGTGGGGAATCTCCGAATCCGCATCGGGAGATCTGGACATCAATAAGACGTATCAATACAATGCATTCGGCGTGCCGGCGCTCGGGCTGAAGCGCGGTCTGGCGGAAAAGATCGTTATCGCCCCCTATGCCACCCTCCTGGCACTCAACATCGCACCGCGGGAAGGACTTCGCAATCTCAAGCGATTGGCGGATATGGGCCTGCTGGGTGACTATGGATTCTATGAGGCAATCGATTTCAGCCAGCAGCCCACGCGCGAGGGACAGCGTGGCGTCATCGTGCAGGCGTATATGGCCCATCATCAGGGAATGGGGTTCCTCTCGCTCACGAACCTGCTCCATGCGAATGCGATCCGCGAGCATTTCCATGGCAATGCGCGCGTGCGCACGGTCGAGCCCCTGCTGCAGGAACGCATTCCCCACCAGCCCCCGTTGAACCAGGTCTCCGCCCGGGCCCGCATTTCTTCCATCGCTGCAATCGGCGAAGTCGCACCATCGGTGAGCCAGTTCGAAACGCCCAACACTTTCACACCCAAAACACAGCTGCTGAGCAACGGCCGCTATGGTCTGATGCTCACTAACGCCGGCGGCGGCTACAGCACCTGGGGTGACTTCGACATCACGCGGTGGAGGTCCGACCGCACCCGGGATTCGTGGGGATCATTCTGTTACATCCATGATCTGGACTCCGACCGGTTGTGGTGCAACACGTATCAGCCAACCGGGGGAAAGGTGGATGGGTTCTCCGCCGATTTCTCGCTTGACCGGGCCGTCTTCCGCCGTGTTGACAACGGGATTGAGAGCGAAACAGAGATCATCGTTTCGCCGGAGGACGACGTCGAAATCCGGCGTCTTACCCTGATCAATCGGTCGATGCGCACCCGCCGGCTCGATCTGACAAGCTACGTTGAACTCTCGATGGCCCCGCACAACGCCGACAGGCAGCACCCGGCGTTCAACAAACTGTTTATACAGACGGAAGCGGTGCCGGAGCATCGTGCTCTTCTTGCGTCCCGTCGCCTTCGAAATGACGGGGATCCGCCCATCTACGTCGGGCACCGCTTCACATTCGAACACCCGGCGGCTGAACCGCTCCGTTTCGAAACCGATCGGGCGCGATTCATCGGCCGGGGACGCACTCTCGCCAGTCCGCTGGGGGCTCTGCAAGAGCCGGGGGACAATCAGGGGTACGCAATGGACCCGATCTTTAGCATGCGCGAAAGCGTGAGTGTGGGGTCCGGCCAGCGGGTTCAGGTGGCAATGATTCTGGCCAGCGGCACGACACGCGAACATGTCATGAGCATGATGATCAAGTATGCGGATCCGCATGCCATCGATCGCGCGATGGATTATGCATGGGCTTCTGCCCAGCTCGAATTGCGGCTTCTGCGCATCCAGCCCGATGACGCGCGGCGCTTCCAACAACTGGCGAGCCATTTGCTGTTTCCGAACCCGCTCCTGCGCTCGCCGGCGGAGCGCATCGGGGAAAATCGGAAGGGGCAGACCGGCCTGTGGGCCTACGGCATCTCGGGCGATCTTCCGATTGCCATCGTCGCGATCGGCGAGGCCCAGGACCTGGGACTGGTCCGGCAAATGCTCCAGGCCCACACCTATTGGCGGATGCATGGGCTGACAGCGGATCTCATCATCCTGAATGAAGAAGCCCTCGGGTACGAGCGGCCGCTGCATGAGCAACTCGAGCGGCTGATCCAATCGTATTCGGGGAATACCGGCGTTGATCGACCCGGTGGGATCTTCCTGCGGAGCACGGAGATGATCCCGCCGGAAGACCTGGCCCTTCTACGGGCAGTGGCAAGCGCAGTCCTCGTCGCGGCGCGGGGGAACCTGCACCAGCAATTGGGCGTATCGCTCGAATCGGTCGAGTCCACCGAACTTTTCCCCGTGAAACGCGAACTTCGTGAACCATCGGCGGCACTGACGTTTTTGGAACTTCCGTATTTCAACAGCATCGGCGGCTTCACGCCGGACGGGCTGGAGTATGCGATCTATCTCGGTCCGGGCATGGATACACCCAAGCCCTGGGTGAATGTCATCGCGAACAGCACGTTCGGCACCTTGATCAGCGAAACCGGAGCCGGGTTCACCTGGCAGGGCAATAGCCAGAGCAACCGGCTCACGCAATGGTCGAACGACCCCGTCTTGGATCCGACGTCTGAAGCAATCTACATCCGGGACGAGGAGACGGGAACCTATTGGACGCCGTGTCCGGCGCCGATTCGCGAAGAGTCTGCTTACCGGGCAAGGCATGGGGCGGGGTACACGGTGTTCGAGCATAACAGCCACGGGATAGAGCAAGAATTGACGGTCTTCGTTCCTCTGGATGACAATGGCGGAGACCCGGTAAAGCTGCAGAGACTTCTCCTGAAGAACGACTCTCCCAGACCGCGAAAACTCTCGGTGACATATTACGTCGAATGGACGCTGGGTGAGTCCCGTGAATCTTCGCAGATGCACGTCGCCACAAGCTGGGATGACGAAGTTGAGGCCATCCTCGCTCGCAATTACTACCACCCCGAATTTGCTGACCAGGTGGCATTTGCCGCGATCAGTCTCCCGGTGGAATCGTACACTGGCGACCGGTCTCTCTTCCTCGGCCGCAATCGCTCGATCGCAAACCCCGCGGCGATGGAACGCATCGGACTTTCGCGACGGTCAGGCTCGGGCCTGGACCCGTGCGCCGCGTTTCAGACAATGGTGCGCCTTGCGCCCGGAGAACGCGTGGAAATCACGTGTATGCTTGGCCAAGCCGGGTCCGTGAAACAGGCGCGTGCGTTGGTTCTGGCGTACAGGAATGACCCGGCGGTCACGGCCGCGCTCACCCGCACCAAGGCGTGGTGGGACGAACGTCTCGGCGCGCTCGAGGTCCATACACCCGAACTGGGCGTTGATTTCCTGCTCAACCGCTGGCTTCTGTATCAAACTCTGAGCTGTCGGGTCTGGGCGCGGTCGGCCTTCTATCAGTCGGGCGGCGCCTTTGGCTATCGCGACCAGCTTCAGGACGTGATGGCCCTGACGTACGCGATGCCCGGCCTGGCGCGCAAACACATCCTGCTTGCCGCCAGCCGTCAGTTTACGGAAGGCGATGTACAGCATTGGTGGCATACGCCCAGCGGCACCGGAATCAGATCGCGGAATTCCGATGACCTCCTCTGGCTTCCCTTCGTGGTGTCGCACTATGTCCGGACCACGGGAGATACAGGGATCCTGCGTGAGATGGTCGCATTCATCGAAGCGCCTCCCCTCGACAAAAGTCAGCAGGAGACGTTCCAGACGCCAGTGCTTTCATCGGAACGTGCCCCGCTCTTCGAGCATTGCCGCCGTGCTCTCACGCATGGGCAGACATCCGGCGTGCACGGTCTGCCGCTCATAGGAGCGGGAGATTGGAATGATGGCATGAATATGGTCGGCGTGGGAGGAAAAGGGGAGAGCGTGTGGCTGGCGTGGTTCCTGGTGGATGTGTTGAAGGGCATGAGTGAAATGGCCGAGTGCGTAGGCCGGTCTGACCTGAGCCTTGCGTATCAGCACGACCGCAGAGCCCTGGTAGAGCGAATTGAGGGTTTCGCTTGGGATGGCGAGTGGTATCTCCGTGCGACGTTTGACGACGGTACGCCGTTGGGGTCTGCAGCGAATGTCGAAGCGCGCATTGACTCGCTCCCGCAATCCTGGGCGTGGCTGAGCGGTGCGGCCGACAAAGACCGGGCACACAAGGCCCTTGAATCGGCCTGGACCCATCTGGTCAAGGAGGATGAAGAGCTGGTGCTTTTGTTTGAACCCCCATTTGACAAAACGATGCCCTCCCCGGGGTACATTAAGGCGTATCCACCGGGTGTGCGTGAAAACGGGGGACAGTATACCCATGCCGCGGTGTGGCTGGCGATCGCCATGGCGCGAAGCGGTGATGGCACACGGGCAGCGAAGATGATGCGCATGCTGAACCCGATCGAACATGCACGGGATCTGGAAGCCGTGAAGCGGTACGGCATCGAGCCGTACGTCGCTGCGGCAGATATCTACAGATTGCCCGGACGGATCGGACAGGGGGGGTGGTCCTGGTACACCGGTGCAGCTGCATGGACGTACCGTGCCTGGATCGAGGAGATCCTGGGACTGAAGATCCGCGGGGAGACGATGTTCCTCTCGCCGGTCATTCCGGGGTGGTGGGATGGCTTCCAGATACGGTACCGCCACGGAGAATCAGTGTATGAGATACATGTCGAGAATCCCGAGCACCGGGAGCACGGGATTTGCTGGGTCGAGATGGACGGAAAGCGCATGAAAGACGGGATGATCCCGTTGGGGCGCGATCTGATCAAACACCGGGTCGTCGTGCGTATGGGGTCCGTCGCCATGCTGAATGACATGACTTCGGGAGCTGCGGCATGAAAAAGGGCACGCCACGCACAGTCGTGTGTCAGATCTGCACTACGCCTAAGGTTCTTGCCGACGTGATGCCCGCAGAACTTATCCACGAGCCGCTCCTTGGCGCCATTCGTCAGCAATACCCTGAATGGACACCGCAAGGGTTCGTATGTCACGTCGATCTCAATCGGCTGCGAGCGCGGTACTTCAGCGACATTCTTGCACAAAGCAAAGGGGATCTGTCTGTTTTGGAGCAGCACGTGGTAAGCACCTGGAAAGAGCAGGAGATCCTCTCGAAGAACATCAACACGGAGTTTGAGCAAGGGCTGACTGTCGGCGACCGCGTCGCCGACAAGATTGCGGACTTTGGTGGGAGCTGGTGGTTCCTCATGATATTTGGTGGTGTTCTGGCGTTGTGGGTTGCGGTGAATTCTATCATTGTCTTCATGAAACCCTTCGATCCGTACCAGTTTATTTTTTTGAACCTCGCCATGTCATGTCTTGCTGCGGTTCAGGCCCCTGTGATCATGATGAGTCAGAACCGCCACGAATCTAAGGACAGGTTGCGGATGGAAAGTGATTACCGTACAAACCTGAAAGCGGAGTTAGAGATCCGGTACCTGCATGAGAAACTGGACTATCTCCTGACGAATCATTGGCAGAGGCTGTTGGAGATTCAGGAAATCCAGATGGAACTGATGGAGGAGCTCAGCCGGAAAAAGGCCGTGCCACGCGGCAAACGGTGAGCGCTCATCGGCGAGTGCCTTGTTGACCTGAAGGAGTTGACAGCCACATTCTGCGCGACTTCTTGCGGGGTTTCGGCGATTCCGCAGCGCATTTCCCTTTTGGTTCAGATAAAACCTTCCTATATTGTCATTCCAGCGTTGGAGTAGAGGTGGTGTGAATTTTGGCATCTGCGCGGCCAGTGTGATGCCACGATGGTCTAAGCAATTTTGCCCTCGTAGCTCAGGTGGATAGAGCGACGGTTTCCTAAACCGCAGGCCGGGTGTTCGAGTCACCCCGAGGGCACTGGTTGGGTGTCCCGTCCCGCGCTTCTCGCGGGACGTGGATCCGCGTTCCGCCCTCTAAGTTAACCGCGCCTCCGGCTTGTTAACTTAGAGCGGAACGGGATTCGAGTCACCCCGAGGGCACT
>PMCM01000257.1 GCA_003154155.1 Ignavibacteriota bacterium | reverse complement strand
CGCTCGGGGTTTTTCCGGAGGACATCGGCGACCTTTTCCCAGGTCGCGCCGCCCGGATAACCGGTGTAATGGAAGTACTCCTTGAGTTCGGCACGATTGCCGGTCAGCTTGACCTTCGAAGCGTTCACGATCACGACAAAGTCGCCGGTGTCCGCATTCGGGGTAAACTCAGGTTTATGCTTCCCGCGCAACAGCCGGGCAGCTTCCGTGGCCACACGGCCGAGAGTCTTGCCATCTGCATTCAAGAGATGCCACTTCTGCTCGACGTCCTTGGCCGTAAAGAACCGTGTTGTCTTTTCCACGAAAACACTCCTTAACAAGAGTAATGACGGCGGGTTGGTCCTCCGCCTCGGCGCATAGACGCCGGGGAATGCATTTCAGACTTCAAATTTACGTAATCCGAAGCACTTTGTCAAGGTTTTCACGCACCAATATGCATTGCGGCATGATACGAAGAGCGGACCAGCGGGCCCGATTCAACATGGCGAAAACCCATCGCAATTCCACGCTCTCTCAGCATCGCGAACTCCTCCGGCCGCACATACCTGTCAACCGGCAGGTGTAGCTTCGTCGGCTGCAAATACTGCCCCATCGTGACGATATCGCAGGAAACGGCACGCAAATCGGACAAGACCTCAAGGACCTCCTCCGCCGTCTCCCCCAACCCGAGCATCAACCCGCTCTTGGTCACCATCCCCGACTCCTTCGCCCGCTCCAGCAAGGCCAGGCTCCGCGTGTATTTCGCTTGCGGACGCACAGACGGGTATAGCCGCGGAATGGTCTCGGTGTTGTGGTTGAGGATGTCCGGCCGTGCATCCGTGACGATCTTCAAGGCAGCAGCGTCTCCGCGGAAGTCCGGGATCAACACTTCAATCGTTATCCCGGGACGCGCCTCCCGCGCACGCCCAATCGTCTCGGCAAATATCCCCGCACCCCCATCCTCCAGCTCGTCCCGGTTCACAGACGTGATCACGGCATGACGTATGTTCATCGACCGGATCGCTTCCGCCACACGCGCCGGTTCACCCCGGTCCAGAAACTCCGGTCTTCCGGTCTTTACCGCACAGAAACCGCACGACCGTGTGCACACCTCTCCCAGGATCATGAACGTTGCGGTGCCGGCATTCCAGCACTCACCCATGTTCGGGCATCGCGCCTCCTCGCACACCGTGTGCAGACGCTGATGCGTCATCAGTTCCTTCAGCCGCAGATAGTTCTCACCGGACGGNNCGCGCTACGCCGCCGTCATATGCCACGCCGCAACCCTCCTCCTGTGTCCACCGCCCTAGATCTTCGTCGCGGGATCGAAACCCTGCAGGTTCCTGACGACCTGGTCAAGGAACATCCCGCCCAGCAACCCGTCGACCACCCGGTGATCGAACGACATCGTGAAGTACGCCATGGAGCGGATCGTGATCCCATCGTTGACGGCGACCACGCGCTTCTGGATGACCCCGGTGCCCAGGATGGCGATCTGCGGCTGGTTGATGATCGGTGTCCCGATCAACGTCCCGAACACGCCGTAGTTGGAAATCGTGAATGTGCCCCCTTGCACATCTTCGGGCATCAGCTTCCGCGTCCGGGTGCGTTCCGCCAGGTCGTGCACAGCCCGGGCAAGCCCGGTGAAGTTCTTCTCTTCGGCATTTTTGATGACCGGGACGATTAAACCGTTGTCCGATGCCACGGCCACGCCGATGTTGATGAATTTCTTCCTGATGATGTTGGTCCCTTCCACGGAACTGTTCAGCATCGGATATTTCTTCAGGGCTTGCACCACCGCATCGATGATGTACGGCATGAACGAGAGTTTGAAACCTTCGCGCCCCTCGAACGCTGCCGCGTGCGCAGCGCGGTGTTGCACGACAACGCTCATGTCCACTTCATGAATGGCAGCAACATGCGGGGATGTCTGCACGCTGTGGAGCATGTGTTGCGCCATCTTCTGCCCCACCACCGTCATCGGAATGATCTCTACATCCGCGGTGCCGCCCAGGGGGCGCACCGCACCCGGGGGTGCGGGAACCGGCGATGCGCCCATGGAAGGCGCCGCCGCTTGCGGGGCCTTCGCTGACTGCCCGCGCGTCGCCAGATAGGAGAGCAGATCCTTTTTGGTGACGCGCCCTCCGTCGCCGGAGCCGGGAACGTGCTGAAGCTCTTCAAGGGGAACGCCTTCCGTCCGTGCAATGCTCAGCACCAGCGGGGAATAAAACCGCCCTTCGGGGGGAGCCGCCTTTGCGGCGATCGCAGGCGCCGGCGCCTGCGGGACGGCGGCGGGCGGCGCAGGTGCTTCTGCTGCGTGTATCGGACCCGCCTGGACCCCCTCTCCTTCAAGATAGGCGATCACCGTCCGCACCGGCACGGTCGTCTGCTCGTGAACGACGATCTCCACCAGCACGCCCGTACCCGGCGAGGGGATTTCCGAATCCACTTTGTCTGTGCTGATTTCCAGCAGCGTCTCATCCTTCTTCACCTGATCGCCGACTTTCTTGTGCCATTTCACAATCGTCCCTTCGGCGATGCTTTCCCCCATCTGCGGCATGATAACTTCGATCCTTGCCATCGCTGAGCTCCATGAAGTTCGAGATAAACCCCGTGTCTTGCGTGCCGAGCATGTACCGGTCAGGCGCCCTCGTGCCCGTCCCAACAATCCTGCTCCGGGTGCTTTGGGAGGAAGAGAGAGTTGGGACGGTCTAATACCGCGCGAGCTTCTCCAGCGCCTTCACAACATCAGCCTCCTGCGGCAACATCGCGTATTCCAGCGGCGGCGCAAAAGGTACCGGGCAGTCTTTCGCGGCCACACGGAGAACCGGAGCGTCAAGCCGGTCGAATGCTTCCTCCGCAATGATGGCGGCGATCTCCCCGCCGAAACCGCCCGTCAGGGTGTCCTCGTGGACAATCACAACCTTCCCGGTTTTTCTGACGGAGGTGAGGATGGTCTCACGGTCCAGCGGATTCAACGTCCGGAGATCGATCACTTCGACACTGAGGCCGTGCTGTTCCTCCACGCGCCGCGCCGCATCCAGCGACCGCTGGACCAGCATGCCCCAGGTGATCACGGTGATGTCGTCACCTGGCTTCCTGATTTTGGCGATCCCGAACGGGAGAAGATAGTCCGCAGACGGCTCGGGTGACGAGGCAAACCCCTGGCGGTACAGGCCTTTGTGCTCGAGAAACAGTACGGGATCGTCTTCGCGGCACGCGGTCTTCAGTAAGCCCTTCGCATCGGCGGCCGTGGAGGGGAAGACCACCCGTATGCCCGGAATGTGCACCAGAAACCCGTCGATGGACTGACTGTGATACAAACCTCCGTGGATATAGCCGCCGACCGGCACGCGAATGACCATCGGACATGACCAGGTGTTGTACGAACGATACCGGAGCATCGCCACTTCGTCGCGGATCTGCATGAAGGCCGGCCAGATGTAGTCGGCGAACTGGATCTCCACGACCGGTTTGAATCCGCCGCGCACGGCAAGCCCGAAAGCGGTTCCCACGATGCTGGCTTCCGCCAGCTGCGAATTGAACACCCGGCCCTCCCCGAACCGTTCGGTCAGCCCTTTGGTCGCGGTGAACACCCCTCCCTTGCCGCGTCCCACGTCTTCGCCGTACACGATCATCCCCGGATTGTGCTCCAGCTCTTCGCTGAGCGCGTGGTTGATCGCATCGACAAGCACGGTCTTGGGCCCGGTATGTTCGGGTTCCACGAAGCCCGCGCGCGGCACCACGGTCACGGGCGAATAGACATACCGGTCCACCTCCGATGCGTCCGGTGAACCTTCAGCTTCGACGTCCTCCGCCACCCGGTTGATGTCCGACTGAATTTCCTCTTTCCATTGCGCCGCCAGCTCAGCGGTGAGCACTTTGTGTTCGATCAGGAGCTTCTCCATGAGCGGCAATGGATCGCGGCGCAGGTCGGCTTCAAGATCTCCGGCATCGCGGTATTTCCGCTGATCGTCAGACGAGGAATGCGGCAGGAGGCGCACAACCCGTGCCTCGATCATCGTGGGCCCCTGACCCGCGCGTGCACGGGCCACCGCAGCCTCGGCGACATCGAACATCGCCGGAAAGTCACAACCGTCGACACACACGGCTTTCAGTCCGTCATACCCCTGCACCAGCCTGGCCACCGAGCCCCCGGCGACCTGCTCTTTCAGGGGCACCGAGATCGCATACCGGTTATTCTCGATCAGGAACACGACGGGAAGGCGCTCGCGCGAGGCCCAGTTCAGGGCCTCGTGGAATTCCCCTTCGCTCGTCGCCCCTTCACCCGACGAGACATACACGACTTCGTCCTTCCCCTCCCGCACCGCACCCATCGCGGTCCCGACCGCCTGCAGATATTGGGTCCCCGTGGGACTCGACTGTGCGACGATCCGCAATTNNGCCTCGCGCAATGCGTCGGCGATCGTATAGCCGTACTGCATCGCAAATGCGAGGTCCCGGTAATACGGATACGCCCAGTCATATCCCGGACGCATGGCAATTGCGGTGGCCACCTGAGCCACTTCGTGGCCGGAGCAGCCGATATGGAAGAATGCTTTGCCCTGCTTGAGCAGGACCAGGATCTTCGCATCGATCAGACGTGAGGTCAGAACCGTCTTATATGCAGTCAGTAACCGATCGTTGGAGAGATTCACTGTCGATCCCCAGCTCCTTGCATGTAGTCTCGTGGACAGTTCTGTGGAATACCTGTTCGCATGTCTCCATCACCGCATGTTCCGCTTCATCGATGCCGACGTCGCGGCCGAGGACTTCGGCGATGGACGTCACACCATGTTCAAAGATCCCACAGGGTATGATATACCGGAAGCCCGGCAGATCGGTCTTCACGTTGAGCGCAAAGCCGTGCGTGGTCACCCATCGGCGGACATTGATGCCGATGGCGCAGATTTTTTCCTTCCCCACCCAGACGCCCGTATACCCGTCGACCCGCGACCCGCTGACCTGAAAAACGCGGAGGGCCGCGATCACCAGTTCCTCAAGCTGCCGGAGATAGCGGTGCAGATCCTGTCCGTGAAGCGTCAGATCGAAGATGGGATATCCGACGAGCTGGCCCGGTCCGTGATAGGTGACGTCTCCCCCCCGGTCCACAGTCACGACATCGATGCCTTCACGGGCCAGCTCTTCATCTGCAACGAGGAGATGATGGGCGTTGGCAGAAGCCCCCATCGTAATGACCGGCTCATGTTCCGTGAGGAGGAGCAGGTCGCCGAATTCGTGCGCGATCCGTCGCGCCTGCAGTTGTTTTTGCAGTTCCCAGCACCGGCGGTATTCCGACCGTCCGAGCCGCACCACGCTGATATGCTGATCCTGGTTGCGCAGGGTCAAATGTTGATCGCCTCACCGTATGCAGCCGCCGCGGCTTCCATCACCGCCTCACCGAACGTCGGATGTGCGTGAATGGTATGGAAGATATCCGGTCCGGTTGCTTCAAGTTTCTTCGCAAGCACGAGCTCGGCAATCAACTCCGTAGCCTCCGATCCGAGAATATGCGCACCGAGCAACTCGCCGTATTTTGCATCGAAGACCAGCTTCACCATTCCTTCCGTTTCGCTGACGGCTACGGCTTTCCCGAGAGGTCGGAACGGGAATCGTCCGACCTTCACCTCATATCCCTCCGCGACAGCCACCTCTTCGGTGAATCCGACGCTCGCAAGCTGCGGGTGGCAGTACGTGCACCCGGGGATCGTCGAATAGTCCAGCGGCTCGGGATTCTTCCCGGCAATCCCGTCCACACAGATCACCCCTTCGGCGGATGCCACATGGGCCAGCCATGGCGGGCCGATCACATCCCCCACGCCGTACACGCCGGGCACCGAGGAACAATAGCGTTTATCGACCACGATATGCCCCCGCTCCGTTTTCACGCCAAGGGATTCCAGCCCGAGGTTTTCGATGTTCCCCTGCACCCCGATTGCCACAAGTGTAACATCGGCGGTGAGTTCCTGCGTTCCCGAACCGCTCTGCACGGTGACGGTGACGTTGTCATTTCCGGCGACGGCGCTTTCCACGCGGGACTCGGTGAGGATCCGGATCCCCTGCCTTTTGAGACTGCTCTCGAGCGCTTTGGTGAGTTCTTTGTCTTCTATGGGGAGGATCGTGGGCATCATCTCCACGACCGTGACTTTCGTACCGATCATATTATAGAACGACGCGAACTCGATGCCGATGGCACCGGCGCCGATAATGATGATCGAGCCGGGCTGTTCCGGAAGCGCCATCGCTTCGGTGCTTGTGATGATCCGCTTTTTGTCGAGGGCCACACCCGGAATCGGCCTGGGCCGCGCCCCGGTTGCGATGATGAGATGGCGCCCTTTGACGGTAGTTGTTTCCTTGCCTTCCGACCTAACTTCGATGGTGTCTGCGGAAAGAAGGCGCCCAATACCTCCGATGGTGTCGATTTTGTTCTTCTTCATGAGGTATTCGACACCCTTGGAAATCCTGTCGGCGATTCCCCGGCTCCGCTTTATCACTTTGGGAAAGTCCAGGCGCACGTTTTCGGCAATTATCCCCCAATCCGCCGCGGATTTCACCAGCTGGTAGACTTCTGCGTTTCGGAGAAGTGCTTTGGTAGGAATACAGCCCCAGTTCAGGCAAACACCACCGAGGCGGTCTCGTTCGATGATTGCGGTGCGAAGGCCGAGTTGGGCAGCGCGAATCGCCGTTGTATAGCCGCCCGGTCCTCCCCCGAGGACAACAACATCATATGTAGTCTGTGCCATGCGCTCCTCTCGAAGTACGCGTTGCAGTTGAGGTTACGCAATATGGCTAAAGACGCACAGAAAATCAACGCGTTAGCTGCCACCGGTTCAATCACGACGGAGACTATAGCGCTCGATCTTGTGGTACAGGGTCACTCGGTCGATATCCAGAATGGTCGCACTCCGGCTGATATTCCATCCGGTTTCGCGCAAAATACTCTCGATGTGCTGGCGCTCGACATCTTCAAGCCGCTTGCCGGCGGAGGGAGAGGCAAGGTCTTTGTGGAGAATCAGATGCTCCCGTTCAATCAACTGGCCCGGAGCGACAACGAGGGCCCGTTCGATGACGTTCTGCAGTTCGCGCACATTTCCGGGCCAGTCGTAGGCTTTCAGTGCCAGCATTGCCTCAGGGGAAAACCCATGCATCTTGCGGTTCATCGCACGCGCATACTTGCCCAAGAAGAAGTGGGAGAGCTTGGCCACATCGCCGCGCCGCGCCCGGAGCGGCGGGAGGGGAATCTCGAATACCGTCAACCGGTAAAACAGCTCCTCCCGGAATCGCTCCTCACGCACGGCCAGATCAAGGTCTTCCTGACTGGCACACAGGACCCGGAAGCTCACGTGCAACGGCTCCGTGCCGCCGAGTCTCGTGATCTGTTTCAGTTCCATCGCGCGGAGCAGCTCCGCCTGGCTCTTCAGATCGAGGCTCCCCACGTCATCGAGGAACAGCGAGCCGCCGTTGGCAAGCTCGATCTTCCCCTTCTGCATCTGATGTGCGCCCGGGTATGCGCCGTCCTCATGCCCGAAGAGTTCGTCGGCAAGAAGGTGCTCGTTGATCGCCCCGCAGTTTACCGTAATCAGCGGCGCAAAGCGGCGCGGACTCGCCTGGTGTATCGCACGCGCCACCAGCTCCTTCCCCGTNNCCGTTTTCCCCCCTGATCAGCACCGTGGTCTCGGTGGGTGCCACCGTCTGGATGAGCTCGACCACACGGTGCATTTCGGGGCAATCCCCCACAATTTCCGAACCGGCGGTGAGCTCGCTGACGGTATCGCGCAACCGCTGATTTTCCTGTACCAGCAGCTGTTGCTCGAGCGCGTTGATGACAATATGGTTCAGGTAATCCGGATCGATCGGTTTCGTAATGTAGTCATACGCCCCCTCTTTCAGGGCGCGCACTGCGGTTTCCACGGTGGCAAACGCCGTAATGATGATCACCACCAGGTGCGGACTCGAGCGCTTCACCCGGTGGAGCAGTTCCATGCCGTCCATCCCGGGCATCTTGATGTCCACCAGCACCAGGTTCCAGGTCTCGGTCTTGAGCTTCTTCAATGCCGTGACGCCGTCCGGCGCCGCATCCACGCGGAATCCGTCTTCACGAAACCACTTCGTCAGTGATTCACGGACGATGAGTTCATCGTCCACCACGAGAATACCGAGCTCATTCTTCTTCATGTGTGTTGTCCGTAGAGAGGTGCTGCGGCCGGAGCCTGTGAAGGTTGGGTTCGGGGAAGTGCAACCGTGAAGACACTTCCCTCTCCGGGAACCGAGTCCACTTCAATCGTCCCGCGGTGACGTTGCACGATGCCGTACGCAATGGCAAGGCCGAGACCAACCCCTTTGCCTTCGGTTTTGGTGGTGAAGAACGGCTCGAAGATCCTGCCGACGACGTCATCGGCAATGCCGATGCCCGAGTCGGCCACCCGCACGATCACCATATCGTTCTCAGGGTCCAGCCGGGAAACGACGGAAAGTGTTCCCCCTGCGGCTGAAGCGGGCTTTGCGGCGATCGCTTCAATCCCGTTCACCATGAGGACCAGCAGCACTTGCTGAATCTGGCCCGGATCGCAGGTGATCGCATCGTCGGAATCGCAGCTGGAGGTGAACTCCACCTTGTGCAATTCGGCATAGTGATGCACCAGGAGTGCGCACCGGTGGATGATGCCGGAGATGGTGGTAGTCTGGAACGACGCCGGCGTCTGTCGCGAGAACACCAGGAGGTTCTTCACGATGTCACCGCAACGCTGGGCCTCGTCGGCCACGAGCTGCAGGTCTGCACAGAGCAGCGATGTCGACTCGGCCGGCAACCGGAGTTTCTGGATTCTCCGGATGGAGAGCTTGGCAAACGTGAGAATGCCTTCCAGAGGATTGTTGATCTCGTGCGCAACGCTCGCGGAGAGATTGCCGAGCGAGGCGAGCTTCTCCACAGCCCCCATCCTCTTGTGGGCACGCTCGAGATCGATCGTCTTCTCCCGCACCTTTGCTTCGAGGGTATCCGACCATTCGGTGATCTCCTTGCGCGCCCGGGAAAGATCCTCCATCATGGCATTGAATGCCCTCGCCACCTGCCCGAGCTCATCATGCGAGCGGACATCCAGACGGAGATCCAGGCTTCCCGCCGATGCCAGTTCCATCCCTTCAATGAGTTTTTTTGCCGGACGGCGAACGAACCACCAGATGAACCCACCGGAGGCGAGCGCGACGACGAACACCGTGATGGCGGAGAGCGTCAGGAACTGGTTCCTGCTCTCCGCGAAACTTCTGTCGATGCCCGCCAGCGACATCTGCGTGTCCATGACGCCGAGAATGCGTTTCGTCGGTTCGTGCGCATGGCAGGGCTCATCTGCGCACTCGCGGGTATTCCGGATCACCGTACTGATGGAAAGCACTCGTTCGCCGTTCGGCGTCGTGAAGATCCGGAACTGGTTGCCCTGTTCACCCTCGGGCGTGACGAGACCGTTGTGATCGTGGCAGATCGCACAGGCCTCGTCGCGAAAACCCAATCGCCTGTTGATTTGCGCTGCGTCTGTGGCAAAAACCACGGAGCCGTCTTTGTTGATGATCCGTATCCCGTCGATGCCCGGTTCGTTCCCGACAGCAGAAACGATCTCCTGGGCTTCCCCCTTGTCGTTCCGGAGCATGCTATTCCTGGTGGAACGGATCACAAGATCGGTGATGCGCATTCCGCTCAGCATCACGTGCTCCTGCAAATCCACCTGATGCATCCTGATCATGGCCCAGGCCAGCGCCCCAAGAAATACCGCCTGCACTCCTGCAATCAGCAGAAAAACCCGGAATGCCTGGGTATGGACAATTCGGTAGATGGCGCGCATGAGTGGATACTCCGCCTGCGTATTTTCACAAAGCGTGCCATCGGGGAAGGGCGAAACAGAAGGCGAAAACAGCCATTTTTTCCCACAAGTGGGAATAACTGTGCATTTTTTCCACAATTTAGGAAAGGAATGGCAAATATATCAGCATTTCCCCCAGGAAATTCCACTTATTTCGACAGAATCCCCCGTCGGTTTGTGGCGCAGGTTTTGAGAGTTCCCTCGATGTCGTTCAAATCTGCAAGGACCCACAATGAAACTACCAAGTCGACGGGCTTTCCTGAAAACGGCCGCCGTTGCCGGCGGTGCCGTTGCCGGACTCAGCGCCACGGCAAAAGCCGGCCCAAAGAACGTTCTCTCCCCGGACCGCAAAGGCGTGCTGGTAGATACGACCGTGTGCATCGGGTGCCGCACATGCGAATTCGCCTGCCGCACCGCCCACGGACTGGCGACCCCGCCGCTGGAATCCTATGGCGACAAATCTGTTTTCTCTGCCATGCGAAGGCCCGACACAGGAGCCCTCACGGTGGTCAATCAATATCCGAACGCCACGAAGTCGGAACTCCCCTATTTCGTCAAGGTGCAATGCATGCACTGCGACCATCCGGCATGCGTCTCCGCGTGCATCGTCGGGGCGTTCTCGAAACAGGAGAACGGTTCGGTCATATGGGACACCGACAGGTGCATCGGCTGCCGCTACTGCATGACCGCCTGTCCGTTTCAGATCCCCTCGTTTGAATACAACAAGGCGATCAACCCGGAAATACGCAAATGCGATTTCTGCATCACGCGCACGCGCGCAAACGCGCTCCCCGCGTGCGTGGAGACATGCCCGGTCGAAGCCCTGACGTACGGCCCCCGCGAAGAAGTGCTCCGGATTGCGAAGCAGCGACTCGTCACCTATCCCGAACGGTACGTGAATCGCATTTACGGAGAATATGAAGCCGGCGGCACGGGGTGGATGTATCTTGCAGGGCGCGAGTTCGCCGACCTGAAATTCCCGAAGCTCGGACAGAACCCTGCACCCGGCGTCTCCGAGGCCATCCAACACGGCATCTTCGCGTACTTCGTCCCGCCCGTGGCACTCTATGCCATCCTCGGCGCAATTATGTGGATGACGAAAAACAGGAAAGAAGGAGTGTAGGAGAGACTATGGATGACCACATGAAAGCCACTCCGATGAAGACGAAGTTCATCACGCCCGGCGTGATCGTCCTCATCCTCCTTGCGCTCAACGGACTCGTGTTCCTCGCAGGCCGGTTTATTTTCGGCATCGGCTCGGTGACAAACCTGAACGACCAGTACCCCTGGGGTCTCTGGATTGCCGTCGACGTCGCCGCGGGCGTTGCGCTTGCCGCCGGCGGTTTCACCACTGCCGCCCTCGGACACGTGATGCACCAGGAGCAGTACCACGTCGTGATCCGCCCCGCACTTCTCACCGCGATGCTCGGCTACACCTTCGTCGCCATCGGCGTGTTCGTGGATATCGGCCGTTGGTATTTCATCTGGCATCCGCTGGTCATGTGGAACGGCTCATCCGCCCTGTTCGAGGTGGGTATCTGCGTCATGATTTACGTGACGGTGCTGTACATCGAATTTCTCCCCGTCGTTACCGAGCGGTTCATCGGCAGAGTCTACCTCCCCGGACTCCTCCGGCAGCTCAACGCGCCGGTCGACCGGCTGCTGCGCGCGCTGGATCGCGGCCTCTCCAAAACCATGTTCGTCTTTATCATCGCCGGCGTCGTGCTCTCCACGCTGCATCAATCGTCCCTGGGCACGCTGATGGTCATCGCAGGAGCGAAGATGCACCCGCTGTGGTTTACGCCGATCCTCCCGCTTCTCTTTCTCCTGTCCGCAATTTCCGTCGGTCTGCCGATGGTGATTTTTGAATCCATCATCGCCGCGCGCTCCTTCAAACTGAAACCCGAAACGGAAGTGCTCGGCCGGCTGGGCGGCATGGTGGCGCCGATCCTCGGCGTCTACCTTGCGTTCAAGCTGGGCGACATGTTCATCCGGGAAACGTTCGTGTACCTCGCCGAATTCAACACTGCAAGCGTCATGTGGACGATCGAGGTGGTGGTGGGTATCGTCATTCCGCTGCGCATGTTTCTCTCGCGCACCGTGCTGAAATCGCCGGCGCTGTTGTTCGTCGCATCCACCCTCGTCGTGCTCGGCGTTGCGGTCAGCCGGATTAACAACTTCATCGTTGCGTATCAGCCGCCGTACGCGCTGCATCCGTACCTCCCGTCGTTCGGGGAAATTTCCGTGACGGTCGGATTCATCTCCCTGCTCACGCTGATGTACCGCGCCTGTGTGATGATCTTCCCGGTGATCAGCGTGCCGGAAGACCGTCCGGCGCTGCATTCGAAATATGCCATTCGAACGGAAAAGTCATGAAACACGCCAGCTTGGTGCTCGCGCTCGTGCTCCTCTGCGCCCTGCCATCGTCCGGCCAGGATCAGGGATCGAAGTGGCAGAAGCATACTCCTCCCGTGAAAATGGAGGTGCCCTGCCAGACATGCCATGCCTGTCCGAAACCGACAAAGACCGATCCCTGCCTTGTCAAGTGTCCGCGCACAAATATCCTCCCCGGCTATCATCCCGATCAGATGGGTCCGGATGTGCTGCGCATGGATGACATGACGGATCAATACGGTCCCGTGATCTTTGCCCACCGGATGCATGCGGAGATGTCCGAAATGTCCGGCGGCTGCTACAGCTGCCATCACTACAACAGCACGTCGATGGCGATCCTCTCGTGCCGCGAGTGCCACCCGAGGTCCCGCGCACGCACGGACATCAGCATGCCCGACCTCAAGGGCGCGTATCACCGCCAGTGCATGGACTGTCACCGCCAGTGGACGCATTCTACAGACTGTAACGGCTGCCATTTCAAGAAGGAGCCGGGACAGACCGATGCGGCGGCGCTGCACGAACAGGAGATCGCCGGAAAAAAGCATCCCAAGGTGACCCGACCGACCAGGGTGGTGTTCGAAACACGCAATGAACACGGCTCGTTCGTCACGTTCTTTCATGACGACCACGCCGCGCGCTTCGGCCTGAAATGCACCGATTGCCACCAGCAGGAGGGATGCGTGCGCTGCCACGATGCGGCGAAACCCGTAGCGGGCAGCACACAAATCCGCCAGGAACGCACACAGCGCCCCATGGAACAGTTGCATCAACCGTGCTTTTCGTGTCACGCTCAGGATAAATGCGAATCCTGCCATGTAGCGGAACCCATGAAGGCGTTTGACCATGCCCGCAGCGCGGGCTGGGCCCTGAACCGCTTCCACCGGGAAATCTCCTGCCAGAAGTGCCACGGACCCAACAAACGGTTCACCAAGGTCGACACGGCGTGTAAAACCTGTCACAAAGGATGGTCGCCAGGCGCGTTCAAGCACGAGGTGACAGGGTTGCGTCTCGACGCAAACCACGGCACACTCGATTGTGAATCGTGCCATGTGGATATGGATTTCGGAAAACCGCCGTCATGCGCCGGATGTCACGACGACAAGAGCTATCCGATGCAGCGGCCCGGAAAAATGATCACCGCCGTCCCCGGCACATCACCCAACTAATCCGGCATCCGCCCCATGATCCGTCGCATCGGCATCCGGCTTATTCTCGTCGTCGGCATCACCGCCATCCTGATCATCGGCGTGATCGCCTTCTTCAACATCAGCGCGATGAATGCCAGCCTCTTGACGGAAGTGGAGCGCCACGCCCACCAACTTTCAGAGACGGTGAAGCACAGCACCCGGATGGACATGCTGCGCAACGAACGCGAGCGGATCCAGGAGACGATCAGTGCAATCGGCAGGCAACCGGGCATCGGCGAAGTCCGGGTGATCAACAAGGAAGGGCAGATCGTCTACTCCTCTGCGGGAAACGACGCAGGGACGTTTGTCGACCGGAGCGTCGAGAGTTGCCATCTGTGCCACGCAACGGATCCGCCACACGAAGAGCTCGCGGTAAACGAACGCACGCGTGTGATCGATCGCCCCGGCGACACCACGCGCTATCTTGCGGTGATCAACCCGATTTACAATGAACCTGCGTGCGCATCGGCGGATTGCCATGTGCATCCCCAGACGAGGACGGTCCTGGGAGTGCTTGACGTGACCATGCCGCTCGGCGAGGTGGACCGCCAGATCCGCGCACGCATGCTGGAGATGGTCCTGTTTGCCGCAGGGGCATTCCTGGCGCTCAGCCTCATCATCGCCTTTTTCGTGCATCGCTGGGTCGACCAGCCTGTCAATGAACTTGTCAAGGCGACCCAGCAGATCGCCGACGGCAATCTCGGCTACCGCATCACCCGTGAAGGGGACGACGAACTCGGCCGCCTGGGCAGGTCGTTCAACCACATGACAGCGAAGCTTTCGGAAGCGCGCATGCAGCTGTTCCAGTCCGACAAGCTCGCATCTCTCGGCCGCCTCGCGGCCGGAGTCGCCCACGAAATCAACAACCCGCTCACCGGCGTCCTCACCTACAGCAGCTTCCTCATGAAACGGACGCAGAACCAGCCGGAACTGCAGGAAGATCTCAAGGTGATCGTCCGGGAGACGCTCCGGAGCCGTGAGATTGTCAAGAGCTTGCTCGACTTCGCGCGGCAGACTGTGCCGAAAAAGAGCGAGGCGAACATCAACGACATCATCGACCGCGCGGCCGCGGTCGTGAGCAATCAGCTGACCCTGCATCACGTCGAACTGAAGAAGGTCACCGACCCCGACGTGCCTCCGGTAACAGTGGACGCAAATCAGATGCAGCAGGTCTTCATCAATCTTCTCGTCAACGCGATCGACGCCATGGGGGCAAAAGGGGGCACGATTTCGGTGGGATCCTCGATCCTGCGCCTCTCTCCCCAGGGCACTGCCCAAGTGAAGAAAGCCACCTGCAGCAAGCGGCACTCGCTGATCGATCCGTCGGTCAAGATCGGCGGATTGCCAGCAATCCGGGTCAAGGTGCGCACCGGCACCGAAGAGGGGATCATGCACATCGATCCTGTCTATGGCCGGCATCACAATCAGACCAGTTTTCCCATCGCCTCGGGGCGCGAATTGCAGATCCAGTGCCCCGAGTGCGGAGTCTCCCTCATGGACCACGGGATCCATTGCCCGAAATGCAACGCCGAAACGTTCTGGATGGAAATCCCCGGACAGGGGAAATGGGAGGCGTGCAGCCGGCTGGGATGCGACTGGCAGAGATGGGAATCCGTCGATCGCGACGGTCTCCGCGACTACGTGGAGATCTCGGTCGGCGACACCGGCTGCGGCATCCCGGCGGATGAGCTGCCCAAGATCTTCGAGCCGTTCTTCTCGACCAAGGGGCAAAAAGGGACCGGCCTGGGCCTCTCGGTCATCTGGGGCATCATTGACAATCATAATGGATCCATCAACGTCGAAAGCGAGCTGAACAAGGGGACCACCTTCCGCATCCGCCTTCCCCTCCAGCAGCCGCGATAATACCCATGAATGCCGACACGGAAATTCTGGTCATCGATGACGAGCAGGTCATCCTGGATGCGGTGACCAAAATCTGCACCTCCGAAGGGTACCGGGTGGCATCCGCATTGGACGCCGAAACGGGACTGCAATTGCTCGATACGCGATCGTTCAGCCTGATCCTCTGCGATGTTATGATGCCCAAGATGGACGGCTTTGCCTTTCTGAAACTCTCGCTCCGGAAGGCTCCCGATACCCCGGTCATCATGGCCACCGGTTTCTCCACGGTGGAGACCGCCGTGCAGGCGCTGACGGTGGGGGCCGCTGATTACATTCCCAAGCCGTTCACCTTTGATGAACTCATGTCGGCGGTGCAACGGGGCCTGCGCTACCGCGCGATCAGGCAGCGGCAGCAGGGCACGGGCGGGCCCCCTCTTCCCGAAGATCCCATCGTTGTCCCCTGCCCGCCCCGGTATCGCCGCCTCGGGCACACCAGCTGGGTGTCGCTCGAAAACGACGGCACTGCGCGCGTGGGTGTGACACATCTCTTCGTCCGCACCATCGAACAGCCCGTCAGCGTCGAAATGCTCGCTGCCGAGGGGGAAATCGTGCAGGGAACGGTCTGCGCCCAGATCCACACGCAGGACGGTCTCGTGCATCCCGTTCTTTCCCCTATTTCGGGCCGGATTGTGGACACCAATGCCGAACTGCAATCTTTTCCGACAATCATCGAAAAAGATCCGTATTTTACAGGATGGTTGTACCGGGCCATCCCGACTGATGTTGAATACGAGATCGCACGACTGCAACCGTGCGGCTCCGATCCATTGACGTGACTACCTAAGGAGAGCCCTCCCATGTTACTGTTTGTCATCGCAGTCATCGTGTTCGTTATCGCGGATATTCTCATCCGCGTGGTGTCGCGACGCATACAGGAGAACAAGCTGCGCAAAGAGCGGGAAAGTGCGCTTGCTGTGAGCATGACCCTCGATTTCACACGCGAGGCAAAAACTCTCAAGCGCGCAGAGGTGGAACAGCCCAAAGCGCGGATTCTTTGCGTGGATGATGAGGAGGTGATCCTCGACAGCTTCCGGAAAATTCTCGTGCTGGACGGCTACTCCATCGACACCGTGCAGGTCGGACAGGAAGCCCTCGGACTGCTGCAATCCCATCATTACGACTTTGTGTTCACCGATCTGAAGATGCCCTCGATGGACGGCGTGGAAGTGACCAAATCGGTCAAACAGATGCGCCCCGATATCGATGTCATCATCGTCACAGGCTATGCGACCGTCGAAACCGCCGTGGAGTGCATGAAGCTCGGGGCGATGGATTATGTGCAGAAACCGTTCACCGAAGACGAGCTGCTGGCTTTCGTCAAGAAGGCGCTGCTGAAACGGCAGGACCGGATCCAGAAACANNATCCCCGGCGGCGTGTTCATCGCCCCAGGCCATGCCTGGGCGTCAACGTTCGAAGACGGTACGGTGCGCGTGGGCCTGGACGATTTTGCCCGCCGCCTGATCGGCAAGGTGGACGGCATCGAGTTCCCCAATCTGGGAATGACGGTGCAGCGCGGAACGACTCTCTTCACGGTGCGGCAAGGGCAACGGATGATCCCGTTCATGGCACCCGTCTCGGGAAAAGTCATTGAAATCAACTCCGCACTGGGCAAGCATCCCGATGATCTGGATGCCACACCCTACGCGGAACACTGGGTGTGCGTACTCGACGCGGAACACCTCGATGCCGAGATCGCGTCACTGAAGATCGGAAAGACCGCTGTCGCGTTTTTCGAGGAAGAACTGGAGCGACTGGCACGTCACACCGCAGGAATGAATCGCCGGAACCCCGATGGCTCCACTGCACCCATCGGCGGTGAAGTGTATGCCGGCATGATGCAGGATATGGACGACCGGGACTTTGAAATGACCGTCGGAGAGTTCTTCCGGAGGTAGTCCCGGGATCCAGAGCCGGGTGCGCCTCCCTCGGAAACGCTCACGGCTGTTACGGTAAATCCCAAGTAACCAACTTTGTTGTCGAGGCTCACATGTCAGAATATGTCAGCAGGCTCATCGCCCAGGTAAAGGCAAAGAATCCGTCCGAACCTGAATTTCACCAGGCGGTGGAAGAAGTGGCACAATCACTCGAGATCGTTCTTGAGCGTCACCCGGAATACCGCAGTGCGAAGATTTTGGAACGCATGGTCGAACCCGAACGCGTCGTGATGTTCCGCGTGCCGTGGATGGACGACCAGGGGGAAGCGCAAATCAACCGCGGGTTCCGCATCCAGATGAACAGCGCCATCGGACCGTACAAGGGGGGGCTCCGCTTCCACCCCTCGGTCACGCTCGGCATCCTGAAATTCCTTGCATTCGAACAGGTGTTCAAGAACAGCCTGACCTCACTCCCCATGGGAGGCGGTAAAGGCGGTTCGGATTTTGACCCGAAAGGCAAGAGCGAAGGCGAAGTCATGCGCTTCTGCCAGAGCTTCATGACGGAACTGTTCCGCCATATCGGACCCGATACGGACGTCCCCGCAGGAGACATCGGCGTCGGGACGCGGGAAATCGGATTCCTGTTCGGTCAGTACAAACGCCTCACACGCGAGTTCTCGGGCGTGCTCACCGGCAAGGGTCTGAACTGGGGCGGCTCGCTCGTCCGGCCGGAAGCCACGGGCTATGGCGTCGTCTATTTCGCGGAGGAAATGCTGAAGGTGAAGGGGCAGTCGTTTGCCGGCAAAACGGTTGCCGTGTCAGGGTTCGGCAACGTGGCCTGGGGAGCGGTGGAAAAGGTCACCCAGCTCGGCGGCAAAGTCGTGACTCTTTCCGGTCCGGACGGCTTCGTGTACGACAAAGACGGGATCCGTGGCGAGAAGGTGCAGTACATGCTCGAGATGCGAGCCAGCTCGCGCGATCGCGTGCAGGACTTTGCCGAGAAATTCAAGGTGGAGTTTCATCCCGGCAAGCGTCCCTGGAGCGTGAAGGCTGACGTTGCACTCCCCTGTGCGACCCAGAACGAGCTGAACGCCGAGGATGCGAAGATGCTTCTGCAAAACGGGTGCATGTGCGTGTGTGAAGGCGCCAACATGCCCACGACGCTTGACGGCGTGAAGGTCTTTCTGGATGCACACGTGCTCTATTCGCCGGGAAAGGCTTCCAACGCCGGCGGCGTGGCGACGTCCGGACTGGAAATGAGCCAGAACAGCATGCGCCTGCCGTGGTCAAAGGAGGAAGTGGATCACCGTCTGCATGAAATCATGACGAATATCCACCGCACTTGCCTTGAAACGGCCGAGAAGTTCGGCATGCCGGGGAATTACGTGAACGGCGCAAATATCGCCGGATTCCTCAAGGTCGCAGATGCAATGATGGATCAGGGATTGGTATAGCCGCTATGCCGGCGTGGCCCTTACGGGCCACGCCGGTCGAAGGTCCCGATGTTCACACGGGAAGCCCTGAAGGCCCCTGCGAACTATCCCGCCGGATACTTGACGTACCCCGCACCTGCAACTCTGCGCGATACCATTCCCGCCGTCCAATCCAGCCCGAGTTCGCTGAGAAACGCGCGTTCATGAAATGCCACGTGCATTGCCTCGTCCATCCCGATGATTCGCCGGAATACTCCCCGGGTATCTGGAGGATACATCTCCCAATCTTCCAGCTCGGTGATGTACTGCTCCGGCACGGTGACAATGTCGCGACAGCTTTCATGCATCAGGTTCACGGCAAGAGTTTGCGCCCGCGCCATGACGGGCGGGCAACCTACCGGTCCGCCGGTGCGAATGGCCTCCGCCAGGTTCTTGAATCCGTCATACCTCCAGAGCGGATGTGTCCGGTTGTCGAAGGTCTCCGGCCGTCCGCTGCCATCGATTACCGTCGCCCGACCTTCGTCCGTCAGCCAATAGATGCGGCCCCGGTCTCCCGTGACATGCATAATCGGACCGTTGGCAAAGCCGTTGGCGTGTGTTACGAGAATGCTGACATCAACGCCGCCGTCTGTCGTCATCCGGCATTGCACGGTGTCTGCACTCTCGATACGGTGTGCCCGCCAGAGCTCGGCCCGCAGGGTCGCAGGTGACGCTGCGTGGTGGAGCTCCGTGGATGCAAGAAACAACGCGTTCATGACATAGTGTGCATGCGCGTTGTTTGCGGGACTGTCAAGGATCCAGTCGGGTCCGACTTTCAACCGGCCGGCCCACTCGTTGCGCTGGAAGTACTTCACGCTGCGGGGCCACCCGCACATCAGGGAAATCTCCCGCACGTGACCGATGCGCCCCGCATGCAGCAACTGTTTCAGGCGTTGCATCGACGAGCCGTAAACGTGCTGGAAACCGATGGCGACCTTGCGGTGCGATGCCGCTTCAGCAGCAATGAGCCGGTCCACTTCCTGCACGGTCGCAGCGACCGGTTTTTCACAATAGACGTGCAACCCCGCCTCGAGCGCTGCGCAGGATACCGGCACATGCTGGTGAATGCCGATCGGGACGGTAAGAACATCGGCGGTCGGAACGCCCCGCTGAAAGAACTCCTCGACCGACCTGTACAACGTCACGCCTTCCTTCTCCAGGTCGGCAACCATCGCGGGGCGCGCGTTTCTGTCGAAGTCCAGCGCTACGACGCCGGCCAGGCGGCCCAGACCGTTTCGCGAGAGCCACCGCACCGCTTCAATATGGACGAGCCCGTATCCTCCGAGCCCGACGACGACAAACCTGACAGGTTCCATGTCGTGTATGTCCGGATGAAGTAAGAAGATCGGCGGCTGCCGGAGATTATCAGAGGGGAAATGCCTATCTTATGGGAAATCTGACACTTTCCGGATCCTACCATGAACGGTCAACTCATCGAACCCATTCAGGCGATACAGGCCCTGCTTGCTCCAGCCCTTGGCATCTCTGCAGTCGGGTTGCTGCTGCTCGGACTCAACAACCGGTATTCCATCATCATCAACAGGATCCGTCTTCTCAACGAAGAACGGCGCAAATATGTCCGGCTCCTGCAAAAGGAAGAAGACCTGGACTACGCAGACAACCACAGGTTTATGAATATTACGAAGCAAACGAAGGAACTCCTCGTCCGGAGCAGGCTCGTCCGCAATGCAATCCTGTCGCTGCAGACCGGGATCGCCCTTTTTGTCGTCACGTCCGTCGCCATCGGCGTCACGATGTTTGTCCCACTGGAGTGGTTCCGGCTGGTCCCGTTCGGCATCTTCGTGCTGGGGATGCTCTCGCTTCTTGTGGGGATCATCTTCGCGGGGTCGGAAGTGCGCCGGTCGTTCAAAATCGTGCTGCTGGAGGTGAAGGCGGACGATTGATGAACTCATTTTCAGTTGAATGCTGAATTCTGAATTCAGATATCTGAATTCAGAATTCAATTACCCCCCGTAGACCTCCACGTAATCTTCCATTGCCGCCTTGACAACCGCGTGGGCATGGTCCGCACCGTAGGCCGACTCAATCGACACCTGGGAAGAGTCACCCGGAATTAACTTGTACGTGGCAAAGTAATGCCGCAGCCGCTCGATCAGAATCGGGGGCAGTTCGGCGATATCATGGACATTTCCCCAGAAGGCGTCGTTTTGCAGGATGGCGATAATCTTGTCATCCGCCTCGCCCCGATCGACCATGAGTATCCCGCCGACGACACGGGCGTTCATGATCACCTCTGACCGGCTGATGGGGCGTTCGCTCAGCACGCAGATGTCCAGCGGATCGCCGTCGCCGTGGCGGCCCTCGCCGGAGAGTGTTCCCACGCGCGTCGCGCAATAGGTGCGCGGGATGAATCCGTACAGCGACGGAGGAAGCGAAGAGCTCCGCTGGGGACGGTCCACGCGAAGATACCCCGTGGCTTTGTCCACTTCATACTTGGTCAGATCGAACGGCGTGATTTCGATGAATGCGTGAACGATATCCGGTGGATTGGGCCCCACTTCCAGCCCGTGCCAGGGATGGGGACGCCAGCGATAGAATGGATGGGGAAACGGCATGATGTATGGCTGAATGTGAGAGAAGAACCTCGGCGCACAGTTTTCGAATGTAACCAATGGGGGGACAACAAACAAGGCGGGTGCAGGGCACAGCGGCCGGCACGGCTAGGGTTGCCCGACGGTCCCCTCCAGTGAACGAAGCGAACGTTCTGCCTCGTCGAGAATGTCCCGCTGTTCCTGCGTCAGCTCCGTCGCATGGAGCGAGCCGACGTAACGCCGCAGGGCATGGAGGGGATTCGCTTCCGCCTCTTTGGAACCCGCTTCCGGTTTCCGGCTGGAGGTTGAGAGCAGCATCCGGTAGCGGGTTTCCAGATCGTCCAACTGCCGCTGAAATGTCTGGCGTGTCAGCGCAACCTCGATGGCGGCACGGATTTCCAGATCGTCATACGGTTTGTTGATGATGCCGAACGGTCCGTTGACCTGTGCGCGCTTGATCGTGTCTCCATCGTTGAATGCAGTCGCATAGATGACAGGTATATTCGCGTGCGATTGGATTTGCCTGGCGGCCTCCACACCGTCCATGGGTCCTTTCAGGTGAACATCCATCAGGACGAGGTCGGGGTGCACGCGCTCGGCTGCAGCGATGGCGTCTTCCCCGGTCGCGACGACGGCAGGCACGAGGAAGCCCCAGGACTCGAGGCGCCGCCGGATATCTTCGGCTGCAATGCCTTCGTCTTCGACAATGACGATCGACTGTTTCATGGCATTCGGGCTGACCGCGTTGAGGATGGAATTAACGCAAACACGCAATAAACTACGAAATCGGCGAAGCTATGTCAAGGGAAATCGTATTTGTGCGTCAATGAAGGCTTGGCTTTGCATTTCACAGTGAAGTTCGGTATCTATGAAGATTCCGCTGTCACGCAAAGGAACCCGCATGTCGGAATCGACGTCCCCCACTACCCCGATCGGCGTCAAAATCGTCGTATCGCTCCTGATCCTGAAGGCCGCTCTCCCGGTCCTGGGCGAGATTATTCCGTTTCTGTCGCTCGCACACCCTCTGCCATTCGCCTGGAATATCCTGGGGTTTCTCGTCCCCGCCGTCCTGCTGCCACTGGCAATCGCGAAAACCGTGCAGCGCTCCCCCGCCGCCGGATTCTGGGCAGTACTCACCTATGCGGCCTTCTCCGCCCTGGTGAACGGACTCATGATCCTCGCTCCCAGAATCGTGAGCGAGGCCTCCGCAGGTCCTTCGCCGGATCCCTACGCCCAGGCACATGCTTTTGATGTGGCCTGGCGGTTCGCAAATATCGGCATCTCGGTCATACTCGCACTCTCGGTCCTGCGGCCGTCGCTCGTGCGCTGGGTGCGAATCCGTGAGGAGCAGTTGCACGAAGCGCAGTTTCCATCGCGCCGCACGCCGACGATCGGCGCTCGCGCCGCATGGATCTTTCCGATTATCGTCGGCGCCATCGCACCGACACTCTCCTGGTTCGCCGCCCAGCGCTATGTGGGTCATATCAGGTTCGGTGATGCATTGATGGATATTCTGCTGGAACACCTTAAGGGGCGTGCCCTGATGCTCGACATCTTCAGCATGCTCCCCTTCGCCGTCCTCGCCGGAACCGCGTTCAAGAACGCGCGCCGCATGTCACAGGTCACCCTCTGGGCCGTCACCCTTGGGGGGATCCTGGGGATCGTTGCACTCATGCTCCCCCTCTACTACATGGGATGGGAGACCATCTACAACGATATCCGCGGAGACGAAAAGACGACCGGCGCAATGATCTTTTTCTTCACCCCGCTCTATTGCCTCGCCACAATGCTCGGCGGTATGCTGCTCGGCTGGATCTGCGCCCGCTTCGTGCGCAAGGGCGTCGACGATCTGATCGAAGACCACACCTGAACGCGCGCCGCCACTGCGGGAATCCAATGACCACACCATTGCGGACGTCCATGAATCGCATGCACGCATATCCACTTCTTTCAGTCACCGCCGGCATCGTCATGCTCTCCTGCACCGGCCTCCTGCAGGCGCAGGAACTCAAGACTCTTACCTTTGAACAGATCTTCAAGAATGCTCCCCCGCGTGTCACGACACCCCTGCCGACGATAACCGCATGGGCCGACGACCGGCACTATATCCAGTCACAACGCACACCGGGAGAAGAGAATACACGGACAGTTCTTGTCGATGCGGAAACCGGCACCGAGACCCCTTATCGCGATCTCAACCGCTACCGTGACATCCTCCCCGCAGGCATCGACCCCGGCGCTCCCGCCGCAACGGCTCAGGATACGTCACGGCTGCTCTACGCGCTGGAGGGAGACCTCTACCTGCTCGACACGCGGCAACATGCCTGCATACGCCTCACCACCACGGCCGCGGAGGAGAAGAACCCGACCTTTTCGCCCGACGCCAAGTACGTGGCGTTCACCAGGGATAATGATCTCTACGCCATCGACCTCTCCTCCGGCCGCGAAATCCGGTACACAGCCGACGGATCGGCGAGCATCTACAACGGCTGGGCATCATGGGTGTACTACGAGGAGATTCTGGGCAGGCCCAGCCGGTATCGCGCCTTCTGGTGGTCTCCGGACAGCAAGCATCTCGGGTTCTACCGGTTCGACGATACCAACGTTCCGGTGTTCCCCCTCTTTAACGCCAACGGTGTTCATGGCTCCATGGAGAACACACGATACCCGCAAGCGGGCGATCCCAATCCGCAGGTGCGCGTGGGCATCGTCGCCGTGACCGGCGGACCGGTGGTCTGGGGAAAATTCAACGCGGCTGACGATCAGTATTTCGGTCCCCCCGTCTGGACACCGGATGGCGACCGGCTGTTCGTGCAATGGATGAATCGCGGCCAGGACACGCTCGTGATCTATGCCGTTGATCCTGCCTCCGGCAGCCGCTCGACGGTCTACACCGAGCACCAGGCATCTTGGGTGGAATGGTATGAAACGATCACGTTCCTCGGCGACCATCAGGGATTCCTTCTGTTGAGCGACAGAGACGGTTGGTCGCACCTGTACTACCATGCGATGGACGGATCGCTGAAAGCCCGGCTTACGACAGGTGCGTGGTCAGTGAAAGCCATCGAGGGAGTGGACGATCGTCATCGCATGGTCTACTTCACTGCCGGCAAAGAAGCATCGACGCGCACCGATTTCTACCGTGTCGGGCTGACGGGAAAGGGATTGGAGCGGCTCACCCCGGGGGCCTTCACAAATGACATCAAGCTTTCCCCCGGAGCCGGGTACTTCATTGCCACCTCGTCAAACGTCGCCACGCCACCCCGGATGGCCATCTATAGAAACAACGGAACCCTGATCCGGGAATTGGGCGACAGCCGCTCCGCCGATTTTGCCGCCTACCGTATTGGGCGTTCAGAAATGTTCAGCATTACGACGCCGGACGGTTACGTCTTGCCCGCAGAGTGGACGCTCCCCGTCGACTTCTCGCCGTCCCGCCGGTATCCGGTCGTGATCAGCGTGTATGGCGGACCGAATTCCCAGGGTGTGGCCGACGGGTGGAAGCCGCTCTCCCGCCAGTGGCTGGCCGAGGAGGGCGTCATTCAGATTTCGCTGGATCATCGCGGCTCGGGGCATTTTGGCAAGAACGGCGTGGCGCTGATGTCCAGGAAGCTCGGCACATGGGAGATGGAGGACTACGCCACCGCTGCGCGCTGGCTCCGCGCACAGCCGTTTGTCGACACCACCCGAATGTGCATCACGGGGGGGAGCTACGGTGGATATGTTACGCTGATGGCCCTGACGGTGCATCCGGAGTTGTTTACGCACGGCATCGCCGACTACGCCGTCACCGATTGGCGGCTGTACGATTCACACTACACCGAGCGGTATATGGGCACGCCGGCGGAGAACCCAGACGGCTATCGCGCGGCGTCGGTGTTCACATACGCTCCGCGGCTGCGCGGGGTGCTGCGCATCGATCACGGCACACTTGATGACAATGTGCATATGCAGAACATCCTGCAGCTTGTCGACACGCTCGAGAATCTGAACAAACACGTCGAGTTGATGATTTATCCGGGCGGCCGGCACGGATGGGGCGGTCCGAAGTCGGCGCATCTCCGTTCGGAGACCTACCGGTTCTATTACCAATACCTGCTGCGAAAGGAATTCCCCGAGGCCCTCTTCTCTTCGCTCGAAGGCCGCAGCATGCGCCGGCGCCCGTAGGCGCCCGTCAAAGCGGCGGCACAGCTACGATTTTGCTTGACTTTATCGTTTCGAATGTTTAGTTTTTTCCGAACGATGGAAAGATTCTATGAATTCCAAACTTGACACCCGCCAGCGGCGGTTCATCGAAGAGTTCGGCAACCTCTACGCAGCCTACGGCCTGAAACGCATGTCCGGACTCGTCATCGGCCTCCTCCTCTCGAGCGAAGGCCCCCTGAGCCTGGACGATATCGCCCGGCACCTCCGGCGCAGCAAGGGACTTATCTCCGAAACCACCCGCCGGCTTAATACCCTCGGCTATATCAAGAAAACCGAAGGGCCCGAAAGCCGGAAAGACTACTACGTCGCCGACTCCGACATCTTTATCAACGTGTTCCACTTCAACATGGCCACAGTCCGGAAAAACCTCGCCATCGCCGACGAATTCCTCCACCTGCTCGATGGACCGGGCACCAAGGCACTCGCCCGCTGGAAAGAAAACCTCCACGTGATGATGGGCTTCTACCAGCAAATGAACGAATTCTATGAGGGTTTTGACGCACGATGGACCGAGCGGAAGAAAACCCTGACCAACATCTGAGGACATCATGCCCGACACCTTCCTGGCGTGGGCGTTCTTCGGCGCCTATGCACTGGTGATCATCGGCGTTGCCTGGTTTAACAGCCGCAAAAGCACCACCCTCCAGTCGTTTTCCATCGGCGCGCGCGATGCAGGACCCATGTTCGTCGGCCTCTCCCTCGCCGCCAATATGACCAGCGCCGCCACCTTCGTCATCAATCCCGGCCTGGTGTACGCCTACGGATGGGCAGGGTTCCTTGGATACTCCATCGCCACCCCCCTGGGGATCTTTCTCGGACTCTCCATCCTCTCGAAAGCCTTCAGGCGCGTGGGCGACAAGTACGCCGTCATCACAGTCCCCCAGTGGATCGGCAGCCGGTTCGGCGATAAACGGCTCACCGTCTATCTGTCGCTTGTCAGCATGTTTCAGATCACATTCCTCGTCCTCATCGTCGTCGGCCTCAGCGTGGTCATGACCAATGTGTTCCGCATCGGTACGATCCCCGCACTCTGCATCGTCATCGGATTTACATTCACCTACATGTTCTTCGGGGGGGCCAGCGCACACATCTGGACGAACACCATCCAGGCCGTCATCAAAATCGGCGTGGCGATCATCCTCCTACTGTCCGGCATCGAGGTCTTCGGGGGCGGGATCGGCGCCCTGTGGGAACGACTCGCCGCCGTCGCACCCCACTATGCGAGCCCCGTGAATCCCGACAGCAAGCTGTTCCGCGACTACTTCGAAGTGGTGTTCTGCAATTTCGTCATCGGCGTCGCCATCGTCACGCAACCGCACATCATCTCGAAATCGCTCTTCCTCCGGTCCGAGCGGGACGTGAACACCTATCTCGCCACAGCCATCGCCGCGGAGGTGCTCTTCTTTTCCGTACTCTTCGTGGGCATCTATGCACGCCTGCTCCTTACAACGCCCGGCCTGCCTCCCGACCGCGTTATCTCTACCTATATCGTCGAGCGCTTCTCCCCGTTCTTGCGTTCGGTGATCATGCTCGGCATCCTTGCGTCGGGGTTCTCCACGATGGAGGGTATTCTGCTCTCGCTCTCCAGCATCTTTTCGAACGATTTCATCCGGAATACCGGCTGGCTTCGCGCAGCGGACGAAGCCGCCCTGAAGGCGAAGCTCTTCCGGTTCAGCCGCGCATTCATCGTCGTCCTCGCGCCCGTCACGTTTATCCTGGCCTACAACCAGATCATCAATCCGTCGTTGTCGGTTGCGATCTTCGCGCAAAACGGCGTCTACGCCCTGATCGCTGCAACTTTTGCCCCCATCCTCTACGGCGTGTTTGCCAAAGGGCACGTCCCGCGGCACTTGGTCTTCGCATCATCCGCTGTCGCGTTGCTCATCCATCTGGGCATGTACTACGGCGGCATTACCGTCTACCACAATAACCCGGCGGTCCCTGCAACCTGCGGCATCCTCGTCAGCACCGCCATGCTCGGGCTCGGCATCCGGTTCAGCAGACAGTTTTCAACACAACAGGCGGATGTCTCCCCCCTGTCCACCACTCACTCACCCACAACCTAACACCTTTACCCGGAGGTTCCATGAAACAGCTCGCAGTGATTCTACTCTTCGCCGCCCTGATCGTCGGTGGCTGCAAGAAAGACGATACGGTCACGACACCCACCACGGCCACGGGTCCGATCGTCGGCACCTGGCTTTCGACCGGCGCCAACGTCGCTTATGGCCTGCGCACGGCCCTCAAAGTGAAATCGGTCACCGTCGTCTTTAACGCCGACAGCACGGTCACCACGCAGTCGACCGACAGCTCCAATGTTGTCACGAGCTACACAGGCGGCGTCTACCATCTCGGTACGGCGGCGGCAGACACGAGCATTCGCACCATCGGCATTACGTATGCCTCGCCCGCGATCTCACAATCGGGCATCGTCCAGGTCGTTGGCACGGCATTGAAACTTGAAGTCGTTCAGACCACTCCGCAGCTGACGGGTGTTGTGGCGGCAACTGTCGCCGGCGGTTTCGGCAGCACAAAGTACAACGGCGTTGCCCTGGGCGTGACCTACATTCAGACGTATGTGAAGCAGTAACGTCGGCCGGCAACCGGGGCGGAGCGTCTCCGCCCCGGTTTTTGCCCCTCTGTTTCGTTCCCCATTGCCACGAGGCACCTCGATGAAAACGCAGAGCTTCACCCTGACCTTGCTCCTGTGCGCTTGCGCCATCGCCTTCGCCCAGGTCGACACGGTCAGGACGCCCGATCCGGTGGCCAAGGACTTCCAGTTCATCGGCTACTCCTTCACGCGGCTGACCAGCTCCAATGTTGCACCGTCAAACGATCTTCTTCAGGGACAGGTGATTGGCCGGCTGTTCGGCACCAACTCGACATTTACGACCCCGCACACCGCCCTCTACACCGAGCAGCGGTTCGTTCCGTATTTTGTCTACAAGCCGTCGATTCTCGACGGGTTCGCCACGTTCCGTGCGTTGTTCAAGGTGGACTACACCTGGGGCGACGTCAACTACGGCACGGGCGGCAACAGGGGTGGCGGCGCAGGCGCCGGGCAGGTCAACCTCCAGACGCTCCTTGCCAACGTCGACATTCATCCCCCCGGGGAACAATGGAATGCGGTCGTCGGTTTGCAGCGGATGTTCGACAATGTGAGGGACCCGAATGCCACATCAGTCCCCACGGCACTCTCCAGCGGCTACAAGCTTGCGTTCTTCGGCAACCAGGCGACGGGCGTGAACTTCTTTGCCAACCCGACACCGGTCAGCATGCTGCGCTTGGGCGTGTTCCAGCTCTACGAAAATGCGATTCCTATCGACGACGACGTCCTCCTGTACATGGCAGACTATGAGACGCGCCTGAATCCCTTCTTGGAATGGGGAGCGGATCTCTGGTATGTGCATGATCGCGGCGACAATGCCGGCGGCGTCGCAGCGCTCGGCGAAGGACTGACCAGCGGACTTGCCGATTACAACGGNNGCCTGGGTCGGCACACACTCCTCGTATAACCGCGACTTCGCCGCCGGACGGTGGTGGATCGACGGATTCGTGATCGCGAACATCGGCACCGCCGACACGATCGGCACCATCTCACGGGGGAAGGCCCTGGATATCTTCGGCGTCGCGGCCAACGCATTCATCGGCTACAAATACGGCACAACGGTCACCGACCGCATCACCCTCGAAGGGATCTACACGACCGGCGACGGCAACAATGCTTCCGACGGCAAGCTCACGTCGGTGATCACAGGCAACGTGTACGGGACGCCCCTGGGTATCTACGGCAACCACCATGCTCTCCTGCTGTTCCCCGATACCAAAGTCGTGAACCGGTACTACTCCGCCGTCCACGACATCTCCAACATGGGTTATGGCGTCACCGGGATATTCCTGAACGCCTACAAGGATCTCATTCAGAACAGACTCAACCTCAAGATCGGTGCGGCCACGGCAATATCCAACGTGGCCCCCCCGGGCGGCGGCACGATGATCGGCAGCGAAATCAACTTCGAACTCCTGTACACGTACAAAGTCCTGTTTTCACTCGGACTCCACGGCGGGTACATGTTCGCCGGCGATTTCTATGATAGTCCCCTGGCCACGAACTACCAGGGAAAGCCGCAGAATCCCTGGGTGCTCTTTTCCACCATGTCGTGGTACATGTTCTGAGAAAGGCGAA
>PMCM01000026.1 GCA_003154155.1 Ignavibacteriota bacterium | reverse complement strand
TTGTGAAACAAACCCACCGTCTCTCCTGTCTCCGGCGCCCGAAGCCTTCGGCAGGATTTTCGTCCAGGCGACCGTGGACAGCGCTGCGATTTCCCTGGACAACGCACCAACGGGACGATTCACACCCGATACGATCGCGGCGACGGTGGGGACTCATCTCCTCAGACTGGAGAAGTCCGGATTCTTCACGACAACCCAGACTGTCAGGGTCGGGATGGACTCACTCACGACAGTCATATGCGCCCTTACGCCCCATGTGGCTGAAAAGGTCGTCCTCATCGAGGACTTCTCCAACGTGAGCTGTGTGCCATGCGTCCTTTCCAATCTCATCCTGCATTCCCTCGAGAGCGGGGTGTACAGCGGCGACAAGGTGGCTTTCGTGAAGTACGCCACAAACTTCCCGTCCCCGTCAGATCCATTCTACCTTGCGGACCGCACGGACTGCGATGCGCGGATGAGCTACTACTCCATCCTGTTCGCGCCGACTCTCATCGTTGACGGAATCGCACGCCCCACGTCCACTGATTCAGCCGCGCTCAAGGACACAATCAACGCCCGGCTGCAACAGGTGCCGAAGATCTCTGTCACGGTCACGCAAACCGTGGGCGGGGGTGTCCTCGGCACCCTCGTGGCGGTGACGCTGCTGGACACGACAGGAACCGTGTTTGCCGATCTCGTTCTTCACACGGTTGTCACCGAAACAAATGTCACATATGCTTCTCCACCCGGCTCAAACGGAGAGACCAGGTTCTATGATGTCATGTGCATCATGCTCCCGTCCTCCGGCGGTCAGAGTCTGACCCCCCAGAATCGGAACAGTACTGTCGTCTATCAGCGGCAAACCCCGATCGCTTCGACGTGGTCGGTCGGGAATCTTCATGTCGTTGCCTTCATACAGGATAGCAAGACGGGAATGGTACTGCAGACAGGATCTGCCCGATAGCCTGAGCTGCCGGCTTCCGCGGACGCCCCGTAGTCCCGGTGATGCGGCACACTTCCCTCCATGCTCTTCTCCGCTCTTCACACTATAGCATCTCAGGAGGTGCATCATGCGCACAGCAGCATACATCGCGTTGGCTTTGTTCCTCGCGTTCTCGACCGTGATTGGCGCCGGCAAGGATCCTGCGAAGAGTTCCGCCACTACAGGGGTGGTCCTCTCATTTATCACAATCAACGGGAACGGGAACAATCTCTACCTGGACAATATCCGGATAGGCACGCCGTCCGCCAACGATGTTGCCGTCCTTCGTCTTGTCAATATCAAGAAGGATACCAGCTATGCTGTCGGGAGTTCACCAGTGGTGATTGCGCCGCGCGCGGCGGTCCTTAACTATGGCACCGGCACAATCGGGTCACCGTTTACAGTGACACTGTCCGCCGCGCCGGGGGGATACAGCAGCACCAAGACAGTGACAGGTCTCAGTCGGGGACAATACCTCGAAGTTGTCTTTGACAACCTGACGATTACGCCGGGAGTGCCGCTGAGTCTCTCCTGCGTCTCAAACCTGGCCGCTGACCAGAATCGTGCCAATGACACGATCCGACATTCAAGCACATACCTGGCAGGTGCGAAACGGCTTGTTCTCTTTGAAGAAGCCACGAATGCATCATGCGGCCCGTGCGCAAACGCCAACCCGACTCTGGATGCCTTTCTTGCTTTGAAGTTTGACAGCCTCTGCGCGATCAAGTACCATGCCTGGTGGCCTGGTTACACCGATCCGATGTACGTGGCGAACACGTCGCAGAACGCCGACCGGATCAACTACTACAGCATCAACGGCGTCCCTGATCTGAAGATCGACGGTATGCTCGACGTATACCCTACGCTCGATAAACAAAATCCCCTCAGTACGCGCTTGGCGACCGGTTCACCGTTTGGCATCAGTGTGACCGACAGCCGTGTTCCCGGTGACTCGATCGTATCAGATGTCACCGTTCAGGTCGTGGCGCCGCCGACAGCCGGCAACTACAGGCTCAGAGTCACTGCGGTGGAACGACACATCGCGTACTCGTCTGCACCCGGGACCAATGGGGAGAAGGACTTCTATGATGTGTTTCGCCAGACGTTCCCGGGGAGCGCTGGCGCAGCAGTGTCCACATCCCCCGGGACGTACCATTTCCAGTATCGATACAAACGTGCTGCCGCCTGGGTCGACTCTCTGATCTACAGTGTCGCCTTCATTCAGGATGACAACACTTCGGAGGTGATGAACTGCGCGAAAGGGCGCGCACACCTGTTCGGTGCAGCCCCTCAGATTGCCCAGTCCACACCGATCCCCAGGAACACGGACCTGCAAGTGTTGAGGTCGAAGGGATCCTCCGGAGCATTCGCTTCAGAAGCGCGTTCTGAAGCCGCAGGCTCTGCGCCCGTGTGTAATGTCGAGCCGTTTGAAGGAACGTTCCCCCCGACGGGTTGGGGTGTGGCCAATCCCGACAAGTCGATCACATTCGCGCAGTATGGTGGGGCCAACGGACCGAGCTACTCTGGGTCGACGTCAGTCAAAATGGCGTTCTATGACTACGGCGGGTCGGGTCAGGTGGACGCACTCTA
>PMCM01000050.1 GCA_003154155.1 Ignavibacteriota bacterium | reverse complement strand
AGCGGCAGGATAGCCGAGAATCTTCTCGGCGGCAGGATTCCAGAACGTAATCAGACCCGTCGGGTCCATCATGACGATTGCCTCCTGCGCCGCGTCCATAATGGCTCCGGCCCGGATCTCCACCTCAACATGCTCCCGCCGCTTCCTGGATTCCGCGATCTCGCGACGGATCGCCGGCACCAGACGCCGCAGGTTGTTCTTAGGGATGTAGTCCTGCGCCCCTGCTTTCATCACCTCTACAGCCACATCTTCACTCACGACGCCGGAAATCACAATGAAGGGTATGTCAAGTCCGGTGGATTGCAGCAATGCCAGAGCCGCCGGCGCATCGAAATCCGGAAGCTGGTAATCGCAGAGAATGCTGTCCCAATCCCGGGTTCGCAACGCGGCCGCCATCTGCTCGGCAGTGTCAACCCGTTGGGAAAATATGGCCAAACCTGCGCTTTCCAGGTGCCGGAGCACGAGCGATGCGTCGCTTTCGGAATCCTCAACGAAAAGTATGGATATCCCGTTGGTCATGATGCCTCCTAGGGAAGCGGAGGTGGCTCATTGATCACCAGCCAGTAGAGTCCCAGCTGCTTGATGACATTGGCAAATTGCTCGAAATCGACCGGCTTTCGAATGTAGCTGTTCACTCCCAGATCATATCCTTTCGCCAGGTCCTGCTCTTCATTCGACGATGTCATGATGACCACCGGCAATCGCTTCGTTTTTGGGTTTTCCCGGAGCGCACGCAACACCTCCAGGCCGTCAACGATCGGGAGTTTGATATCCAGAAGTATCACTGCAGGCAGCCTGTCTTGGGGGTCGGACTGATGTCTCCCTGTTTTGAAGAGATACTCCAACGCCTCCTCGCCGTCTTCGACAATATCGATGCGATTGGTGACGTGGGCGATTTCCAGGGCATGCCGCGCCAATGCGATATCACTGGGGTTGTCTTCGACGAGAAGAATGCTTTTTGCATCCATGATGGCTCCTAAAGAGACAAATACACTGTGGCTCCTCTGTTTTTCTGGGCGTCTATCCAGACCGTGCCGTTGTGACGGGAGAGGATGCGTTGCACGGTGGCCAGCCCGACGCCGGTACCGGGGTACTCCGATTGCCGGTGCATGCGCTGGAAAGGGGTGAAGAGCTTCTTGGCATATGTCATATCGAAGCCTACCCCGTTGTCGCGGACGAACCAGCAGCGCTTCTCATTCTGCTCGACCTGACCGATCTCGATGTGTGCTGGGGAACGCTCCCGGGTGAATTTGCAGGCGTTGTCAATGAGATTCGTGAGTACGATGTCCATGAGATGCGGATCGGCATCCATGGTCATCCGCGGCTCCACCACGACATCGAACTCCCGGTCGGGATAACGTTCCCGCACGCGTGTCATCACTCGATGCGCGAGCTCGCTGAAATCGAAATCCGTCCGCCGGAGGTCGGAACGGGCGACTTTTGACAGCATGAGCATGTCGTCTATCAGCTCCCCCATGCGCTGCGTTTCTGAACGAACCCTTTCCAGGTACTGACTGCCGCGTTCATCCAACAGTCCGCCGTACTCCCGGAGGAGGGCCAGGCTCCAGCCATCAATCCCGCGCAACGGGGCGCGGAGATCGTGGGAAACCGAATACGAAAAACTCTCCAGCTCCATGTTTGCCGTTTGCAGCTGGAGTGTCCGTTCCTTGACACGCGAGTCCAGCTCCTCCGTCAGAACACGGAGTTCGTGGTCGAGCTTCTTTCGTTCCGAGATGTCCTCGACGACGGAAATAAAATGCTTGGGCAGCCCTCCCGGATCGCGCAGGAGCGAAACTGTCAGGTTCAGCCAGATGGTGCTCCCGTCTTTCCTGATGTATCTCTTCTCCATGCCGTACTGCTGCCGTTCATTGGCAAGCATCTGGCGGACGAACTCAAGATCCGACTGCAGGTCTTCGGGGTGCGTGATGTCAGCGAACGACATCGCCAGCAGTTCTTCGCGGGTATACCCGACGATTGCACACAAGCGTTCGTTCACCCTCAGCCAGCGCCCGTCGAGTGCCACGTGGGCAATGCCGACCGCGGCCTGTTCGAATGTCGAGCGGAACCGCTCCTCCGAGGCCGCCAATGCCGCTTCTGCTTCTTTGCGGATGGTGATGTCTCTGACGATCGCCCACATGCCGGTGGGTGTGCCGGCGTCGTCCTTGACAAGGATGGTACGCAGTTCGATCGGGAACGTCCTTCCCCCCTTTGCCCGGTATTCCTTTTCGTACAATTCGGAGTATCCCCGGGGAAAAACCTGTTCCTCGAGGATTTGAGCCTCCATGCCGTGCCACCTGCGGGGAGTGATATCCCTGTATGTCAATGCACGGAGCTCTTCCTCCGTATATCCAAGCATTGCACGGTATGCATCATTGCACTCTATGATCTTTCCGGACATGTCGACGCTGACAAAGGCATCCCGCATCGTGCCGTAAAGCGTGTGGTATTTTCTCTCGCTCAGATCCAACGCCTTTCGCGCGTTGACCTGATCCGTGATGTCGGTGATAGAGCCTATCCAACGATACGGTGTTCCCGACGGATGCCGCAATGCCACGCCCCGGGCCGACCAGTGACGCCAATCGCCGTTCTTGGCTTGCACCCTGTATTCGCAGTTGTAGGCGATGTCTCCCTTGAGATGCCCCTCGATGGCGAGCGAAACAAGAGGTTTGTCGTCATCGTGAATCCGTTCAAACCATGCGTTGAGGGACCTCGGAAACTCCCCCGGCGAAAAACCGAGCAATGCGTCAATGTTGCCGTACCAATCTATCTTGTCCGCCAGATCCCACTCATAGACGACGTCGCTGAGGCTCTGCGCCGCGACACGGAATCGTTCCTCGTTGCGCACAAGGGCTTGTTCTGCGCGCTTGAGNNGGAACCGCCTTGTTGCCCACGCCGAGCACCGCAACAATCAGACCATTGCGGGAGATTGGTACCACAAGTTCGCGCGCCATGTGAGCGGGGCCCTCGGGGAGGCCTGTCCCGTTCTGCGGCAGTGGGATCTCGTTGCGCACAACGGGCTTTCCGCCCCGGATCGCCTCTTTCCACGCTTCCCCCCCTTCCTCGCCAAAGTGTACCACGTGACCTTCAGCCGTACGGAACTCGTTCCGTGTCGACCACGCCTGCAGCGATACGGTTGTTTGATCGGGGTCCACGAGATGACAGAAGGCGATAGGGCTGTGGGTGACCTCGGTGACCCAATTGAGCGTCTCCTGCAGCAGCTCCTCGAGTGGCTGGGAAGCAGCGTGGTTCATCAGATCCAGACGAGAGGTAAGAAGGACTTCCTTCTCCTTGCGCTCGGTGACGTCTTCGAANNTTCCGGCCTGCCGGTTTCCGCAACACGCCCGTATATGTCGAACAGTTCAGGATTGGCTTCGCGAATTCCCGGGATGACCTCGCTGACACGTTTGCCGGTCACATTCTTGAGACCTGTGATCGTTTCGAATGCTGCGTTGACATCAAGGTAGGTGAAGTCGACCGGCCGGCCGTCGTCATAATGCATTTGGCAAAGTGCGAAGCCATTAAACATGTTGTGAAACAGGAGCCGGAATTGTTCCTGGCTCTTTTGCAGCGCTTGTTCCGTCTGCTTCCGATTGGTGATGTCGACAAATGCGCCGATGCAGCCACGCACGATCCCTGCTGGACCGCGGAGCGGAGTCGCACTCCCCAGTATGGTAATCCACTTGCCACTTGGCAGGAGAACGTCCAATTCGGCGTCGCGGACATCCTGTCCCGTTCGCGCCGCCTCCTGCATAGGGAGTTCGTGGGGGGCAAGTTCTCTCCCCTGGCGAAAGAACCGGCGCACACCGGTGGAATTTGCTGAGACGTTCTCCTGATCAGCGGCTTCGTAAAACTGATTGCCGGCTCTGTTGCCAGTGATGTGGAGGCACTCCGGGTCATCGGCCACCCAAACGGCGGCGGGGGTGAGCTCCATCAATTTCTGCACTTCTTCCATGCGCCGGCGCGACTCCTCCTCACCACGCTTCCGCTCGGAAATGTCGCGGTGAATGCTCACGTACCCGGCAGGATTTCCGGATGTGTCGTGGAGGGTACTGGTTTGCACCTCGACGAGGACAGAGGTTCCATCTTTTCGCTTCTGCGTCGCTTCGCCGCGCCAAGAGCCGCGCGCTGCCAGTTCATGCATGCCGTGCAGTCCGCCTGCATGGACGAAGTTCGTGTCGAGCAGGTCAGATTCCGTCCGGCCCTGGACCTCGTCCGCCGTCCATCCGTACAGCGCTTCAGCCGCTTTGTTCCAGAAGTTCAGTGTGAACGAGAGATCAGAACCGACGATCGCGTCTCTGACTTCATCGAGTATCGCAGTGTGATAGGCAACATCGCCCGCCCGTGTGATGCCTGGAACATCGATGTGGTTCGTGTCGGGGGATTCGCTTCTGACAACCCACCTGACTCCGATCGCGCCGAGGATGAATGCTATCACGACAGATACCCCTCCGGCCAGCGGTACCCCAAGTGAAAAGAAGGCGGTGCAGAGTGTGTTAATCAGCGCGCCGGATAAGGCCACCCCCGCCAAGACCGGCCAGAATGCTTTCGGCATTCCGGCATGCATCGCGCCGCCGACAAGTGGCCGCCTGTACATTGTTGCGCCCCGCTTCATATTGTTACTCCCCAGGTGATCCGCACCGGTTCCTCTCTCTCCGTGCATGGCGATTACTCGTCCCGCGCCCTGCACAGGCTGTCGTCCGGGCTGTGCTTGCCTGCCGCACCCGCGATCCGGAGAACTCATGTGGCATNNGCCGCTTCCCTGTACGTTGGATGATCACGATCCGCAATCATCATGACGATGGACGAGATGTATTCGCCTCTCATCAGCCGGACCACTTCAACACCGCTCAAATCCGGCATGGTGAACTCCATAATGACGATATCCGGACGCAACAGCCGGATCTGTTGGAGTGCGTCCCGGCCGTTTGCCGACTCTCCGGCAACCCGGATTCCCCTGATCGAACCAAGAATCCTCCCGAGAGCCTCCCGATATGTGTCGCTGTGTTCGGCCACATAAGCTGTGATCATGTCTCGTGCCGCTCCATTACACCATATCGTACTAATTGACGGAACAAGGACCAATCGCAATAATTGCAGATATCATGTCGGAGAAGTTACGACAACCGGGAGGGGCGGAAGGGGAGAACGGGGAGGGGGTATGTGCGGTGTTGGAGAGTCAGGGGATCAGGTTATTCTTCAACGCGTAGCGGATGATGTCGGCATCCGTCTGCAATTTCATCTTTTGGAGGATGCGGTTCCGGTACGTATAGACGGTGCTGAGACTCAGTGAGCACTGTTCAGCTATTCTTGCGACAGAGTCGCCGGAAGCGAGGCGAAGAAACACTTCGAATTCACGGTCTGAGAGAGCCTCATGCGGCAGGAGACTGGATTTCAAGCCGATGCGTGAGGCGAGAACATCTGCCAATGCCGGCGATACATACTTTCTCCCGTCGACCACGGTCCGAATTGCCTTTACCAGGTTCCGGGAAACAGTCTCCTTTGTGACATAGCCGTCGGCGCCGGCGGCAAATGCCCGTTCCGCAAATTGCTCTTCGGGATACATGCTCAAAATCAGTATAGCCGCTTTGTTGTCGATCTGCTTGAGTTCTCTAATGATGTCGAGTCCGTTTCGATCCGGCAGGGAAAGGTCGAGAATGACGACGTCAAAAAGGTCCGGCTGGATTTTGCCGAGGGTCTCTGCTGCGGTGCGGGCTTCGCCGGTGACGCGGATATCGAGCTCCTCTTTCAGGACCTTCTTGATCCCTTCCCGCAACAACTCATGATCGTCGGTCACAAAAACGCGAATCACGGGTCACCTCCCTTGTTGACCGAAGGCCACGGGACACGAACAGTAACTATGGTTTTCCCGGCTGGTGTCCGCTGAATCGAGAATTCTCCCTTGAGAAGCAATGCCCGTTCTCTCATGCCGAGGATGCCGTATGGGATTTGATGAGAAGGAAGGGCTGTGGGGAACCCCCGGCCGTCGTCTTCGATCTGCAAGACCAGGGCGTCCGGCGTCCGAGCAAAGGACACTGCGACGTTGTGGGCCAGGGCGTGTTGGCGAATGTTGGCGAGCGATTCCTGCAATATCCGGTAGAGGGCGATCGAGGTCTCCATATCGATCGGCATGTCGCCAATGTTCGTTGTGAACTGTGCCGGGAGACCGGATGCGCGGCCGAATTCGCGAATCTCGAATTCCATGGCGGCAAGGAGCCCGAGCGTTTCGAGGATCTCCGGGCGCAGGCCGGTAACGAGGTGCCGCAATTCAATGATAATGGTCTCCAATGAATCATCGAACGACTCAAGTTGCTGGGCGATCCGGATGCACAGCCCGCTCTCGTCGTGTCGTCGGATGTCTTTCATCATGAGCGTAAGGTCGATCTTCAGCGCAGAAAGAACCTGGCTGAAATGATCGTGGATTTCCCTGGCGATATAATGACGCTCCTCCTCACGGGCGGATTGCAGGTGCCCTGC
>PMCM01000258.1 GCA_003154155.1 Ignavibacteriota bacterium | reverse complement strand
ACACTGCCGCCGCCCTCGTGTCGGAGAACAAGGTGCTGATCCATCCTGCCAGCGGCGATTCGATCCCGACGTCAGCGAACCAGGAGGATCATGTCAGCATGGGAACGATTGCCGCGCGTCACGCGCGTGAAATCGTCCGGAACGTGGAGCACGTCCTTGCTATCGAACTCCATTGCGCCTGTGAAGCGCTCGGATTCCGGACGGACCGTCCNNGGGAAGGGAACACGCAAGGCGGTTGACAAGGTCCGGCACAGTGTGGATCGGCTGGCAGGCGATCGTGTCCTCTCAGGGGACATTGAAACCATTGTTCAACTTATTCGCAGCAACGCCTTCGCGGGCGTGCTGGAGGACTAATCGATGTCTGAAGCATGGCTTCCGGCGGACAACCGCTACGGCACCATACCCTACAAACGCTGCGGGCAGAGCGGGCTCAAGCTCCCTATCCTTTCTCTCGGGCTATGGCATAATTTCGGCGGTGTGGACAAGCGCGAAGATGCGCGTGCCATGGTGCGGTGCGCTTTTGACCTCGGCATCACACATATTGATCTGGCCAATAACTACGGCCCCCCTCCAGGATCCGCCGAGGAAACTTTCGGATCCATTCTCCGCACCGATCTTGCGGCACATCGGGATGAGCTCATCATCTCGACCAAAGCAGGCTACTATATGTGGCCCGGTCCGTACGGCGAATGGGGTTCCCGGAAATATCTTGTGGCCAGCCTGGATCAAAGCCTGAAACGCATGGGACTGCCTTACGTGGATATCTTCTATTCACACCGCTTTGATCCCGAGACCCCCCTTGAAGAGACCATGGGCGCGCTCGATTATATCGTGCGATCCGGACGCGCTTTGTACGCGGGAATCTCGTCATACACCCCCGAACACACGCGCCGTGCGGCAGCGCTCCTCCGCGAACTCGGCACTCCATGCCTGATCCACCAACCCGTCTACAACATGTTCAACCGGTGGATCGAGGACGAGCTGCTCACAACACTTGAGCGTGAAGGGATGGGATGTATCGTCTTTTCTCCCCTCGCCCAGGGTCTGCTTACCGACAGGTACCTTGACGGCATACCTGGCGATTCACGGGCCGGCAAGCCTCATGGTTTTCTGCGCCCGGAGCACGTGACGGAGGAAAAGCTGATGCGCGTGCGCAAGCTGGGGGAAATCGCGATGTCACGCGGGCAATCCATTGCGCAAATGGCGCTCGCCTGGGTGCTCAGGCACAACGCCGTGACCTCGGCGGTGATCGGTGCAAGCTCGGTGAAGCAAATCGAGGAAAATGCAGCAATCGTCGACCGGCCCGATTTCTCTCCCGATGAGCTGCAACGGATCGACGACATTCTCCGGTAAACGGGTCGCCGGCTCCTGAGGTAGGGAACTTCAGTTCACCACCCGGGTGTTCTTATGTATATGAAACGGCTTCTGGCGGGAATCGTTGTTGTGCTGGCACTTGTGCTCTCGTTCTACGTCGGAGCACAGACGCCGGCGGGACCAGCACGCAAAGAGAGCGGGAAGGTAGATACCGTGACGAAATCGGACGAAGAATGGAAGAAAGAGCTCGCTCCCGATGTGTATGCTGTTACGCGGGAGAAGGCCACCGAGCGCCCGTTCACCGGCAAGTACTGGAACCTCAATGACAAGGGGGTGTACAGTTGCGCCTGCTGCGGGCAGGAGCTGTTTACATCCGACACCAAGTTCGATGCCGGGTGCGGCTGGCCAAGCTTCTGGAATGCCGTGGACGACGGGCGGATCCGCACTGCGGACGATATCAGCCATGGCATGGTTCGGACGGAGATCATGTGCGCGCGGTGTGGCGCCCACCTCGGTCATTTGTTCGACGATGGCCCTGAGCCGACAGGCAAGCGGTATTGCGTGAATTCCGCTTCCCTGGAGTTCCACGCGGCCGGGAAGAAATAACCGGTCCCGCGGAAGCAGACACGCTGCGTTGTTGCAACTCACCCCGCTTTGGTGTATCTTCACTGGCAGTCGAAGCTGTCCAACCCCTTTCCGGACGCGCGCTTGCCGCTACGCTCGATACTCTTCACTTCCTCGTTCACTTCAACCTTTATTCTCGACGATCTGACGCTGTTACGCAGGCGTTTCGAGGTGGATCACCTGCTCACACGGGGCGTACGGTCACTTCCTGCGATGGTGCGGGGCGTGCGCTCTCATGATGCCACATATACATGGTTCGCCTCGTTGTACGCCGTTGTGGCGGTGGCATTGGCGCAGGTGTTCGGCAAGCCGTCATACATTGTTGTTGGGGGGGCTGATGTCATGCGTGTCGGAGGTGTGCGCTACGGCCCCTGGCATTCTCCGGTCAAGCGGCTGCTTGTCGGTTGGGCGCTCCGGCATGCCACGCTTGTGATGCCGGTAGCCGAGGCGTTGAAGGATGCAGCGTTGCGGCTTGCGGACTCGAGCGGCGCCAATATGGCGGTAGTGCCCACCGGGTATGATGAAAACCTCTGGGTTCCGGCGGGACCAAAGGAGAGGACAATTCTTTGTCTTGCCGGATGTGAATCGTACGAACGGCTCCTGGTGAAGGGGATTGATATCCTTTTTGCTGCCGCCGGCAGCCTTCCGGATGAGCGGTTCATTCTGGTCGGCACCGAGCGCGAAATGCTCGATCTTCTTCATACACCCATCCCTCCCAATGTCCGGATCGCTCCGCCGGTGCAGCGCAACGCCCTTGCCTCATTTTACCAACGGTCAAAGGTGTACGTCCAGCCCTCGCGCAGCGAGGGATTGCCGAATGCGGTGTGTGAGGCGATGCTCAGCGGATGCATCCCGGTAGGGAGTGATGTGGGGGGAATGGGTCTTGCGATCGGGGCCACCGGTTTCCTCGTCCCCCCCGATCGTCCGGAGTGCCTCGTCGACGCCCTCCGGTCGGCGTTGAATGCTCCGGATGAGCTTGGTCTGCAAGCCCGGGAACGCATCTGCGCGTTGTTCCCCGTGGAGCGGCGGCGGGAAGCGCTGGAGTGCCTCCTGGATCCGGGGCGCACATGAAGCGACTGACCCACAGCATAGTGTCGCTTGTCTCGGGCGACGCTGCGGGCAGGGCCGTCGGGTTTGCCATCACGGTGTACCTCGCACGCATACTTTCTCCCGAAGGATTTGGCATGTTCGGGATCGCGCTCGCCGCGCTGGGTCATCTTCAGCTTCTGGCGAGCCCGGGGTTCCAGGTGATCGAAACCCGCAACGTCGCAGCGCAGATTGACTCATTGTCTGTGCGGGTGGGCGGGGTGCTCGTCATGCGGCTGGCGATTGCAACATTGCTTGCGGGGCTGGCCGGTTTTCTCCTGCCGCATCTCGTGCAAACGCCGGAACTCGCCAGTTGCATCCTTCTGGCGCTCCTGTCGCTCTTTCCCATGGCTGTCTTTGTCGATTGGGTGCTGCAGGGGAAGGAGGATTTTGCCCCTCTCAGCGGGGCGCGCGTTGCTGGTGCGGTAGCTTACGGTGTGGCGGTGTTCGCGCTGGTCCGTTCGTCCGCCGACGTGCTCTTCGCACCCGTCGCGTTTTTTGTCGGAAATCTGATCACCGCAGCGGTGTTGTTCGGCAGTCTGACCTACCGCCACGGATTCCCCAAGCTGACATGGGTGCCGGCGCTGTGGCGGTCGATCCTGATCGAAAATGCCCCGTCCGGCGCGGCGATCTTCTTCGGTCAGATGGTGTTTAACCTGCCCCCGCTAGTTGTGGGATATTTCCTGGGCACACGTGATGCCGGGTTGTACAACGCTGCGACGAAGCTCATTTTCCTCCTGCTGATGGCTGACAGAATTCTGAATGCCCTGCTCCTCCCGGCACTGACCCGGCTGTTGACCACACGCCCTGACGATGTCCCCGTGCTTCTGACATTGATGGCGAAGCTTGTCTGGTTAATCGGCATCCCGGTGGTCCTGTGCGGCTACATGGTCGCGCCGGCGGCGATCAGCGTTGTGTTCGGTTCGGCATACGACGGTGGCGCGCTGGTGACCCGGATCTTGCTCGTGTATGTCGGGTTAACAGTTCTGAATTCGATCGCAGTCTGCACCGTGATCGCAGCAAAGGGGGAAGGCGCATACGCCCGGCGGACAATCGCCGGTTCGGCCGTGCTCGCCATCGCTGTCATCGTGCTCACGCCGATGCTGGGGATCGGGGGCGCGGCGCTGGGGGCGGCGCTCGGCGAGGGCGCAACGCTGGTCCTGATGGCGAGAAAGGCGTTTCGCTTGCAGCCGCTTATGACATCGGGCCTCACGGGCAGAAGTGCAACAGTGCTGATCCCACTGCTCGCGGTGGGGTGGTGGGCCGCTTCGCTCCCGGTGATTGCAGGTGTAGGTGCTATTGTTGTTGCCTGGATTGTTCTGATGTTGGTGACACGGGCTGTGGATCGCCATGATCGGGCGCGGTTGCGCGCCCTGCTGATATGAGACTTCTCGCCGGTTTGATCGGACCATCCCCCTCATGGGAGTCGCTGCTTGCGCAGGAAGGCTTCCCCTGGCGGGTCCTTCCCGGGGATGAAGAATGGTTCGAACTTTGCAGCGTGCTGATTGTCACCCACCGTCTCGAGGGCCGGGAGAAGGATCTTGCAGCACGCTTTCTCCATCGCGGCGGGGCCCTTCTGGGATGCGGCCTGCATCTCAATGGTCTCGGAAAAATGACCACTCGGAAGGTGCAGCTGCGGTATCTTCTTGCCGAACAGGACAGCCTGTTCCCCCATGTCCGCCTTCTGGATCTCGCCATGCAGGGGGAAATTCCCCGGGAGGCGACCCACCTCCGCACCGACGCCCGTGAACACGCGTTGTTTGCAGGCGAACTCGGTGGAGGGATCGGCGTTGTCCTGCCGTTCGATATCCAGTCGGCGATGATCGATTCGCGCGTTACATCGAAAGCATTCTATTGTACGCGCGACCGGATGCCCTCCGAGCGCGTGTCGCTGGTCGGCAAAGGGGAGGTTCGCCATGTGGTACGTTCGGCCCTGTCATGGCTTCACACCGCCCGCGGGTTGCCGTACGCTCACCTGTGGTATTACCCCGGTCATCACCGGGCCGTCTGTTCGCTCCGCGTTGACACCGATGGTGCGCCGCGGGGGGACATCGATGCGCTGTACGCCATCATGCATGATGCCGGCGTCCGGGGAACATGGTTTTTGGATGTGCGTGCCCATGAAACGTGGCTGCCGCACTTCCACACCCTCGAAGGACAGGAGATAGGCCTCCATTGCTACGAACACCGTTTCGGCAACAATCTGCGCGCGGATGAAGAAAACCTCCGGCGCGGGGCTGAAATGCTTCGGTCAGGAGGCTGGAAGGAAACGGGATTTGCCGCGCCCTTTGGAACGTGGTCGCCGGCGTACGGGGCGTTNNTGCGCACATTGCAGGTTCCGATACATCCGATTAGCATCGGGAGTCTACTGCGCACGGCAGCCACGTCTCCCGAAATGCAGCACTACTACGAAGAGACCACGGCGGATATTCTCGCCCGCCAGATGCCCCTCTTCTACTACCATCATCCTTCACACCGTCACTGGGATGTCGTGCGTACCATGGTGCACAGGTTCGGGGAGCCGGGGATGATTGCGATGACGATGGGGGAATACGCAAGGTGGTGGACGCAGCGGAGTGCACTGAGCGTGGGTCTGGAAGTATCCGGCTCCCACCTTCTGGTGAGGAACGGCGATCTCGCGCATGCTGCGGATGTGTATCTCCGCGTTGTCCGGGTCGATGGGCAGGAAGCCATTGTGCCGGCGCGGGAGCCGATTGCACTTCAGCAACTCCGGTGTGACATGCCCCGCCCCTCGGCGAGCCCGCAGGATCTTCAGCGGATCCGCGAGACCGATCCGCGGAGAATGCTCGGCGATCTGTATGCTGCAATGCTCAGGAGGCTGAAATGACGGTATATGTAAGTGGGTACCAGGCTGTGGCGATTTTGCGCGGCGGGCCGTTGACCCAGATCCGCGAAACGGTCAGGGGGTTGCAGGAGATCGGCGTCGACGTGAAATACTTTGATTCCTGGGAGGTGCCCCGGTTTGCCCCGGGAGACGTGTTCCATCTTTTTGCGGCGAACATCGGCACATACCATCTGGCGCGTGAGATTCACGCGCTCGGCGTCCCGCTCGTGGTATCGCCGATCACGTACTCACGTCACACGCCCACATTCGTTCGCCGGGCGCTTGTCTTCTCCCGCCTGCTGCAGAAGATCGGCCCCGGACTCTGGTCGGACTATGCATTGTGCGGCGATATCTGTGCCTGGTCGGCAAGGCTCCTCCCGAACACCTCGGCCGAAGCCGGGCTATTGCGGGATGGGTACGGTGTGCCGGACCGCAAGATCACCGTGGTTCCCAATGGCGTTGATGCACGTTTCGCCAGCGCTGATCCTGCGCTCTTCGAACGGACCTACGGGCTCCGCGGGTTCATCCTGAATGTCGGTCATATCGGGCATACCCGGAAGAACGTTCTCGGCCTGATCCGGGCGCTTGCGAAGATCGACCACCCGGCAGTGATCATCGGCCGTATCATCGCCGGTCCGTACGGCGACGCCTGTGTCCGGGAGGCGGCGAAACATAAACACATTCTCCTGATCGACGGACTGGATCATTCGTCCGACATGCTGGCGTCCGCCTATGCGGCATGTGACACGTTTGTGCTCCCTTCACTGTTCGAAACGCCCGGCATCGCCGCCCTGGAGGCGGCGTTGGCTGGTGCGAAAATCGTCATTACGCGGCATGGAGGGACGGCTGAGTATTTCAATGGCAACGCCTGGTATGTCGAGCCGTCCTCGGAAGACTCGATTCGCGATGGTATTGTCGCCGCACTGCAGGCGGAGAAATCACCGGTGCTGAGGGACCACATCCTGAAGAATTTTGTCTGGGGGGTTGTTGCAGAGAAAACCGCATCCGCCTACATGGGGATCGCGGCGGGGTGATCCGATATTACGGCGCGTATGCCGCTCAGGACTTCGTTAGCGGCCGACGCGCAATTCGATGTCGTTGCCGCTCAGCACGCCGACGATGATATCATAGCGATCGCCCACAATGCTGATTGTTCCCCACCCCGTCCGCGCGTAGATGCCGTCTTCGGCCCTGCGGTTGAATGTGAGCACAATGCCCTGGCCGAAGTCGACGGATACCCAGCCGCTGCCCTGTGCGATGACCCTTCCGGGCGTCGTCTGATCAATCGAGAGGAGCCGATGACCGGACATGGCAAAGGGGTTCTTATCCTGCGTCGGGTCCAATTCCCGCAGAGATTTGAAGTTCACGGTCATGGGGATGTGAAGGTCGAGGGAACGAAGGTCCTGTTCGCCGATTTTTGCGCGATATTCCTCAGTGAAACAGGGAAGTGTGCCCCCGCAACCGAGAACGAGAGTTGCCACGAATCCAACAAACCACGTTAATCGCATGAAATGCATGGTGTGTTCCGGAGAGGAGTATGATCCATTGTACGGGATCTGTGCCAAAAGAGCAAGGCATTCCGGCGGCTTGACTGCGACCGCATCGGTTGGTATCTTGCGGTATCGAATCAGGTAATCTCATGCCGAATAGCCGCCGGGCGGGTGCGATAGCTGTCATTGTGGCCATCGCCCTTTTGCCCGGCTACATCGTTGCGCAACCCGACACTGACACCGATTCTCAGGTGCTCGCGGGCCACAGTGGCACCATCACGGCGCTCGCAATAAGTCCGGACGGGAAATATCTTGCCAGTGGCGGAAAGGATGAAACCGTTCATCTGTGGGAGAGGAATGGCCGGACGTTTGAAGACCGGTCCACGCTCTCAGCTGACCGCGTCACGCTGGGGCTCGTGTTTAATCCGGATGGCCGTTCACTCTTCGAAGCCGGGAGACGGCTGCGGGACAAAGATAATGTTCTCGGCGTCTGGCTCCCCGGAGGAACACAGCTGAGCCCCCGTGCCCTGCAGGACACTTGGAATGTCGACGTGAACGGCATTGCGTTGTGCCCTAAGACGAGAATTCTTGCGTGCGCACTGGGCGACAAGACGGTTGCCCTTGTCAGTGGGCCGTTGCTGAAGCAGGTTGGGCGTTTGGAGGGGCATAATGGGGAAGTGCTCTGCGTTGCATTCAACAAGGAGGGAACGCTTCTCGCCAGCGGCAGCGACGACGGGGGTGTGATCCTCTGGAATCCCGCCACCGGCAGGATACAGGCCGTGTTGTCCGGGCATAAGGACGCGGTGCGTGCCATTGCATTCCATCCGGGCGGAAAAATACTCGCCTCAGCGGGAAAAGAACGCGACATCATTCTGTGGAATGTGACATCGCGGGCGATTTCAAGAACGCTCCAGGGACATACCGACGACGTGCTCGCCCTGGCTTTCAGCCCTGACGGAAAGACCCTCGCAAGTGCCGGCGCCGACAACACGGTTCGCCTTTGGTCGGTCGACAGCGGTACGGAGGTCAGGACCTGCCTCGGGCACGAAGATCCGGTCTATGCGCTTGCCTTCACGCCATCGGGTGACCTCCTGGCAAGTGCGGGGGAGGATAAGCTGATTCGGCTCTGGTCGGTCACGAAACGTCCGGCAAAGCCCCGGATGATCGCTGAAGAAATCGGAGCGTCGGTTGATCCGGCGATACCTTCCGTACGGGGAAACCTGAGAATTGCCCTTCTGGAGCCTTCGCCCTCGCGGGGGATGAAGGTGGTCCAAAAAGGGGACAGGGCAAGCATCAAGGGGCGGGTGAGCGGAGGTGCAGTGCAAAAAGTGTTTGTTAACGACGAAGAGGCGAAGCTCGGCAGAAACGGTGAATTCACGCTGGCCGTTCCCCTGGAGGAAGGTGAAAACACTGTCCACATCCGGGCCATTGACCGCGCAAACAACAGCAATGACGAGACGTTCACGATTACCCGCGAGCTGCCGTCCGTCCTTCCGCCGACGGGGCTTGCGCGCCACGGCACCGACTATGCATTGCTGATTGCCACTGATGAGTATGATGAGTGGAAGCAGCTGACAAATCCTGTAGACGACGCGAAAACCATCGCTGCGGAGCTCCATACCTCATACGGATTCGAAACCGAGGTGCTTGCGAACGCGACCCAGGCAGAAATCCTCACCACACTGCGGAAGTACGCCGGCCGGAAGTTCGCCGATGGCGACCAGATGTTCATTTTCATCGCAGGCCACGGCCAGTTCGATGAGGTGCTCGGTGATGGTTACGTTGTGTGCCGGGATTCCCGGTTGAAGGACGAGGTGAAAACCAGCTACATCTCGCATTCGACGCTGCGGACCATTATCAACAATCTTCCCTGCAGGCACATCCTGTTGCTCGTCGACGCATGCTTCGGCGGAACCTTTGATCCTCTCATTGCGGCATCCGACCGGGGTGAGGATGAGTACAGCCAGGTCACGAAGCCGGAATTCATTGACAGAAAGATGCGTTTCCGGACACGCAGGTTTCTGACGTCCGGCGGAAAGGAATATGTGCCGGACGGCAGGCCGGGGCAGCACTCTCCGTTCACCCGAAGGTTTCTGGAGGCCCTCCGCAGTTACGGAGGAAAGGATGGCGTGCTGACGCTTGGCGAAGTGCTGCTGTACATCGAGACTGTCCGACCCGAACCGCGTGCAGGAGAATTCGGCACGAACGAGCCCGGTAGCGATTTTCTGTTTATCACAAAATAGATCCATCATTTCAGGAGACCGGCGTCGTTGACGGTGATCCAGTCTGGCGTGCAGAGAGCGCGTAACTTGCTTCTCCATCTCCTTCTCCCGGGCGCCCTCATGGCCCAGTCTCCCGACTGGGTCACTTCGCCCGGGCAGGCACAGGCATTTCCGGACGGTACCTTTCTGACAGGATTCGGCATTGCCCGTCTGGATGCCGATCGCGAACTTCCCGAATCCATCGCTCATGCGGTTGCCGCCGCCCGGCGGAATCTTGTGGAAAAGGTGCGGGTCACGATCCGCAGCAGCATGGTCTCTCGCACGGAAGAGACCGATGCGGGCATGCGGCAGAATTTTTCCTCCGCAACCGAGGCGTTTACTGATCTCGATCTGGAAGGACTTTCTGACGAGCACTACGTTGACAAGAGCGCAGAGCAGGTCTTCGCCCTGGCAACGGTCAGGCGGAGTCTCCTTGAACAAACGTATGCCCAGCGGGCGGAACGGTTGCGGCGTGACGTCCGGCAAAAAGTGTTGCGCGCTCATCAGGCCGAAGAACGGGGTGACCGGACCCGGGCTCTGCGGGAGTATCTGGATGCCTCTCCGCTGCTGCGTCAGTTGGAAGAAGCGCAGGCCATCCTTACCACGGTCCGGGCATCGGCAGCCGCATTCCGTGAGTTCGACATCTCCTGCGCGGAAAACCAATCCCTTGGCGAGCAGGTGCGCCTTGCGCTGGCGGCGTTGCTTGCGCGTCCCCTGTCGTCGATCGACGATGCAATCTCCTACCTCGTCTATTGCCTGTCCGAACAGACCGGCTCCGGCCCGGCAACCGTGTGGATAGACAATCCGACGTTCCGTGACACGGGCATCGGGAGCCCGTTCGCCCGTTATGTGCGGCAGGCAATGGAGTCGCAATGCACGTCGCTGGGACGCTGGCAGATCCGGTCCACGGAACCGACGGATGCCGGCACAGCCGTGCAGGATGGACGTATGCTGGACCTTGAAGCGTTCTACTGGGATCAGCAGGAAGCGGTACGAGTAACGGCGATGCTCCGGGATCAGGAAAAAGGGGTCCTCGTGGCGAGCGCCGAGGTGCTCATCCCGGCGCGGCTCGTACAGACCGCCGGTGTCGTGCTCGTGCCGGACAACTTCGCCCGGGCGATGGAGGATGAACGCAGGTTCACACGGGACGAGGTGTTGACCGGCGGGCTGGAGCTCATGGTGCGTACAAACAAGGGAGGCGATCATCCGGTGTTTGTGACGGGGGAGAGGATGCAGGTATTTCTCCGGGTGACCATGCCTTCGTGGATCCGGTTTGTCTACCATCTTGCCGATGGCTCGCGGGCGCTCCTGTTGGACAATTACCACATCGACCGCCAGCATGCCGGCGAGGAAATCGAAGTGCCGCAGGAATTCGCCTGCGACGCCCCCTACGGCGCCGAAGTGTTGCAGGTGTTTGCCTCGACCGAGCCCTTTCCGAAGGTGCGGACGGAGAATCGCGACGGGTATGAGCTGCTTGCTGGTCCGCTGGACAGCTTCCTGTCATCAACGCGCGGCCGTCAGCGCGGCGAACAGGGCGTGCTGCAGGCGGAACGACGGATTGTGCTGACCACGATGGAAAAGTAGTCATGGCTGGACTTCCGCGACGAGTTTTTGTACATTTTATCAATACACCTGTCTTTCATACCTGGAACACCCCATGGAACTCGGGCGCGTCGAAGGAACAATTGTCTCCACCGCGAAAGCGGGGAGGCTGAAGGGTTTTAAGCTGTTGCTCGTCAACCTGGTCGGGCCCGATACCAAGCCGTCAAACAACTACGTCGTTGCTGTGGATGCCGTCGGGGCCGGTGAAGGGGAAGTTGTCATCGTGGTCCGCGGCAGCTCAGCCCGGCAGGTCGATGACCTCGCCAATATCCCGACAGACACCAGCATTGTCGCCATCGTCGACTCGATCGAGCACAGCGGCAAGACGGTCTTCCGGAAGGGTTCATGAAGCTCGGACGGATCACCGGGAAAGTCTGGGCCACAGCGAAAGATCCCAAGCTGATCGGACTTACGCTCTACGTGATGCAGCCGGTGGACGAGAACGACGCGCCGCTCGGACCGGAGCTCGTTGCCGTCGACACGGTGGGGTCACGGGAAGGCGATCTGGTGTACTGGGTAGGGGGGGCAGAAGCAACGTTTCCGCTGCGGGACCGCCAGATACCGAGTGACGCAACGATCGTAGGGCTTGTGGACCGGCTCGACATTCAAGCGGACGGCACGGCATGATCCTCTGCAAGGTTGTCGGCAGCATCGTTTCGACCGTGAAACACGATTCCTACAGGAACCAGAAGATCCTGCTTGTGCGGCCGGCGAATCCCGACGGAAGTACGAAGGGGGGGACGATGGTTGCAGTGGACACGGTGGGTGCCGGTGAGGGAAATCTTGTGCTTGTGGCGTCGGAAGGCCGGGCGGCGATGGAGCTGTTGGGTTTTTCGGCGCGCCAGCCGCTGCGGAGCGTGGTTATTGGCATCGTTGACCAGATTCATCATGAGAGAGCGGCTCACTGATGGCGGAAGACTTGCGCGGGATTGTTGAACGACTCGTACGTGATGCCATTGCACAGACGATGCATCCCGGCGGAGCGATGTCGGTGCCGGTCAACATCTCCGCGCGGCACATGCATGTGCGCCAGGACCATCTGGAGGTCCTCTTTGGTCCGGGTGCGGCATTGACGAAATTGCGCGACTTGATGCAGCCCGGGGAATTTGCGGCAAACGAAACCGTTGCGGTGCTTGGCCCGAACCGGCGCACCTTTGACCAGGTCCGCATCCTGGGGCCGGTGCGGAAGATCACCCAGGTGGAATTGTCCTACACGGATGGACGTTATCTCGGCATGGACCTTCCCGCCCGCATGTCAGGTGACATTGCCGGCACGCTTCCGGTGATTCTCGTGGGACCGAAGGGGGTCGTTCAGCTGCCCGAAGGCGTCATACGTGCTTTGCGGCATATTCACATCGGTGATGATGATGCCGCCCGGCTGGGTCTCCGGAATGGGCAGAATGTGAGCGTCCGCGCCGGCGGAGTCCTGGGTGCGACATTCCATCGGGTGCTCGTGCGTGCCGGCGCCAATCTCGTGCGCGAGATGCATATTGATACGGATGAAGCAAACGCCGCCGGTCTGGGGACCGGAGCGTATGGTGAGATCATTCTCTGACACAGACATCATGTCGTAATCTCCGAAATCATGGCCATCGATCCTTCAACTCTTTCTGCAATTGTCGAATCCGTTCTCTCACGCCTGCAAGCGGAAGGGCATCTCCCCCGCCAGGGGACTCCGGCGTCGGGCGAGGAAGGTGTCTTTGACCGGGCGGAGGATGCCATAGCGGCGTCCCGTGTTGCCCAGCGGCAGTGGATGACGTCGAAGCGGGAAACGCGTGACCGGGTCATCGCAGCCTTGCGGTCGACGATGCATGCGCATGCGGAGGTTTTCGCCCGGCGCGAGCTGGAAGAGACCGGCCTCGGGCGATATGAAGACAAGGTCGTTAAGGTGCACAATGCGGCGAGTGCAACGCCGGGCACCGAGGATCTGGATACGCGTTCGTGGAGCGGGGACAAGGGACTGGTGGTGGAGGAATATGCGCCCTACGGAGTGATCGCGGCTGTCACTCCTTCCACGCATCCCATTCCGGTCTTGTTCAACAGTCTGGTCATTATCATAGCAGCCGGCAACAGCGTTATCTTCAACGTCCATCCGGCTGCCCAGAACGTGTCGGCATTCGCACTGCAGTTGTTTCACAAGGCGATCCGGGACAACGGCGGTCCTGCCAACCTTGCGACCATGATTCGTGTGCCGACGCTGGAAAGTGCGGATACGCTCTTCCGCCATCCCGCAGTGCGGCTGATTGCGGCGACCGGAGGTCCGGGACTGGTGAAAGCCGCGTTTGCATCCGGGAAGAAAGTCATCGCCGCAGGGCCGGGCAATCCTCCCGTCGTGGTGGATGCCACCGCCGATCTGGACCGGGCGGCGCGTGCGATCATCGAGGGCGCGTCGTTTGACAACAATATCCTCTGCATTGCCGAAAAGGAGGCATTTGTCCTCGATCCGGTGTATGACCGGTTCATGGAAGCTCTGCAGCGAAACGGGGCGGTCAGACTGACCAAACCGCAGATCGAGGCCTTGGCGGCGCAGGCGATTCCCAGGAACGCCAAGGGTGAGGGGGTGGTGAACAAGGCCTTCGTCGGGAAAAATGCCTCTGTCCTGGCAGCGGCGGCGGGTGTGAACGTGCCGGACAGCACGCGGCTGCTCTTCGGCGAAGCGCGCTTTGACTGCGTCTTTGTGCAGGAAGAACAGATGATGCCCTATCTTCCGGTGGTGCGCGTGCGCGACACGGAGGAAGCCATCGCGCTGGCTGTCAAAGCGGAGCACGGATTCGGGCACACGGCGATGGTTCACTCGCACAACCTGGATTTCATCACCCGCTTCAGTACGGTGCTCAACACGACGATCGTCGTCGTCAACGGGTCAAGTCTTGCGGGGCTCGGCGGAATCGGCGGCGAAGGGCAGTTCTCGCACACCGTTGCCAGCCCGACAGGTGAGGGCGTCTGTACACCCCGGCATTTTGCCCGCACGCGGCGGCTTGCCGTCAGCGGGAACCTGCGCATCGTTCCGTGACCGGAACGTTGATCCGGGGTTCAGGTTGTGATCATCAACAATGCAGCAAACGGTATACTTTCAACCTCAAGGAGAGACATCCATGGCAATGGAAGCACTTGGCATGATTGAGACCCGGGGACTAGTCGGGTCGATCGAAGCGGCGGATGCAATGGTGAAAGCGGCACGCGTACAGCTTGTCGGAAAAGTACTGGTCGGTGGCGGACTCGTCACGGTGTTTGTGCGCGGCGATGTGGCAGCGTGCAAGGCGGCGACCGATGCAGGCGCGGCGGCGGCACAGCGCGTTGGCGAGCTGGTAAGCTCCCACGTGATCCCGCGTCCGCACGATGATATCGAAATCATTCTTCCACAGCGGTCAGAGAAGTAACTCATAGGAGCATTGCGTGAGCAGTCTGCTAACTCTCAAACGCGAGATCGTCGAGGTCGGCCGCCGCGTGTATGAACGCGGTTATGTTGCCTCCAACGACGGGAATATCAGCGCACGGCTTGATGAACGCCGGGTCGTCATCACTCCCACCGGCGTGAGCAAAGGGTTCATGTCACCGGATGATCTGATCGTCGTGGACCTGGATGGGAAGGTCGTCGCCGGAACGAAGAAACCTTCTTCGGAGCTGTTCATGCACCTTTCGGTCTACAAGCACCGGAAGGATGTCATGAGCGTCTGCCATGCGCATCCTCCCTATGCAACGGGGTTTGCGGTCGCTGGGATTCCCCTGGACAAGTGCATCTTGCCCGAGGTGGTCATCGTTCTGGGCGGTATTCCCATCGTCGAATACGGGACCCCGGGCACTTCGGAATTCTTCCAGCCGGTGTTGAAGATCATCGATCGGTATGACGCCTTCCTCCTGGCGAACCATGGTGCGTTGACCATCGGGAAAGACGTGGTCAATGCCTATCATAAGATGGAGACGCTGGAGCATTTCGCTCATATCGCCTTCGTCGCCCAGCAACTGGGCCACATGAACGTGCTGAACTCCGAGCAAGTACGCAAGCTGACGGATTTGCGGACGAAATTCGGCATCCGCACAACTGTCGGGTGCGAATCCTGCGACGACGATGCGACGTGCCCGTCACCGGACGAACCGGCGGCTGCCGCAACGGGGAGCACAGATGACCTCGTCGCGCAGATCACGGAAGCAGTGATGCAACGGCTGAAAAAGATGTCGTGAACGTCATCGTCTGCAACATCGGATCAAGCAGTTTCAAGTTTCAGCTGCTTGATATGCCCTCCGAACGCCTCCTTGCCCGCGGATACACCGAGCGCGTTGGTGCCCAGGATGCGATCATCACCTACTGGGCGGGGGAACGCGAGGTGGACCGCCGTGTTCAGGCCGTGCCGTCTCACCGCGAAGCCGTCCAGGATGCGCTCGGGTTCCTCGTCCATCCGGAGTACGGCCTCCTCCGCAGCCTGCGGGATATTGACGCAATCGGGTTCAAGACCATCCAGGCGGGGGATAAAAACGGCTCTGTGCCGCTCACAGACGACGTGCTGGAGGCGATGGAGGCGTACCGGGACCTTGCGCCGGCACACAACCCGCCGTATCTGACGGCCATCCGGATGTTCCGCGAATTGCTGCCGGACACGCCTCTCGTCGGGGTCTTTGAACCCGGATTCCACACGACGGTTCCTGAATATGCACGGGTCTACGGCGCTCCCTTTGAATGGTACGAGCGCTACGGCGTGAAAAAGTACGGCTACCACGGAGCGTCCCACCGGTTCATCGCCACAGAGGCTGTGCGTGCGCTCGGACTTTCCCCGGCGCATCATCGCGTGATTTCCTGCCACCTGGGAGGTTCATCGTCAATCTGTGCGATCAGGAACGGCTGCTCGATTGATACCTCCATGGGTTTCTCCCCGCAATCAGGCCTCCTTCAGGGGACTCGTGTCGGCGACATCGACCCCTTCGTGTTCCCGTATATAATGGCGAAAAAGAACATCACGCTTGACCGGGCGCTCGCCGAATGTTCGAAGAACGGGGGGCTGGCGGGGATTTCGGGTGTTTCTGCGGATATGCGGGAGATTAAGGCGGCGATTGCCGGCGGGAACCGGCGGGCCCTTCTCGCCCGCCAACGGTTCATTTACGATATCAAAAGGTATATCGGTGAATACCTGGTGCTCCTCGAAGGTGTCGACGCCATCGTCTTTACGGGCGGCATCGGACAACGTGACGCCGAGCTGCGGGCAGAAGTGCTGAGCGCGCTCGCATTCCTGGGTGTCCGTCTGGATGAACAACAGAACCGGTCACACGCCGTGGTCATCACCACCAGCGCCTCCTCCATCACGGGATCGGTTCTCGTCACGAATGAAGAACTCGTGGTCGCGCGGGAGACCGTCGCCGTCATCTCTCCCGCCCGCGCCCGCTGATCATTGCTGCTGATCTTTCCCCCTGACGCTTTCTCCCTGATGTTCCTGTGTCAGTTCGTCGAGTGTCGGTGTCTCTTCGACGCTGGCAGCCACGTTCATCACCCGTGACTGATGGTGGATCGACTCTTTGTGAATGATCTCAAAGAGCTTGTGCACGAATTCCGCCGTCAGGTTCTTTTCCAGACCCACCTTCATCCTGTTGTGAACGATCTCATCCCAGCGGTCCGACTGCAGAATCGTGATCTTGTTGTCCTTCTTGTAGTATCCAATGTCCTCCGCCACCGACATGCGGTCGGCGAGGATCTCCAGGAGGTCGCGGTCAATCTTGTCGATCTTCTCGCGCAATTCGACGAGTTTCGTACGTGTCAGGACGTCATCGATGGATTCATGGCGGAACACCAGTTGCCCGAGCAGTGTATCGAGCTGATGGGGGGTGAGCTGTTGTTTTGCATCGCTGAGCGCTTCCGCGGGACGGATGTGGGCTTCGATCATCAATCCGTCGAAATTCAGATCCAGCGCCGTCTGTGAGACCGCCTGTATCAATTCCGTTGAACCGCAGATGTGGCTCGGGTCACAGATGATCGGGAGTCCCGGCACGCGGCGCTTCAGTTCAATCGGGATTTCCCAGTTGGGCTTGTTGCGGTAGCGCGTCCGCTCGAACGTCGAAAAACCCCGGTGAATCGCGCCCAGCTGTGTAATGCCCGCCTTGTTCACACGCTCCAGAGCGCCAATCCAGAGTTCGAGATCGGGATTGACGGGATTCTTGACGAGCACGGGAACGTCGGTGCCTTTCAGCGCATCGGCGATCTCCTGCACGGCAAACGGATTCGCCGTCGTTCGTGCGCCGATCCAGAGAATGGAGATGCCGGCGGCAAGCGCCTGTTCCACATGCCGGCTGTTGGCAACTTCCACCGCCGTTGGGAGGCCGGAGGCCTCCTGCGCCACGCGGAGCCAGGCCAGCGCAGGGCGTCCCATTCCCTCGAATGCCGAGGGTCGGGTGCGTGGTTTCCAGATGCCCGCCCGGAGCACGTGCACGCGGTTGAGCGCGGCAAGTGCCCTGGCAGTGGCCACCACCTGTTCCTCGCTTTCAGCACTGCACGGACCTGAAATAATCAGCGGCCGATCGACATGGAGACCGAAGAGACGGTCCTTGATGAAATGCAGGTGCGCTTCCATTACTCAGCCCTCTCCTTATTGACGATGGTGGAACCTTGCGTGGTGCCGTTGCCGTTCATACCTGACAGCACGCGGCGTATCTCGTTGGCTTGCTCCATTGTTGTATGCAGCTCCTTGCCGGAGCCCCGTTCAATCATCTCTTTGAAGCGCGTGATATTCCGGATGTAGGCGTCCAGCGCCTCGCAGACGAACGGCGCATTCTGCATGAATATGGGCGTCCACATGTCGGGGGAACTCTTTGCCAGACGCACGGTGGATTCAAAACCGGATCCTGCAAGTTCGAAAATAGTGGTGGTATTCTTTTCGATTTCGAGCACTGTGGTGGCGAGGACGAACGACGTAATGTGCGAGATGTGGGATACGTACGCCACATGCCGGTCGTGGTTATCGGAATCCATGGTCAGGAGCCGCATTCCGACGGCATCATACATGGCGCGGACGAGCTGTACCGCGTCGGGATCGCTCTTTTCGGTGTCGCACAGAATGCCGAGTTTGCCACGGAAAAGGCCGGGGAGTGCCGCAATCGGCCCGCTGTTTTCGGTACCCGCGATCGGGTGGGACGCCACGAATCTCCCTCGCCGGGGATGTCCGGCAACGGTCAGACAGATGCCATGCTTGGTCGATCCCATGTCGGTGACGACCGCGGCGGACCCTATGGCATCCAGGATGTCCTTCAGGACGAGGGCTGTTGCTGTGACCGGGATGGCGACGAGGACCAGGTCCGCGGAGCGGGCCGCTTGGGCGAGCGGCATGATTTCATCCACGAGTCCGAGGTTCAGGGCCAGCTTCGCATGCGCGGGGTTATTCTCCACGCCGATGATGCGGGATGCGAACCCCGTCTCGCGAAGATCTCTTGCGAACGAGCCCCCGATAAGTCCGAGACCGATGATTGCCGCGTTCATGCGGACCTCCATGCGGGATTCTGCATTCCCTGGGTGGCGCGTGCTGCGGCCTCTTCAAGCACCGGGAGTGGGCTGCACAGTGCGAGCCGGAGATATCCACCGCCCCCCTTGCCGAACACGGAGCCCGGGACGATAAAGACATGCATCCGCTCGAGGATGTCGTCCGCAAACTGTTCGACGTCGGATCCCTCAGCCGTGACGTGTCCCCAGACGAACATTCCTGCTTGGCCGCCGGCAACGGTGCACCCGAGCGTTTCGAGAATCCGCGAACCAAGGGCACGCCGGGAGTTGTATTCGGTCCGGAGCTGCGCGTACCACGCAGGATCACTGTGCAGCGCGACGGTGGCCGCCTGCTGGAGTGCAAGAGACATGCCGGATTCCACATTTGATGCCACGCGGCCGATGGCATCGATATACCCCGCCCCTCCGGCCGCCCATCCGATGCGCCAGCCCGACAGGTTGTGCGACTTGCTCATGGAGTGCAGCTCGACCGCAACCTCACCGGCCTCCGGGCGCTGGAGAATGCTGCAGAGCTGGCCTGCGGATACCAGTTGAGCATACGGATTATCATGGCAGACGAGCATCCGGCGTTTGAGTCCAAACCTCACAATGCTGTCCAGGATTTCCCTGCTGCCCGGTGCACCGGTGGGCATATGGGGATAATTCGTCCACATCAGCTTCACACCCCGAAGGTCCATCCTTTCAAGTGCGTCCCAGTCGGGTGCCCATCCCTTGAGAGGGTCAAGAGGATAGGGAATAACACGTGCGCCGGTCAACTGCGCCACGCCCGAGTAGGTCGGATAGCCCGGGTCTGGAACCAGAACGGCTTCGCCGGGATTGACGAAGGCAAGCGTGACATACAGCATTCCCTGTTTTGATCCGGGGAGAGGGAGGATTTCCGTGGCCGGGTTGAGTGTGCAACCGAACTGCCCGGAGAGGTATCCGGCCATCGCTTCCCGAAGTTGAGGGATCCCCTTATAGGGTTGATATTTGTAGTTTCTTCCGTCACTTGCGGAGGCAACCAGCCGGTCGATGGTTGCGGGTGACGGCGGAAGGTCGGGACTGCCAATCCCCAGATTGATAACGCGTTTGCCCGCGCTTTCCAGTTCTCTGACCCGGCGCAGCTTTGCGGCGAAGTAGTACTCTTCAACCACCTGCAACCGTTCGGCGAGGGGGACGATCATACGATTTTCTTTCCGCGCGGATATTCTCCGAGGATCGTCAGTTCATGCACATGAGGTGTGATGGCCGCGAGGGCGGCGTGGTATTGTTCATTGGCATCGAATTCAAGATCAACGTGCATATAGTATTCCCATTCGCGACCCACGACGGGGAGCGATTGGATCTTGGTCAGGTTGCACCCTTCTTCGGCAAGGATGGTGAGGACGCGGGCCAGGCTGCCGCGCATATGGGGAACGTGGAATGCCAGCGATGCCTTGTCAGGTGGGGGAGGCGTTCCGTTGAGCGCTGACCGTTGATGCAGAACGAGGAACCTTGTGAAGTTCCGTTTATCGGTTTCGATGCCTGCGGCGAGCACCTGGAGGCCGAAGAGGTGCGCGGCACGTTTGCTGG
>PMCM01000229.1 GCA_003154155.1 Ignavibacteriota bacterium | reverse complement strand
CACATCCAGCCCGGCATGCGGCGGCACAACGGGAGTTGATGCCTGTTGCGCCGCCGGGCAGCCCGCTATTCCTTCGGTGGCCGGCCCGATTCCTCGAGACGGCGATGTTCCGCGCTCTCCACAAGCCCGTCTGAGCTGATCTCATCGATCTTCGCATGCAGTTGTTGCAGCATCAGTTCCGATTTCAGATTGACCTGGTAGTCCATTTCCACTTTCAACCGGTCCTTGGTCTGTGCGCGATTCTGACTCATCATGATCAACGGTGCCTGCAGTGATGCAATCAGCGCCAGGACCAGATTCAGAAACACAAACGGATATGGATCAAAGGGAATGAAAATCAACGCCACGACGTTCACACCGCACCATATGAGGACGGCGACGAGATACCAGACAAGAAATGTCCAGCTGCCCACGAACTCCGCAACGTTGTCCGCAAGCCTGTCGCCGAAGCTCATCTGATCATCCATTTCGGTATTCACGTTCTTGGATGCAATGGACGTCACCAGGTCATCCGTGGCCTGCAGTCGTTTCCCCAGTTCACGGATCATGGCAATCGCCACCGTTGGACGCTCCAGGAGAAATGCCGTATAATCCTCGCGACGCAACTCGAACAGCATGCAATCGTGGATGACGGTTGCAGTGGCGGTTCTTGGCAATCCGCTGATGAGGGAAAGCTCTCCGAAGAAATCCCCGTCACGCAATACCGACACAATGATGTCCTTCTGTCCGGTGCCACCCGGAACAGAGATCTCCACGGTCCCCTTTTCAATGAGAAACATCGATGTCCCCGTATCCCCCTTCCGGAAGAGAACCTCAGATTTCGCCAATGTCCGTTTTTGACAGAAACGGGCGAGCGAGTCCAGATCAGTTGGGGCGAGCTGGTCGAAAATGGGAATTGTCTTGAGATAGTCCTGGGTTGTCATGGTTCGCCTTGCGCAAGTGGTGAATGAATGTATGAGTTGGCGGCGACTAAGTAAACCCGGCGAGCCGTCATGTTTGCTGAGGCACTGCCGGGAAGGACACCGGAGTCTCTTGATTATCTGTTTTCCTTTCCCTAAACTAGGCGCATAAACACGTATGCGGTTTCACTCCCGCGCCCCGCGGGAACATATCCAACCTAAACCACAGGAGGAAATATGAGATTGAGAACGTTGCTTATCACCGTCGTGATGGCAGGTACAAGCGTGGTGCTTGCGCAGGAGACACAAACTCCGGCGCAAACAAAGGAGAAAACTCCCGTCATCAATCAGCGCCAGAAGAATCAGCATGCGCGGATTAAACAGGGAGTCAAGAGTGGAGAGCTGACCAAAGGGGAAGCCAGGAAACTCCACAACGAGGAGAAGACGATTCAGGCAGAAAAACAGATGGCAAAAGTGGATGGCAAAGTGACACCGGCGGAACGTGCGAAGCTCCGGAAAGACCAGAATAAAGCCAGCAAGGACATCTACCGGTTGAAGCACAACGACAAAACCAAAAAGAATCCTGAAGGCGATGCGAAGTAAGTGTGAAGGGCCTCCACCATCGCACACTGGCTCGGTCCGGTCATACATGGGCGTTATGGAATAGGTTGCCGCTGAGAGTAGTACAGCAAGGCTCAGAATTCTCTCTGAGCCTTGTTCTGTGTCATGCCGGCGCGGATCGGGATCCGGTGAACACCTCCGGAGACAGCTGTGCTTTGATAAGGCACTTTCCTCGCCATCAGCATATCAAGAAGGGAATCCCAATGAAGCATGTCATATGCTGCCTGCTCGCATTCACATTCGTGACCGTGGTCTCGGCCGGGGAGAATCCTCTTGCGAAGNNCCAGGGGAGACTGGGCGAAGTACCTCATTACAACAAAAAATGAGACAGTACCAATGTTGGGCGGCAAGGATCAACCGCGGTGGGTCCTCGTGTCAACTGTAGGCGAGGGCTTCGTCCGGACCGACAGTTACGTCATGTTCGGCGGACGGCGGTCAAACGGGGGCGGCAACCTCTACCATACCAATGAGCCTTTCGAACCGGCGCCCGGTATCGGCAAAACCGCGGCAATCGAAATCATCTCAACGACAAAAGAGAAGTTGACGATTAACGGCAAACAATACGATTGCACAAAAATCGTCCGGAAGATAGACCAGCCACTCGATGAAAAGAGCATCACCTCAAGTTGGCTCGGAACTTCGACTCTGTGGATCTGTATGGAGTTGCCTCTCGGTCTCGCCAAGATGGAAAATGCCTATGAAACCAAAATATCAAAAAAAGACAAAGGGCAAAAACTCGTAGAAACCTGGGTCATCGACGAGTTCGGTTTCAAGAACTGGAAATAACGCCATGTGCCCCATCGCTGTCACAGGGGTCTGCCATCATGCAGCATGCCCGTGGGGGATCTCCCGTTCCGGAGATCCGCCGCCAACTCATCCAGCCCTCGAAGCCTCATGCGCAAACTGAAATCCCTTCGCAATGCTTCAGTGCAGCCGCCGCGATTATCGGCGGATGCTGTCACGTGCGAGTTACGGGCAATCGACGACGGATCCGAGTATGTGGAAACATTGTTCGCCGACTGCGCCCTCCACGGCCAGTCGGCGGACAACGTGGTTTTCGATCAGGTGCTGTTTCGGCGTGCGTCAGTCACACGGTCACGATTGGCGCGGGCAAGAATGTCGGACACGAGGCTTGAGGCGTCCGATCTGTCGGAAACACTATTGCCGAAGGGACGATGGAACAGGGTTGAATGTGTCGGCTGCCGGCTGACCGGGTTTCAGATGCTGGACTGCGCCTGCCAGGATGTCCGCTTTACGGAATGCTCCATGGAAGGCGTCATGTTCAGAGTGGGAAAGTTCAGGTCGGTGCGCTTTGAAAAATGCAACCTCCGCGGGTCACTGTTCGAGAAGATGGACCTTGCAGGAACAACGTTCCTGGAGTGCGACCTGACCGGGGCGGATCTGTCGGGAAGCACACTCAAAGGCGTTGACTTCCGGGGCTCCGGGCTTGCGGATTTGCGCGTGGAAGGGCGGCAGCTTCAGGGAACCATCATCGATCCTCTGCAGGCGATTCAGGTCGCCGGGCTCCTGGGCCTCACCATCAGGGAAATCGGAGACTGAACCGGGAGAAGGACCGTGGGCGACCTTCCTCAGCGCCACCATTTTCTGAAGGAACAATGCAATGAAATTCTTGCTCTCTATTGCCCTGGCGATTGCAGTCGTCTGCGTGGTATTCGTCGCCGTTACAAAATTGTGGCTCACGCTCGTGAACGCATTGGTGTTCCTGGTGATCCTCTTCCTGGTTGTCGCCGTCATCGTGTTGCTGTTCCGGAGAATCAAGCAACAACTGTGAGTGCGATCGTTCATCACCAGCCGTTCGGCGGTGTCAAGGGAGACGGGGAACATGTCAATTGCGTCATGAAGGGTGGTGCAATTAGCATAAACCTTCTGACAAACTCATGTGTCCAACGAACGTCAGTATCACTCATCATGGAGGCAGTGTGGCACGCTCTTTCGTTGTCATGTGCATTGCGGCGATTGTAATGACGGTTGGCTGTAAAAAAGACAGTTCCACCACCTCCACCGTGTCATCCGACGTCATTGTCGGAACGTGGGTGTCCGAAGGGACGGATGTGTCCCCCCTCCTGGTGTCTCTCAACAAGACGGTGAAGATCGTCGCGACGTTCAACGACAACGCGACGTATGCGATAATGTTGGTAGACTCCAGCAACCTTGCCACGACTGTCACGGGAACGTATGTGACCGCGGCGGGCGGCGCTGCATCTCCGCATGACGCCATCCGTACGATCGTGTGCACTCAGACCATCCCCGCGGTTACCGTGTCGGGCATTTATCAGGTAACTCCGGGCGTGCCGACGACGATGGCATATGAAACATATCAGACAGATCCGCTCGTGAGCGGGTACACGGCCCCTACACCCTCTGGCGGTTTCGGAAGCACGCTGCACGGCACCACAGCGATGGGCAGCGATAATATCCAGCATTTCAAGAAACAATAAGCCGGTGCGTGGTGGCTCGGCGATCGGCCTGGCGCGGAGCCTGCCCCCGGGATAAGAGCAGAGCGGTCACAACAGACGGCCGCGCCATATTCACGTGTCAATGCATCGGTACGGCCGGCGGCTTCGTTACTCCTGTCTTTTTCCTGCGCCGGAAGGCCAGCAACACGAGGGCCCCGATCGCCAGCAACACAACGACAAGGAGAATGATGGAAGAGGCTCCCCACGTTCCGGCAGAATTGCCCGGCGTGACGGTCTCATTGGCCGGCGTTGCGCGATCAGTTGTCGGCTTGGCGCCTTCGTCAATCAACAGGACGCCGACTCGCGCCGGCGTTGCGGGAGGCTGATGGACAGCGGCGACCGCTTTGCCCGTCTCCTCTGACGCTCTCGTTGTGACCACCGTGGCGGTGATTTTATCCCCTTCATGCAGTTGATCCAGGTTTTTCTCTTTTCCTTCGATGATGATCTTTTCGCCTGAAGGCACGCGGTACATCTTGTTCTCCCCATCCGGCGTCTTAAGCAACAGATTACTGCCGGCGATCTTCCATACCGTGCCGACGTCGACAACTCTCACCATATCCACCAGCCTGGGTGCAGCCGAAGTGACGATCGTTGCAGACAACGTCATCCCCGGCGTCAGTTCGCGCACCGTGACATCCTTGCCGTCGATCGTAAACCTGTAACTGTCGGGAATTTCAAACTGCTTTACGTCTCCGTTCGTAAGCTTCAGAACGACAATGCTTCCCTCTACGTACACTACGTCCGCATTGACGACTTTCGTTTCGACCTGCTGGGCCCACAGGGCCGGAGCCAGAAGGGCGCAGAGCATCAGTGCAAACAGTGATCGAAAAGCTCGTTGATGGTTCATGTTGTCATCTCCGTATTGTTCACGACAAGAGCTGCCACAATATCTGCCGGGTGATGACATCGCGTTGCGAAAGACGGGCAAATGGTTGTGCCCGGGGCAGCGCGTTCATCCCTGACAGCGATCGCAAGAGGTGCGAGTCGCATTCGCACTTCTCGCACGGGGGCGTGGCCGGTGCCTCCTGACTGCATGAGCGGCTCACCCCACCCTTGTGAAGCATACCGGACAATAGAGCTGGATGAATCGGCTGAAAGGATGAAAGAGGAGCTAATGCTCAGATCTCCGTAAATGCCCGGAACAGTAGCTAGCTCCTCTTTCATCCTCCCGCCTCATTGCAGTTCGCGGGCAGGCTCGGCACACTTACAGGTGAGAGGAGATGGCATGACGAATACAAACTGCCGGGAATGCCAGCACGACTCTCCTTCCACTCCCGGGGACCTCAGGCCTGTCGTTCCAAGTTCACGGAGAGGGAACGCAACGCAATGCTCAGTCTATCTCGCCTCCGCGTTAGAGAAGGACTGAGATTACCTGATTCACCTTTGTACGAAAGGGTACCATCATGCTGTACACAATCGCTGTGATCTTGCTCGTGTTGTGGGTTTTGGGGCTCGTGACATCCTACACTATGGGCGGCTTCATCCATGTTCTCCTGGTTGTTGCCATTGTGGTCTTCCTGGTCAACATTATCAGCGGCAGGCGAAGCGCTGCCTAGCCGGCAGCCGGACAAATCCTGTACGTGCATTATGAGCGGCATGCATGACGCCACTCCGATGTGAACGTGCATGTGTCACGCGTGCGTATCCGCGCGCTACGGGGAACATCTTTACCACTTTCATCGAGGAGGAACCATGAACTTCAGAGCAATGCTGATCACCGTTCTGGTGGCCGGGACAAGCGTGGTGCTGGCAAACGAAACACCTGCCCCCCCGCAAGCCAATCCCGCTCAAACCGGAACGAAAACCCATGTCATTAATCAGCGCCAGAAAAACCAACACGCGCGGATCAAACAGGGAGTCAAAAGCGGTCAATTGTCCAAAGGAGAGGCAAGAAAACTTCACAGTGAAGAGAAGACGATTCAAACAGAAAAGCAAATGGCGAAAGTGGACGGCAAAGTGACACCGGCCGAACGTGCGAAGATCCGGAAAGATCAGAACAAAGCCAGCAAGGACATCTACCGGCTGAAACACAACGACAAGACGCAGAAGAATCCCCAGGGCGATGCGAAGTAAGCAAGAACGTAAACGTCGCGTGTCGTCATGAAAGGTCTTTATGTAAAGAGCGCGTGGGTGTTGCTGAAGGACTCCGCAATTGCCTGGGACGAAGACAACGTCGGAACGCAGGGTGCCGCACTGGCGTTCTTTTCCGCGTTTTCTCTCTCCCCACTCCTCATTCTGGTGATCGTGTTGTCAAGCCTCGGATTTGGTCAAGCGGCGGCGAGCGGCCATCTCGTCTCTCAAATCCGGGGCCTGATGGGAGTTGAGGGAGCCAACTTCGTCCAAAGCCTGATTACCAACGCATATAGCACTAACGCAAATGCGCTGGTGACGATATTCAGCATGATCATGCTTCTGCTGGGTGCGTCGGCGGTGTTCGTGCAACTGCGCGATTCGCTGAATACCATTTGGCGAGTTCAACAAAGACCCTCGGGCACGATTCGTGCGTTTCTTCGGGGCCGGCTCCTTGCGTTCGCGATGATCACAGGCATAGGGTTCCTCCTGCTGGTATCGCTGGTGATGAGCGCATTCCTTGCGGCTATGAGCGCGTACCTGAGTAACATCTTTGCCATCCTGACGGGAGTGGTGAGCGTTGTTGATTTTGTTGTGTCATTCATAGGTATTACTGTCATGTTCGCGCTGATGTTTAAGTTTGTTCCCGCGGCGACGACGAAATGGAAGGACGTGTGGGTGGGAGCCGCGGTGACATCGCTGTTGTTTACAATCGGAAAGCTCCTGATCGGGCTCTATCTCGGTAATGGCGCCATAGGTTCGACCTTCGGGGTGGCGCGATCACTTGTCGTCATCATGCTGTGGGCGTACTATTCTTCACAAATCGTTCTCTATGGGGCGGAATTCACCCGGCTGTACGCAGAACGGTTTGGCGCCGGCATTCTGCCCAGCGCCAATGCACTTCGCGTCGTGACGCGAACGGTTGACACGAAGCATACGCATCTCCTTCGACATAGCGCGCATCGGACCGACAAGCACTCCTGAATAATGCTACGTGTACCCACGCCACATCAGGGCTGGCGCGACTCCCGAATGAGCGGTCGCTGGCTAACCGGAGATTCGCACCCCGGAAAGACAACCTGGGATTCCTGCGAAGACCCGGCAGACCAAGCGTTGCGCGTGAACTTTTCCGGAATCGTGCCCGTTATGGTAGGCACAGGAGACGATTCTTGCCCGCCATTCCACGTTCGGAGAGAGCATGCGATGTATTCTGCTCTTTGGCTGCATTGTTGTAGCCGGACTCACGGCATTTCCCCAGGTTCCGCACGTTATCTCCTCATCAGGGCGTCCTTTTCGGCACCACAGGCGCGGTGCCGGCCGAGGCGTGTTGGCAAAGCGTGTGCAAATCTTGCCTTGATTTGCACGAGGGGGAGCGCTATCTTCGCTCTTTGAAAGAGCGTCCTCGTCCGGCATTGAAGCCCGTTGATCTTGCCCGGTTGCCACAACCACTAGAGCAGGGAACATGAAAACTCACAAGAACTGGCATGATGAACATGTTGATGCATTGGGATTCGGCAGCCGGTTGGCCGACTCCGTCGCCAAAGGCATGGGTTCATGGAGATTCATCATCATTCAGACAGTGCTGGTCGTGCTCTGGATGGCATTGAACCTCGTGGGCTACATGTATCATTGGGATGTGTATCCCTTCATATTGCTCAATCTTGTTTTCTCGACGCAAGCAGCCTATGCAGCGCCAATTATCATGATGGCTCAGAACAGACAAAATGACAGAGATAGGATGCAGGCGCAGGCCGATTACCAGACGAATCTTGACGCAAAGCAGGAAATAGAGGCGCTGGCAATCAAGTTGAACCAGCTCGAGGTTGACAAACTGGATAAAATCATCAAGTTGATGGAAGAAATGAAAATGCATGCAGCGAAATAGGACCCTCCCCTCCGCGGTCCCTCGCCGATCCGTTGACAAAGCGGAAGCGGTAACGGGAACGTTTGTCACTCCGAGTGCACTGTACCGTCATGAGAGCCATGCCGGCGTTGTCGCGGGCCCGTATTCCCCCGTTTCCAAAAGGGTTTTCCCACGATCGCCGGTCACCGTTTGACAATCACCCTCCCTGATCGTATCATTCCTGCGTTGATTTCCATGCTCGAACATGCGATCGCACGCCCGATTCCGCAATACGCCCGGGTGTGTGCAACGCATGGTGATATTCGCCTCGTATACCGGACAACAGCATCAACAGCCATAATGCCGCGTAGACGTAGGACGAGAGATTCACGGAGCAGGTGCTCATGAAGAAAGCACGCCGGTCATTCGACCAGCAGTTCAAAATTGTTGCGGTGCGGGCACTGGCAGAAAGCGGCAAAACTACGGGGGAATTCGCGCGGGCGCTGGGCATCGGACGAAGCCAGCTTGAACGTTGGAAGAAACGGCTGGAGGGGAGGCCACGTCTCCTCACGACATTTCCGGCCAAAGACGGCGTTGGCGCGGAGCAACACGAGCTCGCAGAGCTGCGGCGGGAGGTCGCCGAACACAAACGGGCTGAGGTCGCCCTCCAGGAGACCCTAGAGGAGCACCGCGCCCTGATTGAAACAACCGACACAGGATATGTGGTCCTTAACGCAGAAGGAAGAGTTCTTGGCGCAAACCGTGAGTATGTACGGCTCTCCGGCCATGGATCGGTGGAGGAGATCCTCGGTCACAACGTCATTGAATGGACGGCACCCCATGATATTCAACGAAATGCTGAAGAGGTCACAAGGGCCGTCGAACGGGGCTCCGTGCACAATTTTGAGATTGAATATGTAGACAGACAGGGCACCGCCACGCCCGTGGAGATCAACGCTACCATATTGCACACGTCTGAAGGACTGAGGATCGTCACCCTGTGCAGGGATATCACCGAACGCAGACGAACGAGCGATGAACGGCGGGAAAGCGAAGAGAAGTATCGTGCTACCTTTGAGACCACCGGGACAGCCACCGTCCTCATCGAAGCCGATACCACCATCAGCCTTGCAAACAGAGAATTCGAGCTTCTCTCGGGCTATTCGAGGGAGGACATCGAGGGAAAGAAGAGCTGGACGGAGTTTGTCGTGCCACAGGATCTTGACAGGATGCTCACGCAGCATCGGATCAGGAGGGAGAGGGGGGAGGCAGCGGCTCGCCGCTACGAATTCGGGTTCGTCAACAGACGTGGTGAAACTCGTGATATCCTCCTGACCATCGACGTCATCCCGGGTACGAAGCAGAGCGTCGCTTCATTGGCAGACCTCACCGAGCACAAGCGGACAGCGCGGGCGTTGCAGGAAAACGAGGAACTCTACCGGACGCTGGTGACAACGGTGCCGGACCTCATCGTCAGGACCGATCTCAGCGGGAAGGTCGTCTTCGTTAATGAGACCGGTTTCCCGTCGTGGGGATATGCAAAGATGGATGCCATTGTGGGGAAGAACATGCTGGCATTCATAGCGGAAGAAGAGCGGGAGCGGGCCGCACGAAATGCGGAGATCATGTTCCAGCAGCGGCTGGGCCCAAGGGAATACACACTCATTCTTGAAGGCCGCCCAAATCTGAATTGCGAAGTGGCCGGCAATGTCCTCCGCGATGGTCAGGGAAGACCCTCGGGCATGGTGTACGTGGTCCGCGACATCACCGAGCGAAAACATGTGCAGGACCAGATCGTGGCATCGTTACATGAAAAAGAACTCCTGCTCAAAGAGATTCACCATAGGGTAAAGAACAACATGCAGGTGATCTCCAGCCTGCTCAGCCTGGAATCGCAGAAGGTCGACGATGTGCGTGTCAAGGAGCTTTTCCGCGAGAGCATGAACAGGATACGCTCCATGGCCCTGGTTCATGAGAAATTGTACCGGTCGGACAATATTGCCGCAATCGATTTCGATGACTACCTGAGGTCCGTGACTGCGCAACTGCTGCGCTTCTACCATAAAGAGGGAATCAATTGTACGGTTGATGCAAAGAATATCCTCCTTGGCGTTGATGCGGCGATCCCCTGTGGGTTGATCGTGAACGAATTGGTCTCCAACACTTTCAAACATGCATTTGCCGGCCGGAAGGAGGGGAGTGTCGTCGTCGGTCTCCATCGCCGGGACAATGGACTGCTCGAGTTGACGGTGCACGACAACGGCGTTGGCTTCCCGCGGGGCGTGGATTTCCGCGAGATGCGTTCGATGGGAATGACACTCGTCTAAGCACTCACCGAGCAGATCTCAGGAAGAATAGCGCTTGAACACACGTCCGGAACGCGGTTCGTCATTACATTTCCCGGGTAAGTGTCTGCCTCGGCGGAGAGAAAAACCATCCCGAGGGGATTAACTACTCTTTCATCCTTTCGGCTGATTCCTTCCTGCCATCCGTCCGGTATACTACCTGCGATTCTGCGTGCATGGCTCTCCCATCGGATAACCGCGTGCTCCGTGCCATGTAGCGGAAGTGCTGGAGAAGACAGCGGTGTACTGACCGGTATCAGTGATCCCCCCACACATACGTGCCAGGAGGCTTGCAGTGAACTTGCAGGGTGACATTGTGCCGGTGCCGCAGCCGATCGACTGTGTTCCAGGCGCATGTCCGACGACGTTGCCCATGAACTACCATAGTGCCGAAGGCCGTTCGCAACCTCATACGTGCCGGGCCGCCCAAAGAACCTGGAGATAGCATGAAGACCACAAAAGCACGATCCCCCAGCAAAGGTTTTCCCAAATCCCGCACAAGTATTCAAGGGTTGGACGAAATTACGAACGGGGGGCTGCCCAAAGGCAGAGCGACCCTCGTGTGCGGCGGTGCGGGTTGCGGGAAGACACTTTTTGCCATGGAGTTTCTCGTCTACGGAGCAACGCGGTACAATGAAAAAGGCGTTTTCGTTTCGTTCGAGGAAACGGCACAAGAGCTCATCGCGAACGTCGCGTCGTTGGGGTTCGATCTTGAAAGTCTCGTGGAGCGAAAGAAGATCAGGCTTGAGCATATTCGCGTTGAACGGGGCGAAATCAAACTGGGCGGTGAGTACGATATGGCCGGCCTGTTTGTCAGGATCCAGGAAGCCATCGAGAGTATCGGTGCCAAGCGTATTGTCCTGGATACTGTGGAGTCGCTTTTCTCCGAGTTGCCCAACCCTGATATGCTGCGCGCTGAGTTGCGACGTTTGTTGCGCTGGTTGAAAAGGAAAGGCGTGACGTCAATCATCACTGCCGAGCGGGGAGACGGCGTCTTGACGCGTCAGGGTCTGGAAGAGTACGTCTCCGATTGTGTTATCCTGCTTGATCACCGCGTGGATGATCAATCGTCAATACGGCGCCTGCGCATTGTCAAGTATCGGGGTTCAATGCACGGTACGAATGAGTATCCATTTCTCATTGACCAGGATGGTTTTTCTGTTCTTCCCGTCACTTCGCTGGGACTCAACTATTCTTCATCCCGGCAGAGAATCTCCACCGGCATCCCGCGGCTTGACACAATGCTCTCCGGCAAGGGATACTTCCGGGGCAGTACAGTGCTTGTGTCAGGCACTGCCGGCACAGGCAAGACCAGCATCGCCTCGCAATTTGTTGATGCGACATGCAAGAGCGGAGAACGCGTCCTCTTCTTTACGTTCGAAGAGTCCCCGAGCCAGCTTGCACGCAATATGCGTTCGATTGGCATCGATCTGGAACCCTGGGTAAAGAAGGGGCTGCTTCAGTTTCACGCGACCCGGCCGACCCATTACGGCCTGGAAACCCATCTGACAACAAGCATTAAATTGATCAATGCCTTTGATCCGAAGGTTGTTATTCTCGATCCCATCAATGCGTTTGTGACAGGCGAGAACCAAACCCAGGTGAAGACAATGCTTCTCCGCCTTGTGGATTTTCTGAAGATGAAGCGGATAACGTCATTCTTCACAAGTCTCACTACGGCCGGCGATACTCTGGAGCTTACCGATGTGTACATCTCGTCGTTGATTGACACATGGTTGCTTCTCCGTGATATTGAAATTGGCGGAGAACGTAACAGAGGATTGTACGTGCTCAAATCGCGGGGCATGGCCCACTCCAATCAGATTCGTGAGTTTAAGCTGACAAGCCACGGTATTGAACTCCTTGATGTCTACGTGGGGGCGGGCGGTGTCTTGACAGGCTCGGCGCGGCTGTCGCAAGAGACAAAAGACGAAGCCGAGCAACTGCTGCATCAACAGGAAATCGTGCGCAAACAAATTGGTCTGGAGCGCAAACGCGAAGCAGTGGAAGCGCAGATTCTCTTGTTGCGATCTGAATTTGAAGCCGAGGAATCAGAGGCGCTTAAGGCTATCGACATTGACAAAAGCAGGATTGAGCGTTTCGACCTGGACAAGAGGCAAATGGCGAAGAGTCGAAGGAGTGATGCTCATACAAAGCATAACGGCACGCGTATCAAGAAAGCGGCAGTATAGAGGCGGTCCGCCTGCGAGTCATAGGTGAGCTCCCTACAAACGGGGCCGTTCACGGTCTGACGCGGGCTATGCAGGCCACCACAACGACCGCGGCAGCAGCAGGGCACCTTTGGTACGCTTCGCACGTTATATGATTTGAACAAGGGAGACTCCGATGGCAAAACTCATCAGCATTCTGTGTGCCTTGCTTATTGCGGCCTGCATCGCTCCGCATCTACAGGCACAAACCTTCAAAGTGCAAAAGGTCAGCATAGGCGGCGAGGGAGGGACCGATTACCTGACTGCCGAGCCGGGTACCGGACGGGTGTTTGTTTCCCGGGGTTCTCATGTGATGGTGCTGGATGGAAACAAGGGCGTAGTGATCGGCGATATTCCCGAAACGCCGAACACCCACGGCATTGCACTTGTCGCAAAGCACAATCACGGGTTCACCACGAACCGTGGCGATTCTACCGTCTCCATGTTTGATCTGACGACGCTCGGACTGATCAGGAAGATCAAGATCCCGGCAGGCGGCCTGGACGGCATTATGTATGATGACTTTACGGATCGCATCATTCTCACCAATCACAGCAAACCCGGTACGGCGACCGCCATCGATCCGGGTACGGGAATGATTACCGGGCAGGCGCAGCTCGAGGATGACTCGCCGGAAGGGGCCGCGAGCGACGGGAAAGGGAAGCTTTTCGTCAACAATGAGCGAAAGAACACCATTCAGGTGCTCGACGCCAAGTCTATGACCGTGCTGGCGTCGTGGCCNNGGTTGCAGCAAGACCTCTGCCGTTCTGGATGCAAAGACCGGCAAGATCGTGGCGACCATTCCGAACGGACAAGGCGTTGATGCTCTCGGCTGGGATCCCGCCGAGAAACTCATCTACATCCCGGCAGGCCGCGACAGCAGTGTGACCATTGTACACGAAGATTCACCTGACAAATATCATGTTGTCGCCACTGTCACAACCGCGAGCGGGGCTAAGACAATTTCCGTGGATACCGTAAAGCATACGGCATATCTGTTTCAGCCCGTCTACGGTCCAGCCCCGTCCAATGCGCCTCAGGGCGAGTCCGGACGCCGGGTGCGCGGGCCTGTTATCGGGGCTTTTTTGTATATTATCACTCACTGATACCTGATCGGGAACGCTGGCGAGCTCCGTTGCATGATCATCGATGCGTCTGAGCGGCCTTTGCTCCCGATCATCTCTCCATGGCCACGATTGCCCCCTCCGGGATGCCACGCCCTGCATATGGTGCATCGATGTGGGATATCGAGTGGAAGATTGGCAGGACAGGTGACGTCGCACATCAGGTCGAACCACCGGACCACTTGCCCGGGCCATGTGATTAACTCAGACGTACGTATGCCCAACGAGGAGGAGCTATGAGCACCCATTCGTCCATCACCGACAACAATGCAAAACCCGCCGAGCCTCAGATGTTGCGTGGTCGCGCACTCGCGGTTTCGCTTACCGTAAAGGATCTCCAGAAGAGCCTGGCATGGTACCACGATGTGGTGGGGTTCGCCGTCGACCGCAAGATTGAGCGCGACGGAAAACTGAGAGGGGTGGCGCTGAAAGCCGGAGACGTTACGCTTTCGATCAATCAGGATGACGGAGCCAAGGGTTGGGACCGCGTCAAAGGGGAGGGGTTCTCCCTGCGGATTACGACGGATCAAAACGTCGATGAAATCGCGAACCGGATCAAGAAGCTCGGTGGCACACTGGACTCGGAGCCCGCTGACATGCCCTGGGGAGTGCGCATGTTCCGATTGCGTGATCTGGATGGGTACAAGATAGCGATCTCGTCACCACTGCCGGCCGTCTGATCCTCCCACAAAAAGACTGCCCGGCAAGAAATGACCTTCCATGCCGAAGTGGAGGTGGCAACGACAAGGCCCGGAATATCCCCCGGGCCTTGTCGTCCCCCCCCTCGCTGCGGCGGTGCCGATGACAACGCGTCTTGCCGTGCTATTTGCTATTCTTCCCGACTTTCCCTAGCATCGATAGTTCTCTCATGTCCAACGATCCAAAGCATCATGCTATGCGATTCCCGATGCATGCCGATATGTTTCTCCCCGCGGTCCTTGTCAGCCTCATGCTGACCGCACAACCCAGCGTCTTTGGTGCCTCAGGACGTGACGGCCTCTCCTGGATGACAATCAGTTCCGGCGTGAACTATGCAGTGGCAGACAGCGCGCTGGGCGATGATGTGTTTGTGGGTCTTAGCGGATGGAATGTTAAACAAGAATGGGGGAACAATTGGGTGTCAGGGCTGTATGCGGCCAAATTGCGAGCGCTCGGTGTCCGCCACGTGTACTCCGTCGCAGGACCACAACACGATAACTACTCCGGCCGCGAGATCGGCACGCTGGAACTTGCGCGACATTTGCTTTTCCTGATGAAATCACATCCCTCCAGCAAACGCATCATCATTGCTGCGCACTCGAGCGGTTCGTACGTTGCACACGCGTTATTCCAGGATCTTTACGACGGCGCAGGATTAGACTCCACTCGCCTGACGGATGGGAAGATTCTCTACTTCTGTCTTGACGGAGGCATCGGCTCGGGCAGTTTCGGCGTCGAGATCACCCAGCGCATGGCCGATCGCCTCGGGCACATCTGTGGCGTATCGGCTTGTGTCCCGGCAGCGAATCTCTTCTCGCCGAACCACGATGAAATGGTGGAACTGGGAGGCAAGTTTGGTCTCCGCTCCAGCTCATTGCTCATCGACGCAACAGGGTGCGGATGCAATGAAAAATGGTGCGTTCACCTCACGCTGATCAATCAGAAACCTTACAATCAGTCCACGGACAACGTGCAAAACGACTACGGGAATTTCAATGCCGACCACCCTGTGGCAACGGCGTACCTCGATAGTCTCAAAGATTCCGCCCTGACCCTTCCCCAACAACACAGATGATATCATGCACAGAAACGGACCTGCGTGATCAACTCGGCGGCAGTGATGAATATCCCCCCTTGGTTTCAAGTATTGAGACGCTACTGTTGTGCCGACGACAAGTGAAACCGTTGATATCATGAATCTCGCGTTTTCAACCCTGGGTTGTCCTCTTTGGAACCTGGACAAAATCATCCGCTCAGCCGGTGTCTACGGGTTTCAAGGAATCGAGATCCGGGGTCTGGAAGATGATCTGGACGTAACACGCCGGACGGAGTTCACCAGCAAGGCGAACCAGTTCCGCCGACAACTCCATGAGCAGGGCGTGGAGATCGCCTGTTTTTCCAGCTCGGTGAAGCTGAGTACTCCTGACGCTGCCGGCAGCGGCCCATCCTTCGATGAATTGAAGCGCTATGTGCAGCTTTGTGTCACCTTCGACACCCCGTTCATCCGTATCTTTGGAGGCAGAACCGGACCGGTCTCTCGTGAACAGGCGTTGGATACGGCTGCGGCTCACCTCACGAAAATGGCGGACATCGTCAGGGGTACCCGTGTCAGAATCCTGGTCGAGACCCACGACGATTGGATGCGTGCCGAGCATTTGAGATCGCTGATGACAGCCGTTTCGAGCGATACGGTCGGGTTGCTCTGGGATGTCAACCATCCGTATATGTTTCATGCTGAAGCGCCGGCAAGTACGTGGGAACACACAGGCGCCTGGATTCATCATACCCACTGGAAAGATTCGAGGAGGAACCCCGGGGCTCAGGATGGTCTAGATCTCTGTCTGATGGGAGATGGCCAGGTCCCCCACCAGGAAATCTATCGGGTAGTAAAGAACGGCAATTACCGCGGTTACCTGGCACTGGAGTGGGAGAAACGCTGGCACCCCGAGATCGCTGAACCGGAAGTTGCGTTCCCGCAGTTCGTGGAGTACATGAAGCATTTGAGTTGACAAGGGAAAGCGATTCCTGGAGGAGGAGGCTGAAGGGAAGGGTCATTCGTCCACATCTCTCTGAGAGGTCACATGACAACGACGCTCTTGGCTGCTTGTAGAACATTGCACTGGAGGTGGTAATGCACAAGATGATTGTTTCCCTGGCCCTCGCTGTTGTGCTCTTCCCCCTGGCCGTCATCACCCGATCCCAGACCGCATCCGTCTATCCAATGCAGGAGGGTTTTGTTGACGCAAACGGCGTCCTGATCTACTACGCAACCGTGGGGAAGGGGAACCCTCTCCTGATTCTCCATGGAGGTCCCGGTGCGTCGCATGACTATTTCCTCCCGTACCTGATGCCCCTGGCAAGGACACATCGCCTGGTCTTCATTGACGAGCGGGGATCCGGGCGGTCGGAGAAGCTGGAGGATCCGAAAGGGTATACCGTTGACGCGATGGTGGAGGATGCCGAAGCCGTCCGGTCGGCGCTTGGGCTAGGAACGATTGATCTCCTGGGGCATTCATGCGGCGGACTTCTTGCAGAAGCCTATGCCGTGAAATACCAGCAACACGTGAGCCACCTCATTCTCTGCAGCACGTTTCACAGCACAAAGAAAATGAATGCCGTGTTCGAGGCCATGAAAGCAAAGATGTCCTCCGATCTCCGCGGCCGCATCGAGCGGATGGAAGGTGCGGGTCTCTACGGCCACGGGCTGGACTATGAAAAATCGCGCTACACCGATGAATACATGAAAGCCGCCTGGGGAGAGGGATACTTCCCCTACCTGTACCAGAAGAACCCCGATCCGAATTACGCGCCGACATCGAACGGCATCATGTCATGGGATCTCTATCGAGAAATGTGGGGATCCCATGGCGAATTCGTCATCGACGGAAACCTCGTGTCGTTCGAGTACGCCGACAAACTGCCGATGATTCATGTTCCTACGCTGATCACCGTCGGCGATAATGACGAATGTGCACCGAGTCTGGCCCGGGAAATGAACTCCTTGATAGCCGGATCGAAGCTGGTGATCCTCCCCAGGAGCGGACACATGACTTTTGTCGATCAGCCCGGGTTGTACATGAAAGCCGTAAATGACTTTCTTGCGACAACTGGCCGATAGGAACCCGAACAGAACAGCTCCCTCCTGAAACGCGCTGGAGGGGGTCCAATGTGCGGCCGTCCACCACACACGCTTCCGTGGTGTACGGCGTGCCACCATGGAGCCGGCCCCACGACCTTTCATAGAAGATCACATACAATTGGAGGAACACTATGCCTCAACGATGGGTCTTGTACCTGATGCTCGTGTCTGTGGTGATTCCCGGCTGCGGCCGGAAGGAAGTACACTATCCCGCCACCGCGAANNGATCAGCAAAGCCCCGAGGTCAGGGCCTGGGTCGACTCGCAGAATACAATCACCAGGTCATACCTCAGCGGGGTGCGCCTGCGTGATGCGGTCGAATCGCGCGTGAAGGAGCTGCTGGAGAAACAAGCGGTGGCATACACCTCACTCGTACGCCGCGGTCCGACGATATTTGCGCTGAAACACCGGCCGCCCGCGAATCAGCCGGTGCTGGTCAGGCTCGCTTCGCCGCAATCGGGTGAAGGAGAGAATGTCATTCTGGACTTGAACGCGCTGGATTCCACCGGCCGGACCGCCATCGATTGGTATGTGCCCTCGGCAGACGGCAAGCTCGTGGCTGTCTGTCTCTCGAAGGGAGGTTCGGAAGACGGTTCGGCACACGTGTTCAACGCTGCAACGGGAGAGAAACTTGCAGATGTCGTCCCGCGCGTTCAGTACCCCACGGGCGGAGGTGACCTCGCATGGAATAAGGAGGGGACAGGCTTCTTTTATACGCGCTACCCGCACGAGGGTGAACGGACGGCGGAGGATCAGAATTTCTATCAGCAGGTCTATTTCCACTTCCTGGGCACGCCCGCATCGCAGGATGTCTACGCTATCGGCAAAGAATTCCCGCGGATTGCGGAGACGCGCCTTGAAATGTCGAGAGACGGCCGCTTTCTGCTCGCAACAGTGGCCAACGGTGACGGCGGCGAATTTTCCCACTTCCTCCGGGGGCCGGACGGGAGATGGACTCAGCTGACGAGAAACGAAGATCGCATTAAAACGATCACGTTCGGCCCGGAAGGAACGCTCCTGGCGTTGTCTCAAGCCGGCGCTCCTCGCGGTAAGATTCTCTCATTCCCCCTCTCCCGGCCCACACAGGCCCGGGTCGTCATCCCGGAAACAACCTCCACGATTGACGCATTTCTCGTCACCGACACAAAGCTGGTTTTAGCCCGGAACACCGGTGGCCCTTCTTCAGTGACCATCTATTCAACGGCCGGACTGGATCCCAAAGAGGTTGACCTTCCTCCGGTGTCATCCGTCGCAGGGCTGGTGGACATCGGCAGCGATGCGTTTTTGGTGGGCGTCCAGAGCTATCTCGAGCCCTTTGCCTGGCGCCGGTGCGACGCGGCAACGGGAACACTGGCGCCAACTTCCCTCGGCACGCAGGTTGACATCAGCTTCGGCGATGCGACAGTGGAACGCGTGATAGCCGTGTCGAAGGACGGGACCAAGATCCCGCTGAACCTTATCATGAAAAAGGGAACGGCACGCAATGGTCACAATCCGGTGCTGTTGCGCGGCTACGGAGGGTTCGGTGCCATTGAGAGTCCTTCGTTCTCACGCATTCGGAGGTTCTGGCTCGACTGTGGCGGGATCGTTGCCGAGGCCAATCTCCGCGGCGGGGGAGAGTTCGGTGATGCCTGGCACGAACAGGGGATGTTGACGCACAAGCAAAACGTGTTTGATGATTTCATCGCCTGCTCGCGCTACCTCATCGACAGCGGATATACGAGCCGCGAGCACCTCGCGATTGAAGGAGGAAGCAACGGGGGACTGCTCATGGGCGCCGTCCTGACCCAGCAGCCTTCGCTCTACCGTGCCGTGGTGAGTCACGTGGGAATCTACGACATGCTGCGGATGGAACTCTTTCCTAACGGGGCATTCAACATCACCGAATACGGAACTGTGAAGAACCCTGAACAGTTTGCGGCTATGTACGCCTACTCCCCGTATCACCATGTCGTCCGGGGCACGGCGTATCCTGCAGTGTTCCTTTTGGCGGGAGAGAATGACGGGCGCGTCGATCCGGCAAACTCGCGCAAGATGGCCGCGATCCTCCAGGATGCCACCTCCTCAGGACTGCCGGTCCTCCTGCTCCAATCGTCCGGATCGGGCCACGGGATCGGCAGCGGACTCAACGCCAGAATCCGGGAGACTGCGGACGTCTATGCGTTTCTGTGCGATCAACTGGGGATAGAAGTGCGGTAGGTGTGACGACGTCATACAGTGCCTCACAGAGCAATGACCTGAAGGAATAGAACGGCGGCCCGGCAGTCGCCGTTCTGTTCACTTCTTCCTCTGCAGCAGGTCGAGTTCTCTTGGCGAGGTGACACAAACGTCCAGATCTTTCAACATGCCGTCCGCTATATCGTATATCCACCCATGAATGGCGACGTCCTGTCTGCGCCTCCAGGCATCCTGCATGATCGTCGTATTCCCTGCGTTGATGACCTGCTCTATCGTGTTCAATTCGCATAATCGCCGCACCCGCTCAGCATTATCCGAGATTCCCTCGAAATGCCGTCCGAACCGCGTGTACGTATCCCGAATATGACGGAGCCAGTTATCTACCAGACCGTGAGCCTGGTCTTCCAGGGCGGCCTTCACACCCCCGCAGCCGTAGTGTCCGCATACGATCACGTGTTTGACGTTGAGGATGTCTACGGCATATTGAAGCACGGAAAGACAATTCATGTCCGTATGGATGACCAGATTGCCAACGTTGCGATGGACGAACAGCTCTCCTGGAAGAAGGCCGACAATCTCATTGGCAGGCACGCGGCTGTCCGCACAACCTATCCAGAGGTATTTGGGGGCCTGCTGTGCGGCAAGGCCGGTGAAGAAGTCGGGATGTTCGGCGGTAATCCTCGAAGCCCACTTCCTGTTATTGTCAAACAGCTCTGGCAGTGCTTTCATGATGTGGCCCATAAGGGATTGTTATGGTAGTGTTGCCCTCCAGCTTGAAACATATCGTATGTGATTCCGGGTTCCGTGGACGCGTCAAGCATGTGGGTTATCGGTTTGAGAAATACTGCCCGCAGCGGTGAAGGTGGGTCCGGCTCATTGCCTTGGTTTATTCAATCCGTTTGTGTAATGTAGGAGAACGTCCTGCGCGTGGTGCAGCGAAAGCTAGCTATGCCGGCATGCCACCAATGGCGAACGTACGAGACCAGGGTGTCCTCCCCGTTGCTGACCATTTTGTGAAAGAATGCACATGCTGAATATCGCTCTCTTCGGTCCCCCGGGTGCCGGCAAAGGCACCCAGTCGGAATTNNAAGGAAATTGCACAACGCACACGTCTCGGTCTGGAGGCGCAGAGTATCATCGCTTCCGGCGGTTTGGTTTCGGACGAGATCATTGTGCAGATCATTGAGAAGACCATCACCGAGCATCCCGACGAAAACGGCTTCTTGTTTGATGGATTCCCGCGAACCTATATACAGGCTTATATCCTCGAAGGTCTGATGCTCAAGCTGAATACCGTTCTCACATGTCTCATCAGCCTCAAAGTCTCCGAGGAAGAGTCCATTGCCCGACTTCTCAACCGAGGTCTCACCTCGGGGCGCACGGACGACAATGAACA
>PMCM01000294.1 GCA_003154155.1 Ignavibacteriota bacterium | reverse complement strand
ACGCTCGGCGTCGAGTTTGATCCGACCATGGCGTGGGATGAACGGGAGAAGACCTTCAAGATGAGCGGAAAGATCGTGAAGACGTACAACGTCACGCAATCGGCTGAAGGCCACAAGGACGGCATCTGGACCACGGTGGTCGCGTGCGCGATCCTGCTGCCATAGGCCGCATTGGCCACTGGCATGTCATAGCAACGCCCGGACATTCCTGCCCGGGCGTTGCCGATTCCGGCGATTCCTGACCCACCGTCAGTTCAGCATCAACCGGTACTCATCATAATTGTTCATCACATTTTCCACGTATTTTACCGTCTGACCGGCATTTCCAAACCAGCCCGTGCGCGGTCGGTCCTGCGACCAGACGCTCCAGTGCAGCGATGAATGGCGGCGCGCCAGGAGCGGCAGCGCATCCTTGATGGACTCCCAGGCAAGAGGATTCTGATGCAAATACGCGGCGAGTTCCTGTGCATCGTAAATGCGTCCGATCCCTGCATTGTACGCTGCGAGCGCAAGCTTCATGCGGTCCCCCTCCTCCGCCCCTGGGAACAAATCGTATAATCTCCGGAGATAATACACGCCCGCCCTGATGTTGTCGTGGGGACTTGTCATGTCCTCCACTTCGAGCACCCGTGCGAGTTCTTCCCCGGTGACAGGCATGATTTGCATAAGGCCGCTCGCGCCCCGATGGCTCTTCGCCCCGGGAGCAAATTGTGACTCCTGTTTCATGGTGGCAAGAACCAGCCGCCAGTCCAGACCGTACCGCTGCGCGNNCGCGCCTCCTGCACACCACCCTCCACAACCCCGCCCTGCATTCTCCCCTCCCGATCCGTTCCGCTCATTCTCAGCGTTCCATCGCCGAGAGGAGTGCAACCGGAGAAGACGAACAGCACACATGCCACCCCGCAGAGCAATTTTGAAAGCATCCTGCATCCTTCCCGTTGTGGAAACCTCCGCACCTCGTGTTCACCCCTCACGCTCTCTCGGTGCCCGGCGATGCGACTTCGTCTGTATGCAAAAGAACAAGGGTGAGATCCATTTCGCCCATCCCCATTGTACGAAGTCTCACGCGCCAGGTTGCACAGACACGCCTGATCCCGCAAGCCTCGTGCCAGATTCCCACCTCTATAATCTTAAACATTTGAGGGAAGAGCCTGGTTCCGGGGTGGCGAAAAATGGCCAGATGAACGCTATTAGGGAGGTATTCGGTGGGAAATAGAGACCAGACATTACCTGCGGAGGAATCGTCGTTCCACATCCATGATCTTATCTACCCGGCTCTGGTGGCGACCGCCGGCGAATTGCACTTCCAGGAATGTGCGCACAATGCCTTTTGCCACCTCCAGGCCGACCACCCGGCTCCCCAGTGTAAGGACGTTTGCATCGTTGTGTTCGCGAGCATTGCGCGCGGTGAATTCGTGCGCGCAACAGGCCCCGCGTATGCCCGGGACCTTGTTGACCACCATGCATGATCCGATCCCGGCGCCGTCGATCATCAAGCCAAAGCGGGCACGACCTTGGATCACGGCATGGGCAACGGCATACGCAAAATCGGGATAATCACACGGCTCCTCTGTTGTCGTCCCCACATCGAGCGTTTGCACGCCGAGCGATGAAAGTACTTCGACGAGAGCCTTCTTCAGGGCGAATCCGCCGTGGTCGGAGCCGATGGCAACAATTACCCCGGCAGGAACGTCGGTCGCCGGGACGGCCGGTGGAGGAACGCCGGCGGATGCGGGATCACGCCGAACGATGGCGATACCACGATCCCCGGCAAATTCTAAGGCAAGTGGAGTGACGATGCCGTCGGGCGCGACGATGATTTGCCGTTCGCCGCGCGCAAGCGCTTCGCGCACAGACTGTTCCGTAACAACCATTCGTTTCATGGGTCAGCTATCAGGGAATAATTTCCAGTCTCACGGGTCCGGTCCCCTTCCCCGTCAGCCCGATACGCCGGGCGGCCTCCAGGGAAAGATCGATCACTCGATCGTCTTTGAACGGCCCGCGGTCGTTGATCCGTACGATGACAGACCTGTTGTTTTCGGTGTGTGTCACACGTACCGCGGTGTTGAATGGCAAGGTCTTGTGGGCCGCTGTGAGGGCATGCATGTCGTACGTTTCGCCGCTGGCCGTCGGCCGGCCGTTGAACTCCTCGGCATAAAAGGAAGCAATGCCGGTCATCTGGTGCACGCCGGGGTCGCGCGACACGGCAGCGGCGCCTGGTTCCGAACGGAACCGCGGGGCCGAGGTCCCGCAGCCGGCCATCGTCGCTGCCACAAGAACAGCACACAGCGCCTGTCGTCCCTCCCGCATTTTCTACAAGTACTCGTTCATTTGTTTGCGTTTCAGGTAGTCCGCCACTTCTTTCACTTCCTGGGATTCCCCGCGTTTGCAGATGAGCAGGGCATCGTCGGTATTCACGATGATCAGATCTTCCACGCCGATTGTCGCAACAACCTTGTCCGGAGAATAGATGTAGCAGTTCTTCGTATCCTTCTGGATCACCTTCCCGGTCACCGTGTTGCCGCTGGAGTCCTTTCCCGATTGCCGGAACACCTCGTCCCATGACCCGATATCACTCCAACCGAAATCGCCGGGAATACAGAAGACCTTCTCCGCCTTCTCCATGACGCCATAGTCGATGGAAATGCCCCGGATAAGGCCGTACGCCATATCCACGGTCGGCTGGTAGTAGGTCGTGCCGATAGTCTGATCGATCTTCATGAGCTCGGTGTGGAGTTCGGGGAGGCATCGGCGGATTTCCTCCAGGATCACATCCGCCCTCCAGACAAACATGCCGCTGTTCCAGAGGAAATCCCCGCTGGAAAGGAACTGTGCGGCGGTCTGTATGTTCGGCTTTTCCGCAAAGGTCTTGACCTTGAGCACGTTGCGATCATGATACGGATTATGGGGCCCCTGTTCGGTGAAGACCTGGATATACCCGTAGCCGGTCTCGGGATGTGTCGGCTGGATGCCGATGGTCAGGAGCGCACGAGATTCGGCCGCGGTTGTCACGGCGACATCGAGAATGCGCAGAAACTCCGTATCGTTCCTGATGATATGATCTGCCGGGAGAACGATCATTACCCCGTCGGGTGCAATGCGGCGGATATGCAGCGCAGCGAGGCCGATGCACGGTGCCGTGTTGCGGCCCACCGGCTCATCAAGGATGTGATCATCCTTGATGAAGGGGAGCTGTTTGGCCAGTAATCCATGCTGGAGTTTGTTCGTGATGACGAACATGTCCTGCGCAGGCACTTTCCGGGCGAGACGCGCCGCGGTGTTCTGAATCATCGTGCCTTTCCCGATGATCTCGAGCGCCTGCTTCGGATTGCGTTCACGGCTGCGCGGCCAGAATCGGGTGCCGACTCCTCCCGCCATTACGACGCCGAACAGTTGTGTCATCTTCCGCTTTCTGGTTGATCTCTCGTGGACAGGGATGCAAATGCGAACCGCCCTGCGGGCAGGGCGGTACTGAACACTACGACATGCGCGCGGTCACAATTCTGTTGAGCGCGCGTCGGAGCGCCGCCTCGGCCCGTATCACATCGATCTCCGCTGTGCGATGGGCAAGGCGCTCGCGGGCGCGGTCGCGCGCAGCTTCCGCACGCGAGACGTCAATGTCCGCTGGACGTTCGGCCGATTCCAGCAACAGCAGGACTTTATTGTCGCGGACCTCGAGCACTCCCCCGCTCGTGGCAAACACCTGCTCGGGCCCCTCGGCAGTGCGCACGGTCACTCGCCCGGCTTCAAGCCCGGAGAGAAGCGCTGCATGATCGCACAGCACCTGGAACCCGCCTTCCACTCCCGGAGCACTCACGCTCACCGCTTGCGTGCTCAGCACGGTGCGCTCCGGCGTGATGACTTCAATGGCAAACGGTCTGTCAAACATGGCTGCCGTCCTTTCCTATGCAGCCATCAGGTTCTTGGCCTTCTCCACAGCCTCTTCGATACCACCCACCATCATGAACGCCTGCTCGGGCAGATCGTCATACAGACCGTCGCAAATACCCTTGAATCCGCGGATGGTATCCTCCAGCTTGACATATTTACCGGGAATGTTCAGAAAGGGTTCGGCGACAAAAAACGGCTGTGAAAGGAAGCGTTCAATCTTGCGCGCCCGCGCGACAGTCAGCTTGTCTTCGTCCGACAGTTCGTCCATCCCGAGGATGTTGATGATATCCTGAAGATCCTTGTAGGTCTGGAGGATTTCCTTCACGCGTTTCGCCGTCTGGTAGTGCTCGTCTCCCACAATCAACGGATCGAGAATACGCGACGTCGAATCCAGGGGATCCACTGCCGGGTAAATGCCGCGTGCCGCGATATCGCGACTCAATACGGTAGTCGCATCAAGGTGGGAAAACGTCGTTGCCGGGGCCGGATCGGTCAGGTCATCGGCAGGGACATAGATCGCCTGCACCGAGGTGATCGAACCGCGCTTCGTCGACGTAATGCGCTCCTGCAGTTCGCCCATTTCGGTTCCGAGGGTCGGCTGGTATCCCACCGCCGAAGGCATACGTCCGAGGAGAGCGGACACTTCCGAACCCGCCTGCACGAAACGGAAGATGTTATCTATAAACAACAGAACATCTTTTCCCTCTTCGTCACGGAAATACTCGGCCATGGCCAGCGCAGTGAGGCCAACACGCTGGCGTGCCCCGGGGGGTTCATTCATCTGCCCGAACACCAGCGCCGTTTTCTCCAGCACGCCGGATTCCTTCATCTCCAGCCACAGGTCGTTCCCCTCACGGGTTCGCTCGCCCACGCCGCCGAACACGGAAATGCCGCCGTGGTGCTTGGCGATATTATTGATCAGCTCAAGAATGACCACGGTCTTGCCGACGCCCGCGCCCCCGAACAATCCGNNCTCTTTGCGCGTCACCAGGTCTTCGAAGGCGGGCGCAGGGCGATGGATCGGGTATCGTTTTTCCGACTTGATCGGTCCGAGCCCATCGATGCCATCCCCGGTGATATTGATGAGACGGCCGAGCGTGGCCGACCCAACTGGAACCGTAATCGGAGCACCCGTGTCGATGGCCTTCATGCCGCGCGAGAGGCCGTCAGTGGAATCCATAGCTACCGTACGCACCCGGTTATCGCCAAGGTGCTGCTGTACTTCGACGATCAGGTTTTCCTCCTGATTTGCGGCGTCCAGACGGGGGATGGAGACGGCATTCAAGATTGCGGGCGGCGTCCCGGCGGAAAAATCAATGTCCACCACAGGGCCGATGACCTGGATGATAGTTCCTTCATTCATGCGAAATCCTCTGAAATGGCAACGTGAGGCCAGGATGTCATTATCGACACAGAACTTACGAAAACACACTTAAAGAATCAAGGAAAGCGCCGCCGATATCCTGCGACGGCGTCGACGATCGGTTTGCCATGCTGACGGCCGTTCTCGACAAAAATCCTGTTGGTGTTCTTTCCGGCAACCACCGATCCAGCCACAAAAAGTCCCGGGATGTTCGTCTCAAACGACCCAGGGTCACACGCCGGGGCAAGTGTTTCGGAATCAACGTCGATGCCGATCCCCCTCAAGAGGGCCGCATCCGGGGCATATCCGATCTGGACGATGACGAAGTTTGCACGAATGCTACGCTCCGCCCCGGCTGTGTCCACGCAGATGTTGTGCCGGTCGATAGCCTTTACGGTAGTCCCGAAAAGAGCGGTGATCTGGCCGGCTTTGATGCGATTCTCAATATCCGGGAGAATCCAGTATTTAACCCCCGGGCTCAAGGCCGGACCACGGTGAATCAGGGTTACCCGTGCACCGTGGCGATAGAGATCGAGTGCCGCCTCGACGGCCGAATTCCGTCCGCCAATGACCGCTACGTCACAACCCGCATAGCGGAATGGCTCATCATAATAGTGGCGGACATGTGGGAGTTCTTCCCCCGCGACATCTAATCTGGCAGGGTGGTCGAAATATCCCGTGGCAATCACCACGCACCGTGCTTCGTACACAGCTCCCGGGGCAGTGCGAACGACGAACACCTTTCCATCCCTCTTCTCCACGGCCACCACCTCTTCCCCGGTCCGGACATCAAGGTCGCACTGCCGCACAACGCGGATGTAATAATTGAGCGTGTCGACTCTCGTCGGTCGGACAGTGGAAATCAGAAACGGAACATCTCCGATTTCAAGAAGTTCGGGCGTCGAGAACCAGACAAGATTCGTCGGAAACCGCCGGATGGCATCGGCAATGCCCCCCTTGTCGAGCACGATGGCTGATATACCCTGCCGATGTGCCTCCAGGGCGCACGCGAGTCCCGACGGCCCCGCACCGATCACAAGGAGGTCAGTCATGCATGTCCCCAACGGCCGTGCGGGATCGTCCTGCACGCTCTTCTCCGCCGTCGGTCATCGGTTCACCCAGATCGATCTTGCGTACGTGCATCGTCATCATCATCTGCCTCATTGCGTTTCCTTTCGCACTGCCAATGCATCATAAAGAGCTGCATGCTCACGTTATGCACGGAGGATCATTCCCGGCGTGGCCGTCGTCTGCCCGCCATTCTCCACGACCGGGACCCCGTTCACCAGAACATAGGGAATACCCGCGGGAAATTGATGAGGATCGGTAAACGTGGCGCGATCTGCAATGAGGTCGTAGTCGAACAACACAATGTCCGCTGCGGCGCCCGGAGCAATGACGCCACGGTTCTTCAGACCGAGTTTTCCGGCGGGAAGCGACGTCATTTTTCTTATCATATCGGGCAGCGTTGTCACCTTCCGCGTCCGCTGGTAATGCGCGATGGCGCGCGGGAAGGTGCCGTACGAACGGGGATGCGGCCAGGAGCCATCACCCGGGGCGTGCGGTCCGGCATCCGAGGCAATCATGGTATTCTTCCACGCCAGCACCATTTCCGTGCCCGGTTCATCCATGCCGAAACCCACCATGCCAACTTCGCCCCGTTCGCTGAGCTGCAGTGTCACCACGAATTCGTAGGGATCGACGCCTTCCTCGCGCATGATCTGCTGAATGGTCTTTCCTTGGTACTTCTTGTTCGCCTCCAGTTTGACGCTCGAGATGAGCACCGCATCCCATGAACTCAGCCCATCCACCTTTGCCTGGACTTCGGCTCGGAGGCGGGAGGTCAAAGCGGGATCCTTGAGCCGGTCGAGGAATTTCTCGGTCCCGCCGTCACGCGCCCAGAGGGGAAAAAGATTTGTCAGGCCCGTATTGAATGCAACGTAGGGATACCGGTCAGCATGCACATCGANNGTCTTGTTCTGTGCTTTCAGGTGTGACACCTGCAAACGCGCTCCCGATGCTTTTGCGATGCCGATCGCCTCACGGATGGCATCGAGCAGGCGGTTATCTTCGTTCCGCATGTGCGTGGCATAGAGGCGTTGCGCGAGGGGAAACGCTTTCATGAGTCCGGCAAGCTCCGTTTCCGATGCGAAGCTCCCCGGCGTGTATTCAAGCCCGGTGCTCCCCCCCAGGCAACCCTCGTCGATTGCCTGAAGAGCCGCCCTGCGCATTGCGTCCTGCTCTTCCGAAGTTGCAGGCCGGTCGTCGAACCCCACGGCCACGGCGCGGAGAGTTCCCAGGCCCACCAGCGACACCATGTTCTGCGCAGTCCCCTTGTCGGCAAGCAGGGAGAAGAATCCTCTCATCGTGCGATACGGGCACTCGAAGCCGTAATTCTCCCGGAACGAGCGAAGCGTCTCTTCCTCGCCGACGCCGCCGATGGGCGCCACCGAGTCGCCATCCTGGCCTGTGACTTCCGTGGTCACTCCCTGACGGACTTTGCTAGGGGCAAACGGATTCTTCAGGAGGTCGAGGTCCGTATGCGAATGGATGTCGATAAACCCGGGGACAACTTTCAGTCCCGTCGCATCGATGGTGCGACTGGCGGTGGCAGCCGTGAGATCGCCGACGGCAACAATGACGCCGTTCCTGATCCCCAGGTCCAGGCGCTGCTCGGAGGAGCCAGTGCCGTCGATCACCATGCCGTGGAGAATGACCAGATCGAGCGAAGGTCGTGATGTGAATATGGAGCCGGAACATCCTCCAAGCAACATGGAGGCGCCGGTTCCCGCGCAGGCACCCAAAAAGGTCCTTCTGGAAAGTCCATTGTCCATAGTGATGGCCACATTGTAGTTGTGGAAGGGCGGTGACAGAGAATCCGCAGGCGCTCCGGCAATATATGCGGATTCAGGAGGTATTGCAAGGAAGGTGATGAATGAGTGCTGGTTGGGGATTCTGGGCATTGCACGGGCCAGCTCCAGTGTCGTGTGGTAATTTCCGACACGGTGTGTAGGAAACACCAACACAAGTCTTTTGATTCGCTTCTGAGCCAGAAGCCACATTCACCATAAACGATTCATTTATAATAAGTTATGTGTTCTATGCGAAAGTGGGCACAATTATTGCATTTCTCAATCGTACAGTCAACTCACTTCCACCTCATTCTACACGGAGGATATCATGTTTGACCTAGGTGATCCCCGCTCCTGGACGAACTTCACGAATTGGGTGCTGGTTGCAGTGGCACTCATCGCAGCTGGCTACATTGGATTCGGCATTCTTCGTCAGAAATTTGGACGACGGACGAATCCGGCGCAGGCCTTTAGCGATGCCCACACACTTTTCCTGCCCGATCTCGGCATTACGATGGCGGACGGCGGCGAAAAAGTGCATGAGGCAAAGGTCACAGAAACCAAGACCTCCGCCTGACGGCCCTAGCGAGAGCCGAGGACAACGCCATGCGATGCCCATTTCTTCGAGAAGCCCAGGTGAAGTACTGCCGTACGTCTGCTTTTCGCAAGATGATCGTTCGTGTTCCCGGTCAACCGGACAACGATCGCTGCACGTCGTCAGACTATGTCAACTGCCTGGCAGCCCAGCCGCATCTGGATCCTCATCCGGATGGAGCGCATTGCCCGTTCCTGCAGGAAGCTCTCACGCAGTATTGCGCCGCAGCATCTGTCACGAAATATATACCATACAGTGNNATACAGTGAGGAAGTGCTCTCACATTGTGGCACCGACAGCCACAAGTACTGCGAGCTCTATCTCACGCTGGCCCGTCCCGAACATACGCATCAAATCAGCGTCGTCACTGACGAAGAGTCGGCAGATGATGATCCCACCAGGGAACATGACGTCGACGGGATCCGTGTGCCGGGCTGGCTCGCCTACTCCGCCAATCATATGTGGATCGATATCGGGAACGAAGGCAACGTGCACATCGGCATCGATGCCTTCCTCGCTTCCGTCCTCGATTCCGTCGAACGGATTACGTTCGTCACCTCCCAGGGGGTGCACCGTCCGACAGTGATGCTCACGGTGCACGGTGTGGATCTCCAGATGGTTTTTCCGCATCAGGTGCATTTGACGTCACCTAATCTGTATCTCCGGACACATCCCCAAACATTGTTGACCGATCCCTACACCCTCGGCTGGCTCTTTGAGGGCACAATCGACGCGACGGACCCCGCGGCATCGGTCCGGGAGCTGCGCAAGGGACTTGTCTCCGGGCGGCAAGCCGTGGTCTGGATGCGCGAAGAGATTACCCGGCTTTCCCGAATGGCGCACACCCTGTCCCATGAGCCCGATGCCAAGGGGACAATTGTCATGGCCGATGGCGGCACTGTCAGCCCCGGGTTCATCCAACATCTGACGCGTGAACATATGCTTCACGTTTTCAACGATTTCTTTTCGCCGCTGGCAAGCTGGAGGGAATCACAGTGAGATTCAAAGGTCCCATGTTGTTTCTGGCAGGTATTCTGCTTGCTCTGTGTATCGGATGGTTTGCGTTCCCCATGGCACTCTATAAGAGTGAACCCCAGCCGCTCCAGTTCAATCACGCCATTCACACCGGCGAACAGAACAGCATGACGTGCGAAATGTGCCATGAATTCGCTGCGGATGGCACCTTCAAGGGCATACCCTCCATCGCCAAGTGCGCCGAATGTCATTCTGCTCCTATCGGGACCACGCAGAACGAGAAGACGCTCGTGGAGCAGTATGTGACGCCGCAAAAGGAGATCCCCTGGAAAGTCTACTCCCGCCAGCCCGACAATGCCTACTTTCCGCATGCCGTGCACGTGAAAAAGGCGGAGATCAAATGTGAGGAATGCCACGGCCCACACGGCAGTTCCGACCATCTCCCGGTCTATCAGGTAAACCGGATCAGCGGTTATAGCCGCGACATCTGGGGCCACAACATTTCCGGCATCCCCTCCCACCCCTGGGAAGGAATGAAAATGGACCGGTGCGTTCGCTGCCACGCAGAGCGGCACAGAGACGACAGCTGCCTCGATTGTCATAAGTGAGCGAGAAAAAGTCAATGAACATCACGCGAAGAGAACTCCTGACGCTTGCAGGCGGATCGGTTTTGGGTACGCTGTTTACCCCAATCCCGTGGAAGCTTCTGGATGACTCTGCGATTTGGACACAGAACTGGTCACGGATTCCTGCGTTACGCCACGGCCCGGTGTCCTACAGACTTTCCGCCTGCCCTCTCTGTCCGGGGGGATGTGCGTTGAACGTACGGTGCGTTCAAGGTCGACCGGTGAGTCTCGGCGCTGTGCCGGAACACCCGGTCAGCAACGGGGTCATTTGCGCGACGGCGTACGCCGGTCATCATCTTGCGACACACCCTCTCCGGCTTCACCAGCCGTACGCTTTCAACGGCAAGACCGGGGAAAGCACTTTGCTCCCCATGAACGAGGCCGATATCGCGTCCCGTCTTGGAGGTCAGGTGCGGAAGATCGCACAATCTCCTTCTGACGGCGTGATTGCCATCCTGGACCAGCGGCCGGGCAGGGCCATATCCGCCTTCTATCAGGAGTTTCTCGCTGGATTCCCGGGATCCCACTATGTCGTGGCGCCAGGCGCAGACGATCCGACGCTTTCGGCACTTAGCGCACTCTGTGATTTCAAGGATCTTGTCCCGTCCTACGATTTTGAAAATGCCCGGACGATTCTGAGCTTTGGGGCTCCCTTGCTTGACGGCTGGGGCACTCCGGGGCGGATGTATGCCGCTCTTCACAACAGGGCGCAAAAGGGACGAACGCTTATTCAGGCCGAGGGAGTTCATTCACGCACAGCGTTGCAGGCAGATACATGGCTCCCGCTCATGGCTGGAACCGAAGCAGCATTCGCGCTGGCCGTCGGCCACGTTATTATCCAAGAAGGCCGGTATCCGGCACTTGTTGCCAGACACGTCAGGAATTTCCCTGAGTACGCTGAATTGACACGGGCATTTGCTCCTGAGCGCGTCGCGCAGGTGTGCGGACTTTCTGCAGAACAGATTATTGCTACGGCCCGGGCAATTGCTTCCGGTCCGTCCATTGTGATTTCGGGGGGGAACCCTGCTGGCGGACCTTTTGATACGGGGACAGAAACCGCAATTGCAGCATTGAATGTTCTTTCTGGTAATGTCGGGTGCAGCGGAGGCGTTCTTCTGCGGGCAGCCGTACCCGCTCCTGTGCATGCTCCGAAACCGGCGGTTTCCCTGGCGACAATCCCCGATCATTCCATCAAGGTGTTGATACTTGATGCCGCAGCCTCCGGAAACACATATCCCCTTGCGCTGCTGACGAGAAAGCTCGTGCGCCAGGATGCAGTGGTTGTTCAGTTCTCGGCGTTCCTTTCCTCCCAGTCCGGAGCGGCCGATTTCATCCTGCCGGTACCGGCGCCTTTTGAGTCGCTTGAGGAAGTGCAATCACCTGCCGGTGCCGACCGTGCATTCTTCGCGCTGTCATCGCCATTCATGTCCGCATCGGACAAGGCGGTCGATCCCGTGGCGTTCCTGTCCCGCGTTGCCACCGCCGCCGGACTTGCCATTCCGCAGGCTGCATCCACGGAAGTTCTTCTGAAACAGCGCTCAGAGGCGATCTTCGCTTCGCATCGCGGCGTCGTGACGGGGCCGGCCGGAACCCGGATGCAGATGAAAGACACAGTAAGTGCAGACGATGTGTGGAAAGCCCTGACCGATGGCGGATACTGGATCGACGACAGTACCAGGCAACCGGCGTCGATCCCCTCGGCACTTCCAGCCGCAATCTCTGCCGGACAGCAGGCCGCACTCTCCGGCACCCCCTCTTTGCCCGAGGGGACATTCCGCCTGATGCCGTTCGGCTGGCGGGGCGCAACCATGACCGCTGCGGTGGCACCGGTCATGAGCAAACTTTTCCAGGAGTCAAATCTCCGCGCCCTCGGCGGACGCCTGCATATCAACCCTGCAACGGCGGCTGCATGCGGCCTCGCCGACGGCGAGTCCGCCCGCATCACGACCGCAGCCGGCACGCTCACGATGCCAGTGGTCGTAGATGCTTCGGTGATGCCCGGTCTCCTGCATGCCGCAGTGGGTCCGGTCCCGAATAAGACCGCGACGGCCACCCGGCCTGAAAGCGAAGGCATTCTGGCTCTCTGTTCTCTGCAGGACGATGGTTCCTGGAGATTCACTGAAGCGTCGATGGGGAAAGCGTAAGACAATGGAACAGACTGAACAATCCAAGTCGCGGTACGGGATGGTGGTTGATCTGGACAAGTGTACGGGTTGCGGCGACTGCGTGGTCGCATGTGCGATCGAGAACAACGTGGCCCCCGCAGAGCAGAAGGCAACGGAGCGCACCGGCATCACCTGGCTGCGTGTGTATCCGGTCACCAATGGTGAAGCGTTTCCGGCGCACGACGCCGTTTTCGTCCCGATGATGTGTCAACAATGCGGTCACCATACGCCATGCGTCTCCGTCTGTCCGCAAAACGCTGTCGAAGTGGATCCCACCACCGGCATCGTCGGTCAGATTCCTCAGCGGTGTTTGGGGTGCAGGTACTGCATGACTGCGTGCCCTTTCCATGCCCGGTATTTCAACTGGTGGGATCCCGAGTGGCCCGCGGGCACCGAAGCACAGCTCAACCCGGATGTTGCGCCGCGGATGCGGGGCGTGGCGGAAAAATGCAATTTCTGTCACGGCCGGCTTCATGCCGCACGGACCCGGGCGGCTGCCGAAGGGAAAAGCAACATCGCCTCGCCCGCATATACCCCGGCATGCGCAGAGAGCTGCCCGGCACAGGCCATCGTCTTCGGCGATCTGGCGGATGAGTCAAGCGATGTCGCGCGCCTGAGCAAAGCTCACGACACCTTCCGCTTCCTTTCGAAGCTCGGCACAGAACCGAAGGTGTATTACCATTCCGCAAAAGAATGGGTCAGGAAAATGGCGGACCAGAGTCCGGCGGTGTAACGCCTGCAACGCGAATTATGAGTACGGCATGCGAATGCCGGGTGACAACAGGAGCGTATCATGGATCAGCAGTTCATACCACGAGGGTTGCAGCGCACGTCATTTGAACGGTTTCTCGTCTGGGTTCTGCCGTGGGTCCTCATGCTTGGCATCGGATTATACGCCATCTACCAGTGCCTCGCCGATGGCCTCTATCACACAAACATGGATAACCGGTTCGCCTTCGGACTCTGGATCTATCTAGACCTGACGGTGATTGCATTGGGGGCAGGGGCCTTCTTCACCGGATTCCTCCTGTACATCCTCCGCAGGGACGAACTGAAGGCGGTCATCAACAGTGCGGTTGTCCTGGGTCTTATTTGCTACAGCGGTGCGGTAGCCGTGCTGATGGTGGATGTCGGTCAGCCGCTGCGCGCCTGGTTCACGTTCTGGCATCCGAACACGCATTCGATGCTGACCGAAGTGACCTTCTGCCTGACCTGCTACCTCACCGTGCTGGTCATCGAGTACCTGCCGGTGATTCTCAAGAACCGGAAGCTCCGTCAGATTCCCCGCTTTCTCGTCTTCGAATTTGAGCTGCACAAGGTCATGCCGGTATTTGCGGGTGTGGGCACGTTTCTGTCGTTCTTCCATCAGGGTTCCCTTGGCGGACTGTACGGGGTGCTTGTGGGACGTCCGTTTGCCTTCCGTGAGGTCCTGGGCATCTGGCCGTCGACGTTCTACCTGTTCATTCTTTCAGCTGCCGCCGCAGGCCCCAGCTTCGTCCTTGTCACCACCTGGCTGGTGCAGAAAATCTCCCGAAAGCGTCTCGTGCAGCCCGGCGTCTTCACGTATCTCGGCAAGGTTTCCGGCAGCATGCTGATGGTCTATGTCCTCCTGAAAGCCGTCGACACGCTGTACTGGATCAATCACACAGCCCCGCTGGAAGGCGCCGCCGCGTACGCATTCTACACGTCACAGTCGTTCGGCTCATGGATTCTTTTTACCGAGATCGTTCTGCTCGGGCTGGTGCCGGCCGTTGTGCTGCTGACCAAGCGCCTGCGTGAAATCCCCGCCGTGCTCGTCAGCGCCGCGTTTCTTACTTGCTGCGGCATCATGCTCAACCGCTTTGTGATGACCATCCAGACCCTCGCGTTGCCGACGTTGCCGTTCGATCTGCTGATGTCGTATTTCCCAAGCTGGCAGGAGGTCGCGACGTTTCTCGCTGTCGTCGCGTATGGTGTGATCTTGTACTCTCTTTCGTTCCGTTACATGACGCTGTTTCCACAAGAACGAGATATCCGTCAATGACATCGGAGGTGCACCGTGTTCCCGTTTATCTATGAATTCCGCTGGACACCCGCCCACCTGATTTTCCTGGGGCTGTTTTTCTCTGTGGTCGTCGTGATTGCATCCACCGTCGGCGTCGCCCTTCTGCGCATGTTGAAGGCATTCCGCACACAGAAGGTGGAGGCCATCCAATGGGAGGCGGAATTCGAGGATCTCCCTGTCGCAGCCCGCGTCTGCCGCCACCAGCTTGCCGGCGAAGTTGCGCAGCGCACGTGTCACCATGATTTCGACTGCCGTTCGTGTGAAATGCATCCGACGTTCCTGGCGAAATACGCCCCGGCTCTCGCACCGGCCGCCGTCACGGAAGCACTCTACGGGTTTTCGATGCCCTTGGACAGGTACTACCATCGGGGTCATACCTGGGTCAAGCCGGAGGGGAACGGCATCTACACGATCGGACTGGATGATTTCGGCGCGCAGATGGTCGGGGCGCCCGATCGCATCGTGCTGCCCCCGGTCGGGACAACCCTGACGGCCAACGGCACCGGCTGGAAGGTGGCAAAGGAACGAGCGACGCTCCGCGTGCTGGCGCCCATCGACGGGGTGGTTGTGGAGACCGGAACGCGGGAGCAGGGATGGTATCTCAAGGTGCGCGGGAGTGAACAGGAGCGAGACTTGCGCCATCTTCTTCGCGGCAGTGAAGTGAAACCCTGGGTTATGCGGGAACTTGAACGGTTGCAGATTGCGCTGTCACCAGCAGGGGTCGGCACCAGCCTGGCCGATGGCGGCGAGCTCATGCCGGAAATGTGGAAACAGGCGCCGCAGAAGGATTGGGACGGCGTATGGGGCGAGATGTTCCTGCAGGCGTGAAAGTGTCCGGGGACCGGGCGGTCTTGCCCTCCCGGTCCCTATTCCCTCTGCAGATTGTATTTCTTCAGCCGGTCGTACAACGTCGACCTGTCAATGCCGAGAATTCCCGCCGCTTCTTTGATGTTCCCGTTGGTGCGTTGTACAGTGCTGGTGATGATGTATCGCTCCGCCTCCTCCAGCGTTACATTGGGAGGGACGTTCCATGCACTATCCAGCTTCTCCTGCGTCGGGAGAAGAAACGCGCAGTCTTCCTCCGCAATCATCGTCGCCTTGCAAGTGACCATGGCCCGCTCGATGGCGTTCTCCAGCTCCCGCACGTTGCCCGGCCAATCGTGGTCGACAAAGATCCGCAGCGCCCCCTCGGTGATGCCGGTGATGTTCTTCCCCAGTTCATGTGAGAGCCGTTCGATAAAGCTCTGCGCAAGCAGCGGAATATCTTCGCGCCGGTCCCGCAGTGCGGGGATGTGAACGCTGATGACGTTCAGCCGGTAAAACAGGTCGTCCCGGAATTTTCCTTCCCGCACCGCCCGATCCAGTTCGACGTTTGTCGCCGCGATCACCCGGACATCCACCTCGATTTCCTCCGACCCTCCCACCCGGTAGAACTTCCGTTCCTGCAGCACCCGGAGGAGGTCCATCTGGAGCTTCGACGAGATATCGCCGATCTCATCGAGGAACAGCGTGCCGCCGTCGGCCATCTCAAATTTGCCTTTGCGCTGGGACGAGGCGCCGGTAAACGACCCTTTCTCGTGCCCGAACAGCTCCGACTCGAGCAGTGTCTCGGGGAGGGCCGCACAAGACACAGTGATGAACGGCTTCTGCGCCCGGTCACCCGAGTAGTGGATCGCCCGGGCTATCAGTTCCTTCCCCGTGCCGCTTTCCCCTTGAATCAGCACGGTGCTCCGGATTGTGGCAACATCCCGGATAAGCTCGAAGATCTTTCCCATCTTCGGACTTTTGCTGAGGATGTCATGGAAGCTGTATTGTTTGGAGAGCTTTTTCCGCAGAATGGAATTCTCGCGCTGCAGGTTTTTGACCTTGATGATGCGNNTCCTTCATCGCCGTGATCGCCGTGTCCACCGTGGCGTAGGCTGTCACGATGATGATGGACGCGTCAGGGTGGAGCTTCCTGATTTCCATCATCGTCTCAATGCCGTCCATGCCCCCCGGCATCTTCAAATCCACAAAGTAGATCGCATAATCGTGCGCGCGGGCCTTCTCCACCGCTTCCCGGCCGGACTTCGACGTGTCGACATTGTATCCGTCTTCGCGGAGCCATGCGGCAAGCGATTCACGCATCACCTCCTCGTCATCGACCACCATGATATGCCAGTGCGTCATTCGTTCCTCATTCCTGCGCTTCCGGGCGGAACCACCGTCGGGCGCAAATGTTTGACCTTCTCTTCGGCGATCCGGACACATGACGCACAGAGCTTCGCGCCTTTCGCGTCAACATGCCGGACGTTATTGGACAGTGACATCGGGCACCGGGTGTCGGCACAATGCGTCAGACCGACCGTATGTCCGACTTCATGCACCGCCTCCTTGACGGCGCGTTCAACAACGAGCTCCGGATCGGTGCCCAGACCGTAAAACTCCTGGCGCAGACGCGCCAGTGAAACGACCGCCGCGGGGCCGCTGAGTTGTGCCTGACCCAGCACGAAACTCAACATGGGGATGAAGAGATCCTTGGTCGTGATTCCAAGCAGACTAACGGCGTCCGGCGGCACCTGGGTCACGAGACGTCGGAGGACATGCGCAGAACTGAACTGTCCCCGCTGGGCGTCAAACGCATACCCCGGCTCATCCTGTACGCCCAGTCTGCGGACCGACAAACCGTATTCATCTTCCAGACCCCGGCCGATTGCAACCAGGACCTGTTCCTCGATGGCCCCGAGAGGGACGATGTACATCGATTTCACGAACCATGTTCCGATGTGGGAGGAGCGGCGGGTGCCTCCTCCTGCACGGGTTCCGACGGAAGGGTGACTTTGAAGATCGTCCCTTCGCCCACCTTGCTCTGCACCTCGATGNNCCCTCTCCTTTGGTGGTGAAAAACGGGGTGTAGAGCTTGGCTATGTTTTCCGGGGGAATGCCGTCACCCGTGTCCGCGATGACGAGAATGAGCTTGTCCCGCGTGGCCGGCGTCGATGTCTGCACCGTCACGCGGCCTTCAGGTTTCCCTTGCGTGGCCTCCGCCC
>PMCM01000326.1 GCA_003154155.1 Ignavibacteriota bacterium | reverse complement strand
GACTGCATGATGAGAATTGCCGTGGGTTTGTACGGACGGAGGTTGGTTTCGTAGTTGATCAGCGAGTGCAACGACGTATACCATATCCTCCCGCAATTGTATACCTGGACGTCCGGCATGTGATAACGCACGCGGAGGATCTCTTCGACACGTGACGGCCAGTCACGCCCCCTGCTATCGGGCAATTCCGTTGTTGAACCGCCAAGGCAAAAGATCCTCACCGGCGACCCGGATGCGGAAGGGCGCAAATGAAGAGGTGCCGGCATCAGCTGCAAATACGGATGGAACTCGCTCCGGTGCCTTTCGAACCAACGTTGATACATCAAATCCGCAACGGTATATCCGACATAGACCGAAAGACATGACGCGATGGTGAAAAGCAAGAGGGTCTTTGCGTCGATTGCACCCAGACGGTATCGGCAGTACAGCACAACAACAGCCGCAGCGGCAAGGGGTATCGCGATCCTCAGCACCCAGAGAATCCACACGGCAACAGGGTTCCCGGCGAGCGTGTACGGATCAGGAGAAAGAAACCCCAGGAAGAGGTACGCAGCATAAGCGAGAAACCCTCCGAGGATAATCCGGTCGAACCAGGAGAGGATGCTGAGAGTCTTTGACCAGCGGACATGTGGCTGCATGGGACGATATTCACCAGACGTGATGTGAGTCCGGCACGCTCACGGCGACAAATGCTGGATTCACGTGGAAATCCTTCTGCAGAGAACGAATATCTCCGTTGCCAGTACTGGTAGCCCGGTTACATCGCGGCGGAAAATCGTTTTTCGGAGAAAGCTCTTGAGTGCCGGCGATTTGACGACATCAATGGGGGCCGTCATGTAACAGGTGCGCAGCACTTCGAACCCGTTTCGCTTGAGGAGAGCGGTTATCCCCTTTCGTGTGTAGATCCGTGCCCTTGCAAACCGCCCGTGGATGGGTCCGGGAAGCCAGGAAAAGAAGGGAACGCGGTTCCACGGCAGGAGAGGTAATCGCGCCCCGTGTGTCTCGAAGATCCACCATTTGTTAGGGACAGCAATCAGGAACTCCGCTCCATCCTTCAACACCCGGTGAATTTCAGCCAACGCATGCGCTTCATCGTTCACGTGTTCCAGCACCGCATAGCTCACCGCCGCATCAAATGTCGCATCGGCCGCGGGCACGTTCACCCCATCGTACAATGTCGGGGTGACATTGTGAATCTTGTGCGCCGTGACATAGTCGGACAACACAGCCAGATCGACGGCGTCGATGTCACAGGCGACGATCCGGCATCCCCGTTTCGCCAGCTCGATTGTCTGGGCGCCGTTGCCTGAGCCGAAATCAAGGATGTTCCTGCCCCGCAATGAGAGGAACGACGTTGTAATCCGCGCACGCCTTCTGATGAGTTCCTGGCCGTAATCCGCGGGCTTGCCACGTTCGACAATCTGATCCATATCCGGGAAATCCTGTACCTGGTCGGTTTTACGATCATTCCGGCGGCGCAACGGTCGCTCTTTCCGGCCCGCCGGCCGCCATGCCGGCGTGCGTCTCGGGCGCCCAGAGCTGCGCACGGGCGGATGATGAATATATGAACCCATTTGAGGAGATACAAGACACGCCGATGGCACACTCCCGAACAGGAAAACGGACGAAGTGCCCCCAGCATAACCCGGTTCACACGACGTTACCTGCCAATGCGCGCATGATCCGGGAGAGAAGCGGCTTGATCCGCAGTACTATCGATAGTACGCCTCCCCAAGGTAGAGCAGGTTCACGCATGCGCGGTGCACAGGTGGGTAGATGAACCCGAACAGCTTCCACGCCACCATGATCCCCACGAACCCGAAAGAAGGATTGCGTATGACCTCGAGGTAGCTGCTCGCCCTGTCTTCGCTCAACGCGAATGAGACGACGCCGCTGCCGTCCAGCGGCGGGATCGGCAGGAGATTAAAGAGGAAGAGAATCAAGTTCAGGGAAAAGAGCACGTTGAGAAATGTGGCGGTGTAGGTGAACCTGCCCGCTTGCGCCGCTTCGACCACGCTCGTGGTGTAGATGGATTCCGGGGAATGGAACACGCCGTAAGCGAGGCCCACCCTGATCGCCAATGCGGAGATCAACACGAGGCACAGGTTCGCAGCCGGACCGGCAAGAGACATCCCGGCAGCGCGTTTGGGATGGCGGAGTGCCCAATGCGAGTCGTACGGCACGCTCGCCCATCCGATCATCCATCCTCCGAGGAGGAACGAAATGATCGGGACCACCACCGTGCCGATAGGTTCCCTGAAGATATGGGGAAGCGGGTTGAGCGTGGCCTGCCCGTTATCGTACGCAGTGCGGTCTCCCAGCCGGTAAGCGGCAAATGCGTGCGACGCTTCATGGATCGTTGTGGAAAAGAGAAACGCAACATACCAGAGCAGGCCTTCAGTCACCTGCGCAATGGTCATGACCGCCTCTGCGATTTGAACTGATTTTTACAGAAGCCGGACTGGATCACCCCGATGGATCGTCCCACCTCGCAGAACTGCTGCATAGACGCCAGCATTCCCTTTATTGTGCTGAGCCGTTGTTCGTAGGATCCCCGGGTCCTTTGGTAAATCTCCCTGGGGGAGCGTCGTCATGACGCAACGCGCGCAGGCACGGGTGATGCTGAGAAGAACTTCGGCTCCTACGCCAAGCGTGTGACCAATCCAATCATCCTCGATGAAGCTTTTTTCACCTGGAGAAGATTCGACTACAATGTTTGGTCGAAAGCGTCGAACCTCAAAGCGTCCCTGTGGATAACATTCCCGCAGCCGATCGATCGATGCGGTCGTCAGCAGGTGGATGACAGCGCCATCGAAAAACGTATGAGGCAGCATAGTCTCATCGGTCATGCTTTGTCGGAATGCGAGACCGTCAATATCCGGCCAATACTCCTCGAGGCTTGGCGACGCCGGCGGGGCTGTACCGAGTGTCACTTCCCGTTCAAGCACCCTCGACAGAATCTGATTAAGGTCCGATTGCCGGGTAGTAACGATGCCGCCATCGGGCAGAGTAATCCGGAGCNNGCGAAGAGCTTGGCCCACTTCCCGGGGTTCTTCGCACTCGCCACCTTGCCCGTCAGCGCATCGATCAATGCGTACGCACGATCTCCCACGAGTCCGCGTTCCGTGACCTCTGTGGCATTGAGTTCCTCTCCCATCATGGACTTCACAGGATACCGCCAGAGGGATACGACTGATCCAAGGCTGCCTTGAGGGCTTGACATAGTCGCGTCTCCTTGTACACACGCCATCGTCGTTATGGGCAGGAGCTAAGGACCGAAAAATGGCAGTCATCGTCAACCCTGACGTGCACGGGGCAAACGATGATGAACTTTGCCTCACGGAGGGTCCAAGCCGGAATTGGGCGGATGTACGTGTGACCAAATTGATTTAATTCCTCAGTAACGCTTTCGCGAGCATGACCTGAATTCCTGATTTGAGAAGAGAGAGAAAAAACGGTGTGATTCCATCCTTACCATTCATCCGAAAATGGCCATGTGCAGCCAGTTGGTGGCGAAATGTGGCCAACATCCTATCAGCCCCTCGAATTCGCCCCAGAATTGACGTGTCCGTTTTGCACGCGCGGCATAGAATATGAACTTCCAGAATAAGGCCAGGCGGTAATCAGATGACAAAGGGGGCACATTGAAACCGTATCTTCTCTTCATACTTCTTTTAATGCTCGAGGGTTCATCAGCCGACGGAACAACGCGGTCCGTGCCCGGGCAGACGCCACTGAAAATCGCTAGTCCATACGCACAACGATTGCTGGATCAGAAACGATGGGACCGTCATGTCCCGTTCGCACGAACAGCGGCAGACAGCGCCCTTCAGCGTACCATTTCTCATATGCCCAATCCCACCTCAAGCGCGAAAACGCAGTCCGCCGCTGCACTGACATCCGGCCATTTTGCTCTCCTGCAATCCACCGGTGCCGTTCTCATGCATCCAGACTCGATCTTCGCCAACGGACCGGATGATTCAACAAAGTACTGGCTCCGCTACGATTCTCAAGGTCGTATAACACTGATTGATGCCAAGCGAAGGATTCTGGACTTATCATGGCAAACATATGAGAGATGGGATGTGGTCTATGACGACTCTCGTCATGCGGTCCAAATGACACAATCTCACCCTTACCCGTTCTTTCCGGACAGTGTATCACGAGTTACGTATCTCCTTGACGACGAAGCGAGAGTTGTGTCTCGCCAATCTGAGACGGCAAACTCATATAGCGTAGGGCCCAGCGGAATCATAACAGTTGATTCGTGGCATTTTGTCGCTCGACAATCTACAATATACGCCCCTGACGGCTTATCTCTTGAGTGGAGATGGGATCAGTGGAACAATGGGGATTGGTCTCCGCTGAGAAGGGCCACGGCGAGCTTCGATCCTGAAGGCCGCACAGTGCACGCTGAGAGCGATCTCTGGGATGGAATCCAATGGAACCCGGAATACAGGGAGACCAACGAGTGGGAACAGAATGGCGAGGGAGCATCTACGTCTGTGGAATGGTGGTGGTGCACATATGCCGACACACTCGCCACCCGGCAGCACTCTTCCTGGACAGAACGGTGGAACCCCGACAATTCGGAATATCATTCCCTGCAACAGGAATGGGATGGCTTCACCTGGCAGAATGTCGAGCGTACTCACGGAAATGCAACATACGGAGAGGATGGCAGGTTCAGGGAATATGTTGATATATGCCAGAATGGCCAGTGGACGCCGTATGATGTGGCAATCGGCCTCACAAGCAAAGATGGATCGGAGTTGGTTACCACATACCGGTTGAATGGAGACTCGTGGATCAACGACTCGCGCTTTACATATGTGTTCGATGAGCAGACAATGACCTCGTTGAGTACGGTCTATTCCTGGATCGATAACGATTGGCAAATGACTGAACGCACAACCAATCAGGAAGACGTTTTCTCAAATTGCGTTCTTCTGTTGCAAGAGATCCGTTACGGTGACCAGATGGTTCCCAGTTACTGCTATTCTGCGGCATTTGACGATCGCGGAAACCGTTTGCAGTATTCGTACAAATGCTGGGACGCTGGCGCGCTAACTTGTGGGGATCGACACACATTCGCGTATGATCAGTTCGGACGGTATATCAGCAGTTCATGTGACTTCTGGAATGGAAGTTCGTGGGAGGTTGGAAATATCTCTATCTGCGATTTGCCTCTGTCGAACACTCTTGATGACATGCACCTCTTCATCACCGGTCAATTTGCCAGATTCATCTACGGGTCCGCCGGGATCTCGGCTGTGCCACTGACGACTCCAGATCAACCCGCCACATTCAGACTTGAACAGAACTATCCCAATCCCTTCAATCCGAGCACTACGATCAGGTACAGCGTAGCGGCCACTGGTGGCGGCGGATCCGGGAGCCCGGATCCGGGTGATGGGATGGTACGGCTTAGCGTGTACGACATTCTCGGTCGGGAGGTGGCGGTGCTTGTGAACGAAAAGAAGCAGCCGGGAAGCTACACTGTTACTTGGAATGCCTCTGGAGTCGCGAGTGGGTTGTACATCTGCCGGCTGAGCGCGGTGGATCAAATCGCCATAAAGAAGATGCTGTTGGTCAGGTAGTCCAGGCGATCTCGTCGAGTCCCGGACACCTGATGGGGCACACCCCATCAAACGACCATGGTCGAATTCGTTCAGACTCCATTGGCTGTACTTTGCCGCAGCCCATCGAGCGCGGCACGCAGACCGGTCATCGGAGTATGATCAATTTGCGTGTCTGCACGTACGCCTCCCTGCCGCTCACAGAGTTCTGCCCGCCGGCGGAGATCATGGAGCGTACCCGCAGCCGGTAGAAGTACACGCCGCTGGAGAGCCGCGATCCATCGAACTTCACGTCGTGATAGCCCGCTTCCTGTTGGCCGTCCTGAAGGAGAGCCACCTGCTGGCCCAGCATGTTAAAGACCGTCAACGTGACGTGTGATTGACTGGGCAGGCCGTAGCGGATCATGGTCGAGGGGTTAAACGGATTAGGATAGTTCTGAAAAAGCGTATACGCCGACGGCACGCGATCGCCCAGGGGTTCGGTCGATGCGATGGTGCTCGATTTCACGATCAGCGCCGGATCACCGAATATTGTTCTTCGTTCATCGATGTCACCGAATTGCTGCTGCAGAGCCCACAGCCAGGCTGTCCCTATGGCTTTTTCAGGATGCTCCGACATATAGTCGAGCAGGTTGGTGGTAAATGCAACGTTCGCGCCTTCATACATCAGACCCGATGGGGCAAGCATACAGACGGCACCGCGTTGAGACGACTGGAGGAAGGCGACAGCAAAGGGGATGGAATCACGCCGCTCAAACCTCTGGGATCCCCCAATGAGACAGAGCGGCAAGAGCGAGCTCTGCGAAATCGAATCGATGTCGTGTACGGTGAGGTATGCATCCTGGGAGAACTGCCAACTGTTCTGCATACCCACCAAATTCATGACGGCGCACCCCTGTCCCCACAAGTCCAGAAACTGCCTGCGCGTCTTGTACGCAGGCGAATTGGGTCTGAGGTTCACGGTTATGGTGTCGTGCCATCGTTTCACCGCATGAAGCTGTTCGTATGCAGCGTCCATTTCAAAGAGGCCTTGAGCAATGGAATCGGCGAGCGCGATAGACCGCGCAGCCGTTGCGGTAGGGGTCGTCTGCTCATACGTAATTGTGTTATGCACCATTGTCGCGAGGTCACCCGTTGTCCAGGCAGGAAACCTGCCCGCAGCGATGCCCGGCACCGGAAGCTCCTGGGATTGGGTGAGCCCGCTGACAAGCCACTGATCGATCAACACCGAATCCTCACCGAAGGTCGACGGCAAGAGACTCGCGATCTTGTGGGAAGGAACGGCGTCGATATTGCCTGCAAGCAGGAGAAACTGCGGACGCGGCAGGCGCCAGTGTGTGAGGGTGTGCGTTACGAAATCGCGTACAGAACTGTCAGGCGTCGCTCGAGGAAACTGCGCGATGATCGAATCGATGAGCACGATCACGACAGCGCGGGATTGTTGGCTGACACGGAAAGCCGCGAGAGGTTGGACGGCGCTGACATTTGCTGCGGATGTGATGATTATGTAGTCGGCGCGGTTCGTCGTATCTCGCAAATTCCCAGCAAACCACTGGGCAGGGGACTGTTGCGATGCCGGCAGCAACAGAAGTGCGCATATGAACGCACGGAACGCAGAGCGGCTGGTCCAGGACATTGTTCACCTTCGTAGTTGTGCGTGGAAAAAGGTTGAACGGTAAAGCCTGGTGGCAAGAATGCGAAAGGCGGCTGCCTCAGTGAGTGCAACGGAATGAGCTTACATCAGTAGCAAGGAGAAAGGATGACCCCCGTCATCAAGAGAAAATACCGCGAACATCGTGTCGAATGATAGTAAGGAGATTCGACAATGTCAAGCCGATAACTTCAACCCGACATGTCACAACCCCCCGGCCGGATGACCCGCCAATTCCATGACGGAGAGCGTGTAGGCCGCCACACCGGTCTTGATGGTGGGCTCGCGATCGGGTGCAAACAACGGGCTGTGAGGGCCCGGCACAGTGCTTCCCGATGCCTTTGCTTTGGCAAACTCCGCCGGCGCGACGGCGCCAATCCATAACTGAACGGACGGAACACCGGCGGCGCGCCCGAAGGCACCGAAGTCCTCCGATGCGCTGAGAGGTTCGCCGGCAACGACGTTCGCTGCCCCGAGCCCCCGCTGGAGAGCCGTTGTCAGCCTGGCGGCCAGGGCGGGATCGTTGAACACCACTTCAGACGCTTCGCGAGGATCGACGACAACCGATGGTTCGCGAGGAGCCCGGGCGGCCGCAGCCTCGGCCCTGGCGATGCGCTCGATCGCCGCGAGAAGGTGCTTCTGGACTTCAGGTTTGAATGAGCGGACGGTGAGCTCAAGCTTCGCTTCGTCGGCAATGATGTTCCGTTTGCTCCCTGCGTGAAATGTACCAACCGTGACAACAGCCGGGTCAAACGGGTTGACCTCGCGCGAGACAATCGTTTGCAGCGTCACGACGGTTCGGGCAGCAATCAACAGAGGATCAATCGTGAGATGAGGCATCGCACCGTGCCCGCCTTTACCATAGAATGTGATATCAACGGCGTTGGAAGCAGCGTACGTCGGGCCGGAGACCACGCCGATTTGACCGGCAGGATGGACATTTGAGTCATGCAGACCAAGCACGAAATCCGGCCTCGGGAAGCGCGTCAACAACCCGTCCTTGATCATCCGTTCGGCCCCCTGCACAATCTCCTCTGCAGGCTGTCCCACGAACACGAGCGTTCCATGCCACCTGTCCCTGGAGCGCGCCAGCAATGTGGCCGCACCGATCCAGGAAGCCATGTGAATGTCATGCCCGCATGCATGCATGACGGGTACCGATACGCCGGCATCGTTCCTGGCCGTAGTAGTGCTTGCGTACGCCAACCCGGTCTCCTCTTTTATTGGCAGGGCATCCATGTCTGTGCGGACCAAAATGGTCGGCCCTGACCCATTCTTCAGAACTCCGACGACGCCGAATCCGCCGACGTGCTCGGTCACGTCGAAGCCGAGGCTTCGCAACCTGGCAGCCAGTTTTGCGGATGTCTTCTCCTCGTGGGAGGAAAGCTCCGGGTTCTTGTGAAGATCAATATACAGGGAGTCCAGCGACGGATAAAGGGCTTGCAGACCTGCGAGCTCGAGTGGTCCATCCCCGAATGCTGGTCGAACCCCAACCAGGACCATCGCCGCAAATACCAAGAACCGGACCCCTGTGGCAGCACGAGAACCGGGAACCTCAGCTGAAGTGACGCGTGCGACAGCGGTCATGATTCGCCTCCACAATAATGGAATTCAAACAGGCATTGCCATCGAGGGCTTCAACATCAAGCCTGAGAGGGCTCTACTTCGAACAGCGCTCTACCGGTAATCGTTCCAGGTTGTGGGCCAAGCATGTATTGCCCGATCATCGCCCAGATTCATGATGCTGTGAGGCTGCTCGCCAGAACCGCCGAGTGTCATGTTTCGCATGGATCACCCCCCGGATCTTCCGATCACTACACGTCTGCAAGCGACTACAGTCGATCGATACCCCCTCCTTCGGAACTATCTTATGCTCGAAGCGTGTTTGCATGCGAGACAGAAGACCGATCCCAATTACCGAGAATTTCATGAACCCGGCCCGCTTCGCTCACATTCTTCTCCTTGTCCCCTCACTCCTTTTTGCGCAAGAGGTCAAGAACACATCGTACATCGCTTCATCGGGGGAAAAGGTCCTGCGTCTTGAGGCGGTCGTGCCGATTTCCAGGGCCGACGCATGGAAGCTGTTTTCCACCGAGGATGGTCTCAAGAAATGGATCGCCCCCGTGGTTTCCCTCGACTTCCGCGTCGGGGGGAGCATTTTGACCAACTACGATAGTACCAAGTCGACCCGCGATCCCGGGACGATTCATTTGCCGATACTGAATTTTCTCGACGGGGAAATGCTCACACTCAGGGTCGAACTCAATGAACATTTCGCCCAATCGGTCCGTGATCAGGACCGGAATCTCCAGGAGATCATTCAGCTGGTCGATATGGGAAACGGACAAACGCGCATCATTTCCAACATGGTCGGCTGGGGGAACGGTCCGGAGTGGGACAAGACCTACAATTTCTTCGCGAGGGGAAATGACTGGACCTTCAGACACATGCTCGGACTTTTTCGATGACCGTGCATGACAGACTCCCGCTCAATTCCTATGACATTCCCCGCTCTTGTTTCCCCGGCGCGTATTGATTACCATCCTATAGCCATTCGTTGTGTATGATCACCTGCTGTACGGACACGTAATTCCTCTGCCGCCGGTGCACTGCAGTCAGGGCTGAGGCGGATATCCGTCCACCGGGTCAGACGCCGCAGAGGCCGATGTCGATCCAGTTCCCACCAATGCTCCGTTGATGAGCGGAGCCGCACGGCGATACATCCTGCACATGGAAGATCACGCCAACGACGTCGATATCGCGCTGCTCAAGGATGATCCCTCTGCACTGATCCTCCGGCATCAAGTGACCATCCGGATCATCGTCAAACGCTTCATCGAAAGCGGCATGTTTCAGGCGTCCGAATTCGACGATGTGGTACAGCACGTCAACGCAAGGCTCCTCGAAAAACTCCCCCGCATCCGTGCCCAGTATAATGGCCTAAGTCTCTTCCGCACCTATATCTCCAGCATCATCAGACACGAATGTCTGGACCTTCATGCCTCCCGAGAGTCCGATATCCACACGGAGAGGCTGCTTGCGGATCCGCCAAACCCGGAATCGGCCAATCCCGACAATCGACTTCTGATCGAGCACGATGTCAAGGTCTTTCGTGCAATTATCAGGCAATTCCACGATGAAATGCCGAAGCTCCTCGTCTGCTTGAAGCTTGTTTACCGCATTCCGATTGAACCGAAAGATATCCTCGCCTGGTGGCCCGGCTGCCCGGAACCGGACCGTTCCGCCTTCCTGAACGCCATCAGTGAGGGGGGAAAATCGCTGCCGGCACGTGAGAGATTTGCCCTGCTTCGTCCGATTGCCAACGGGGCTGATAACTCGCACAGCAGCGCAGATTCCGTGCGCCATTGGACAGATGACCGAATCCATGTTATTCTGCGCCTTCTCAACGGAAGCCCTCCCACATCCTCACATACGCCAGAAACGCTGGGGATACTTCTTGAGGATTTTTTCACTCCATTTTTGCTCCACCGCCAGTATATACCTGGTGAGACGGACAATAATGACACAGCATGAGAGAACTACGTGAAAAACGAGCATTCTGAGGGTTTTTTCCGGCCGGACGGGCATCTGACCGAGGATGGCGCGGCTTTGTACGTGGATGCGCTCAAACTCGACCGCACCGGAGAGTTGCCAGGAACGGTCCTGGAACACGTCAAGACCTGTGAGACCTGCAAGGCGGAGGTGACCGGGCTGTTTTCCCTTCTTGCCGACGAGGTCTACGCCGCAACAGGGCCCCACCCGTTCTTTGATGCGAATCCCCACCCCCGCCGCGTGACTCCACCCGTGCTCTACCGTATTGCAGCAGTCATTGTCGCAGCGATCGGCATCGGCGTTCTCCTCTACACGCTTCCTCATCGTCCGGAAGTCTCACAACCCGGAAAGTCGTCGGTTGCCACGCGTTCCGCGCCCGACACCGTCGGACAACCAACGGAACAGCCGGCCGCACCCACGAAGGCCGCGGAATCACGGGAGCTCATGGCCGCACGGTTTACTGAATCACCTGAACTCGAAGACCTGATGAAGAGCTCATTGCGGTCTGCGGCAACAGATGTCCAATCCCCGGCCATCGGCGCACGTGTTTCCCGCGGCGCGGTGTTTCGCTGGACATCAAGCGCGACACCCCCTTACGAACTCGTCGTGCTGGACAACCGCGACCGCGTCATACGGACATACACGACGTCGGCAGATACATTACTCTTGAGCGATTCGATGCAGGCAGGACTCTATTACTGGAAGCTTCTCGGGGAAGGAAACCTGCTTTACGTCGGGAAGATCTTGATGCGGTAAGAGCTCACGCTGTTCACTGTCCTACAAGAACGAACCCCGCCCAGCAGAACGGGAATGCCGTCCGCTCGCGGGAAAGCATTTGCAGCTTCGCCATGCGCAGCGCCTGGCCGAATCTCCACCCCTTCAGCACGCCTTCATAGAACGACTGCATGAGCTCGCTGGTGTGGTGATCCATCACCTGCCAGAGGGAATACATCACATTGCGCGCGCCCGAATAGAGGAACCCCCGCATCATCGCGTAGACACCCTCGCCGTTCACGAACGGACCGATGCCGCTTTCACAACAACTGAGCACCACGAGATCGGCATTCAACTCCAGATTGTAAGTTTCAGCGGCATACAGCACACCGTCCTCCCCCGTCGTCGTATCGGCTGGCTGCACAAAGACCAGCGCCGACCGNNCTCGGTGGCCATCCCGTTGACGAGCACACGGGCCGGCAACCCCTTCTGCATGAATTCCCCCGCAATGCCGTTCACCTCAGCGTCGGAATATGCAAGCTCGCGGAAACGCTTCCCCTCAACACTGAACGAACGGAGCTCGGTGGTATCCAGATCCCGGGCGAATTGATTCGAAGCCAGGATCATCCCTGTCGCCGTCGACTCGCGGAACACCGGCGCGAAGCCGGCGAAACTCATCAGCTGCGGGCGCTCATGGGAGGAACGTTCGGCAGTCTCGCAGTAGATACGTGCCGAAGGGGCCACGACGATCTCATGGGATTTCAGGAGGAAGGGAAGCTCCGTGTATGCGATATTTTGGTCCGGACCAGCCGCCGGCGTTCGCGGGACAAGGACTTCGAACGGAATCCGCGTGAGATCTTTATCGGGAATGAACACCAGCCGATTGTGCGCTGCAACGGCCCGCGCAATGGGGCCGATAACGGAAGCATGAAGCTGTGCACTTGCGGAAATGAAGTTCTGCCGGTCGACCGAACGGATCGTCCGTGCAAGCGATTGGGCGAGTGCGCAGACGTTCGCGGATGTGTGAAGCGTCCGAACATCCGCGCCGTCACGTCCGATGGTGAACACGTATGCGCCGGCATCACCGAGGAAGTACTCCACCACCAGCGTTGAATCGTCGAGCGTGCGTTGAACGCGCTCCAGGAGAGAGCCTTTCTCCTCCTCAAACAAGTGCGCATACGCGGGAGAGATGATGCGCATCTGTTCCCGTGTTCTGCGCAACGACTCACGGAGCGTCAGCGCGCGCCACTGGAGCCCGCGTGTCCGGAGGGTGTCCGGGCCGGAGCGTTCCATGGATTTTGCCAGCTGCAGTTCGCAGGCGGTCAGTTCGGTTTTCAGGGAATGCTCCGAGGCCAGGAGGCTTTCCGGCACCCCTGCGAAGTGCTTCACGCGTGCCTCACGCATTCCTTCCAGCAGCATCCCCGCCTTGTTCAGTTCTGCAAATGAAAAGGCGGAAGCAAGATATTCCGGTTTTCCGGTGAGATCGTGCAACCGCAAAGCGACCCTCACCCCGTTTTCAAAAATCTCGGCAGAACGTTCAATCAGCCGGGTTTTTGACCCTTCGGTCTCGTAGTTTCCGCGCAGTGCAAGTATGGTCCTGCCGGCCCGATCGTACGCCTGCAGCGCTCCCTCCAGTGCCCCGGCCGGTTCGCGCAGATTGTGCGCCACCGATTCAAGGCAGACCCCCTTCTTCCGCAGGATCCTCACGAGGTGCACACCGCGGGCAAGATCCACCGGATTCTCATCCAGGTGGCGGTCGGCTTCCAGGAAGCCCGGGAAGAGCGCGCTGACGGCTGAATCATACTGCGCCGCGGCTTCCAGGGGAGATTTCCCGGCGAAGCGGATGTCGGCAAGCGCTTCGTGTATCCGCGCGGTCAGTGCGGCGTTCACGTAATTGGATTTCCCCACACACGCGAGTGCGCGCGATACCGCACTTTCTGCACTATCAAGGCGGCCCAGGCCTTTGTACGCTTCCGCCGTTTTCAGCATGAGGGAGGCTGCATCCAGCCGTGCCGTCCCTTCGCGCTGGAGAAGTTTTATGCGCAATGCATCCCTGAGGGACGCCAGTGCCGCCGCGTGATCGCCGCGCGCTTCCTGCACGCCGGCAAGGACTTCCCTGGCAGCGGCGATGTCGGGATGATCATTCCCGAGCGCTTTGAGTTTCAATGCGAGGGCGGTCTCTGCATGTTCGAGCGCCGCATCAATATCCCCTTTTTCTACAAGCGCTTCTGCGGCGTACTGGTGAATCTCCCCCGTGCCCGAGGCATTCCCCAGTCCGAACTTCGCAGTACGCAGGAGACCATCATCATATGCATCCAGCGCACGGTCCAGATCCCCCATCTGTGCGTACACCCTCCCCTTGCTGGTGCGGATGCCGACGACCATCGCCTGATTTCCAGGATAGAGCGACGCGGCGAGTGTCGCTGCAGTGTCATACAGCGCGGCAGCTTCGTTCAGACGGCCTACGGTGGAATGGCAGAGAGCCAGATAGAGCAGCCCTGTAATCATTGAGTTGGATTGCCGCAGTCCGAGCCTCCGCAGCAGACCAACAGCACTGTCAAGCGAAGCGAATGCTTCATCGTATTCGGCGCGTTCTCTCCGGACATTCCCGATCTGCATGAGAATCGCTGCAGAGAACGCCGTGGCCTTTCCGCCGGCCGCGTACAGCCGCAGCGACGTGCGGAAGTCCTCGAGCGCCGGTCCGTACAGCCCCTTCTTGCGGAATGCCAGCCCCAGCGTGTAGTAATTGCCGGCGAGCACGGGGCTTGCGCAGCCCAGGAGGGTTTGCCTGATGCCTATGCTGAGGAGGTCATCCGCGATTGCTGAATCGGGTTGGTCGTGATACGAGTGGAAATACGAGAATTGCGCTTGAGCCTCGGCGATGGCGAGACTTTTTGCAGGAAGGGCGGGGGCTGCGAGCACAAAGCTTTCCCGAATGGTGGCTTCGGCGGAGTCGATCTTTCCTTCACCAATAAGGGCTTTGCATTCCAGATTGGCGGAGGCGAGGTATCCTTCCCAATCATGCCGGATCAGGAGCGCAGCGGCACTCCGTGACACTACCGCTGCGCTGTCGAAGGACTCACGCTTCGCCAGCTCCATCCCCTGCCCCAGCAATCTCCTTCCCTCAGCGGCCGAATCGATCTCCACCTGAGCGTGAGAAACCGGCAGCGTACAGTGAAGGAGGAGCAGAAGCAGCCCGGGTCCGCTACGACGCAGGATCCCGGTATTTTTTTTCAATTCTCGCTCCAACTTTGGGCCTTCACGGGTACATACATGCGTAACGAACTATGCCAGGGCAGCCGCCCGGGCTTGCACTTCACCCACATTCCTCAACCATATACGGGAGCATCAAGATGAAAACCAAGTGCGCAGTGACGCTGACCGCTCTTTTGATTTTATGCTCTTCGGTGGCAGCAACGCAGACTTTTGACAAGCACACGCGTGCCCACGCGGAAACCGCATCACGCACAGCGGATCCGCCGCAGGTGCCGCCGCCGCCCCCGAATCCCTAGCGGTCGGATCGCGGCCACGATGAACGGACAAAAATAGCGAAACCCTTAGCCAAGAGCAAAAGACGCCTATAAACCTATAATTGTCAATATGTTCAGGACTTTCCCTTCCTGCCATTATTTCTGATTTTTTCACTCCAAATTGGCGGGCAGGGGAGTATATATGCGTAACCAAAGGCACCTCATACGGGAGGCACGTTTGCTACGCCCGGAAATCGTACGTGCTCTGGATTAAGGGACGGGAACAGACATGATCAAATCTATTATAGAAACCGACAATGGTGGCTTTCACAAGATCGTCATCACAGGAAAGAACCCGGGTGACCTCGGATGGCTGATGCATCAGGAGGTTTTGTCGGTGATCAAGAAACTACCCGGAGAGAAGTTGCTCATCGACATTACGGCGCTCGAAGGGCGGCCCGACATCGTGAGATCGATTCATCTGGCCGATTCCATCCGGAAGGAAACCAAGCTCGATCTGCACAAGATGGCGATCGTGGAGCGGGCGGAAAACAAGGCCACCGCCTCAGACGAAGAGCTTGTCCTGTCGAACCGGGGGATTCCGATCCGCTTCTTCTATGACGAAGCAGGGGCGCTGAAGTGGTTGATGGAGTGAACGCGGGCCTTCGGGCCGCCCGGACTCCTTCGTGGACGCTGTTTTACGGAGATCGACTTGATCAGCGTGTACCCGCGCCCGGCCGCCGGCAAGGGGGACTTGCCCAGTGCAACGGCGGAAGCCAGCAGCGTTTCGACCGCGGGATCTTTGAGCTGCTCAGGAGTGTAGAGTCTGATGAATCTCCCCTGGTTCCCCGCCCCCTCCAGCAGCTTCAACGGGTCCTTGAGACGCTTACCCTGCACGAAGTAGAGACTGACACCGGAAGCATAGCCTGCCAGTGAAACCACCACTTCCGATGCGCGCTCGTTGGGCCCCCAGCCAATGGCAAGGGCATTGTAGTTGTCGTACACAAGTTCTACCGCTGTGGGAAAGCGCCGGCGCAGAATACGGCGTGCCGACCGGATGAGTCTCGCTATCGGCGGATCAAACCGGACAATGAATCCCTCCAGCTGTTTTGCCGGGGTTTGCGGGGCACGATCGTGTTTAGGCTGCTTCTTCATTTGCGGACGCCCCTCGCATCTGTGCACCAATCCTGTCGCTCTCCGGATTTCTCCGGTACCCGACGCCAGCCCCCCCGTGTCCGGCTGTCTCAATGCAAACGCCCGGGAACGCCGATGTGTTCCTCAATGGGGAAGGTGAGCGCGGGCAACAATGGAGTCAGACGGCAAGGAAGGAACTGTACAGTTCGAGGTCATTGCGGGAAAAGCAGCAAAACAGGACTTCTTTGATCATAGAGGGCACCAGGACCGCGTTGCGGACAGTATCGATGGCGATGCGGGCTGCCAGATCTGCCGGATACCCGTACACTCCGGTACTGATACAAGGAAAAGCGATCGTACGGCATCCGCATCCGACGGCGATGGCAAGGCTGCTGCGATAGCACGACGCGAGCAGGGCGGCCTCCCCCTCTCCTCCTCCCCTCCATATCGGCCCCACCGTGTGTATGACAAACCGCGCGGGAAGACGGTACCCCCTCGTCAGTTTCGCCTCGCCGACGTTGCAGCCGCCCAGCTGCCGGCATTCATCCAGCAGCTGCGGTCCCGCAGCCCGGTGGATTGCGCCGTCGACTCCTCCCCCGCCGAGGAGCGTCGTATTCGCAGCATTGACGATCGCATCCACCGGGAGAGTGACGATATCGGCCTGCAGTGCGCGAAGTTTGGCAGTCATGCTATCATCAGTAAAATGCGGTGCATGTGTACTCTACTTCCTTAACATCGAACTGTGGCGCATCTGCATTTATTGCTAAGATACCCCGACGGTTCGAGTGTCAAACCAACGCCGTGCTGCACAGTCTATGGATGTTCTGCACAAAATGCCGGTATTATTTTATCAGCACTAACGGACGTAACAGGTCGACTCCATCGGATCCGTTGGACGAGTTCCGGCCGGTCCTGGCGTCCGGCGCACTGACCTTGAGCCTGCAATAATACACACCGCTCGCAAAACGTGATGCGTCGAACGTCACTTCGTGATACCCCGGTTCCTCTTCGCGATCCACTACGATCGCCACCTCCTGACCGAGTGGAGAATACACATTTATCGCAACTCTCGCCTGGCGTGGAACACCAAAGCGGATGATGGTTGTGCCGTTGAAGGGATTCGGGTAATTCGGCAAGAGCACAAAAGTCGCCGGAATCCCAGGGCCACCTGTACCAACCCCGTTGACACTCGTGAACATCGCTGTCACAGATTTCGGCCCGGTCATCAGTACCGTGTCGGGGTTTGCGCTCCCCGTGACATCCCCGCTCCACGCATAGAAACCATTCTCGCCTGCGGGAACCGCCGTGATCTGAACGGTGCTTCGGGCGGCGTGGTATCCGTCTGACGACGAAGGAGAGACGATCACGCTGCCTGCCGGAACGGGAGAGGCTTTCACCGTCAATTGATATCCGGTGGTAAAGTACGCCGTGTCGGCGGTGTCCGGCAGCGTCACCCCGACTTCATGGGCTTGCCCCCCGCGGTCACTCCAAAAGGAAAACACCCTCCTCGTCCCTGGCGACTCCTGCGGTGATGGAGCCGACAACATATGACGAGATCCGATTACCCAGCTCAGCGTTTGCGGAGATGTGTACGTTACGCCGTCGATGCCGATCGTGAGTCCGGAAGGTTGGGTGGCGATGGTGAAGCCTGTGCGCTTGGGGCTGGTAATCGCTTTGTACCGGAGCAAGGCTTCCTCAAAGTAGTAGTCTGCGTAGATCAATGAGACATCCACCTCGGTTCCGGCCGGCATGTTGCCCACACTGTGGTTCAGCAACGCCATCGAGGAAGTGCCTTCCGAAAGATACGGCGGCATGCACATCCTTCGCAGGAGGTCCAGGGCAGTTTGAAGATATCGTCCCCGGGCCGACGAATCCGCACTCAGACCGCTGAGTTCCAGAAGGCCTGAACAGGCGACAGCGGCGGCGGAAACATCCCGCGGTTCGTTCGGAATGTTGGGTGCAAGAAAATCCCAGTAAGGGATGAGGTCCGGCGGCAGATGGCCGATGAAGTAGTCTGCGGCCCGTTGGGCTCTGGACAGAAAGCGATCATCCCCTGTTTCCCGGCAGGCCATCGTGAAACCATAGATTGCCCAGGCCTGTCCGCGGGACCAGACCGATTCATCGGCATAGCCCTGGTGGGTTTCTCTGGCAAGTACGGCTCCTGTAAGGGTATCGTAACTCACCACATGATACGTGCTGCCATCGGCCCTGAAGTGGTTCACCATGGTTTTCAGCGCATGACTTGTGGCCATATCCCGAAGAGCCACCGGTCCGCCGTTCTTTGCAGCCCAGAAGAGGATCTCCAGGTTCATCATGTTGTCGATGATGACAGGATATTTCCAGGTGCCGTGATCCCA
>PMCM01000180.1 GCA_003154155.1 Ignavibacteriota bacterium | reverse complement strand
TCCATCAAGATCATCGGTGAGGATACGGAGTTTTCCGCGCAAGGATACTTTGTGTACGACTCCAAGAAGTCGGGGTCCACGACCATCTCTCACCTGCGCTTTGGTCCGCGGCCGATTCATTCCACGTACCTTATCAACAAAGCGAAGTTTGTTGCATGCCATCAGTGGTTCTTCCTGGAGAAGTACGATGTGCTGAAGCCCTGCCTGCCGGGCGGGACATTCCTGCTGAACAGCATTTATGGCGCGAACGAAGTGTGGGATCATCTTCCCAGACAGATCCAGGAACAGTTGATCAGCAAGAAGATCAAGTTCTACATCATTGACGCCTACAAGGTCGCAAACCAGACCGGCATGGGCGCGCGCGTGAACACGATCATGCAGACCTGTTTCTTCGCGATCTCGGGCGTGTTGCCGCGCCAGCAGGCGATCGATGCGATCAAGAATTCCATCAAGAAAACGTACGGGAAGAAGGGCGATCAGATCGTNNGCTGTCGACCAGACGCTCGCCAATCTGCACGAGATCACGGTGCCCGCAAAGGTCACCAGCACCATCACCATGCCGCCGGTTGTGTCGGCCAAGGCGCCCAAATTCGTACAGGACGTGACCGCGCCGATTATCGCCGGATTCGGTGACAGTCTTCCGATCAGCGCCATGCCGGTGGACGGGACGTTCCCGCTTGGCACGGCAAAATGGGAAAAACGGAATATCGCACTGACGATTCCCGTGTGGGACACGGTGACGTGCATTCAGTGCAACAAGTGCGCCATGGTCTGTCCGCACGCCGCCATCAGGACGAAAGTCTATGATCCGAAGATGCTCGTTGGTGCGCCGTCGACCTACAAGGCCACCGATTACCGTGGACCGGAATACAAGGGCATGAAATATACCGTGCAAGTGGCACCGGAAGATTGCACCGGGTGCGAACTCTGTGTGGAAGTCTGCCCGGCCAAGAACAAGACGGAAACCCGCCTGAAGGCCATCAACATGGCGCCGCAGGGAGAGCTCCGCGAGCCGGAACGGGAGAATTTTGACTTCTTCCTGGCGATTCCTGAAGTTGACCGCCGCCAGGTGAAGGTGGACACTGTGAAGGGCGCGCAGTTTCTGCAGCCGCTGTTCGAGTTTTCGGGTGCGTGCTCCGGATGCGGGGAAACACCTTATGTCAAACTCGCCAGCCAGCTGTTCGGCGACCGGACGATCGTGGCGAATGCCACGGGTTGCTCCTCCATCTATGGCGGCAATCTTCCCACAACGCCGTGGTCGATGGACAACAACGGCCGCGGGCCGGCCTGGGGCAACTCGCTGTTTGAAGACAATGCCGAGTTCGGCCTCGGGATGCGCCTGACCGTCGACAAACATACCGAAATGGCAAAAGAGCTTGTGCACAAGCTCGCGTCCACGATCGGCGACGATCTGGTCGACGGCCTGCTCAAGGCACAGCAGTCGGACGAAGCCGGCATTCATGAACAGCGCAACCGCGTTGTCGCCCTGAAGCAGAAGCTTGCCGGATCGAAAGACCCGGATGCCCTGAGCCTCCTCTCGCTTGCGGATGACCTCGTCAAACGCAGTATCTGGATTATCGGCGGCGACGGCTGGGCGTACGATATCGGGTNNGTCTATTCCAACACCGGCGGGCAGATGTCGAAATCCACGCCGCGTTCCGCGGTGGCGAAATTCGCCGCCGGCGGCAAACCTCTCGGCAAGAAGGACCTCGGCCGCATCGCGATGGTCTACGGCAACGTGTACGTGGCGCAGGTGGCCATGGGACACAGCGATCTGCAGACCATCCGGGCGTTTCTTGAGGCGGATGCCTACCCCGGGCCGGCGCTGATCATTGCCTACAGCCATTGCATTGCCCACGGCATCGATATGGCCAAGGGCATGGTGAGTCAGAAGGGTGCGGTGGACAGCGGTCACTGGCCGTTGTACCGGTATAACCCGGCACTCGCCCATGAAGGAAAGAATCCTCTCAAGCTCGATTCCAAACCCCCGAAGATGCGCTTCGAAGACTATGCATACCTCGAGACGCGGTACAAGATGCTCACGAAGAGCAATCCCGAGGAGGCAAAGCGGCTGATGGTGCTGGCGGAGGGTGATGCCAAGCAGCGGTGGCAGTGGTTCGAAGAAGCGGCGAAGGAATGGGCAGTCCCTGCGCCGGAAAAAACTCACTGACATCGATCGCAACTATTGACAGGAACGCAGAACAATGGACCTCTCAACATCATATCTCGGACTGCATCTCAAGAACCCCCTGGTTCCGTCAGCCAGCCCGCTGACCCGGAGTGTCGACGGGATGAAGCGGCTGGAAGATGCGGGTGCATCGGCCGTCGTGATGCACTCGATCTTCGAGGAGCAGATAGAACACGAAGCGGCCGAATTGAACCACTATCTGGCGGAAGGGACGGAGAGCTTCGCGGAAGCGCTGTCATACCTTCCGGAAGCCAGTGAGTACTTTCTCGGACCAGAAGAGTACGTCGCCCAGCTGGCGAAGGCGAAGGCCTCGCTGGGCATACCGGTGATCGCCAGCCTCAATGGCGTGTCCACGGGCGGCTGGATTCAGTATGCGAAAAAGTTCGAGGAGGCGGGTGCCGATGCCATCGAACTGAACGTGTACTACATTCCTGCCGATGCCCGGATGACAGGAGCGGACGTGGAGCAGATGTACCTCGATGTGCTCAAAGCGGTGAAATCCACGGTGAAGATTCCCGTGGCGATCAAGCTCAGCCCGTACTTCAGCTCCATGTCCAATATGGCAAAACGGCTCGATGATGCCGGTGCGGACGGGCTGGTGTTGTTCAACCGGTTCTATCAGCCCGATGTCGACATTGAGGCGCTGGAAGTCGTTCCCAACGTCGTTCTCAGCAGCTCAAAGTCGATCCGTCTCCCCCTGCGCTGGATCGGCATTCTGTTCGGTCGCGTGAAAGCCAGCCTGGCGGCGACGAGCGGTGTGCACACCGCGCAGGATGCCGTGAAGCTGCTCATGGCAGGCGCCGATGTCACCATGCTCTGTTCGGCCCTGCTGCACCACGGTCCGCAATACCTGAAGGAAGTGCTGTCCGGGCTCGACCGCTGGATGCAGGAACATGAATACGTATCCGTGCAACAGATGCGCGGGAGCATGAGCCAGAAGTCCGTGGCCGATCCGAGTGCCTTCGAGCGGGCGAACTACATGAAAGCACTCAACCGCTACAGGTAACAGCCGGGCAACGAATACCCGCCGAGGCGCGGAGAGTCCGGGCGATGCAATCGCCCGGCTCCGCGTCTCGGTGTTGTGACCCCTCCCTCCTCTCGTCCGCCACAGCGCAAGACCGGGACCATGGCACGACGACTGACGGCAACGATTCTGTGGATCATCCTTGCGGGCGTCGCCCGTCCGTTGGCCGCAGGCAGCAGTCCGGACACTCATCTATCTCCAAGGAAACCGCACCATGTCACACGTCTCACGTGAAACGATTGACGGGTTTTTTACCACCGATGCGTACGCCGTCATCGGTGTATCGGCAAACCAGCACAAATTCGGCAATATCGTCTACCGGACGATGAAGGAGAAAGAAGCCGTTGTGTATCCGGTGCACACGACGCTGGACACCGTGGAGGGGGACCGGTGCTACAGGAGCGTGGCGGATATTCCGGCCGGCGTCCGTTCCGTGATCACCGTCGTTCCGCCTGCAGTTACCACGACGATCGTCCGCGAGTGCGCCGCAAAAGGCATCACCCACATCTGGATGCAACCGGGGTCAGAATCGGATGAAGCGATAGCAGTTGCTGCCGGGGCGGGTATCACGGTGATACACCGTGAATGCATCCTGATGTTTCTGGAACCGGTGAAATCGGTGCACGCATTCCACCGGTTCGTGAACAAGGTGGTGGGGAAGTATCCCAAATAAGCGGCCGCCCGCTCCCCTCACAACAACCGTTCGACCTCATCCATCACCCGGGCCATTCGACGCATCATCAGCGTGAAGGGTTCGGATCCGGTCATGTCGACGCCCGCCGCCCGCAGCAGTGAGATGGGATAGTCTTTTCCCCCCGATGACAGCAGGGCCAGATAGCGTTCCGTCGCAGCGATGTCGCCTGCTAGCACCATTTCGGCCAGGGCGGTTGACGCAGTCAGCGATGTTGCGTATTGGAACACGTAGAAATTGTAGTAGAAGTGTGGTACCACCGCCCATTCGATTTGCACGTTGTCGTCGACCGTGCATCCTCCCTTGCCGTGTCCGTAGTACTCCCGGGTAATACGCAGATACAGTTCGCAGAGCAGGTCGCCGGTTAGGGTCTCCCCTTTTTCCACGAGTTCATGGATGGCAAGCTCGAACTCCGCAAATTGCGTCTGACGGAACAGCGTTGCCCGTATTCCGTCAAGGTAATTGACGAGCAGCGAGAGGCGTGTGCGTTTGTCGGTGACGGTGTGCAGCACATGATCCATGAGCAGCGCTTCGTTGAACGTCGACGCCACTTCGGCCACAAAAATAGAATATTGAGCGGTGGGGTACGGCTGGGTCCGGTTGGAGAGGAAACTGTGCATCGTGTGGCCTAGCTCATGGGTCACCGTGCTGACATCGTCGTACTTGCCGTTATAATTGAGCAGGATGAAGGGGTGCACATCGTAGACAGCCCCGTTGGAATACGCGCCGCCGATCTTGCCGTCGCTGGGGTACACATCCATCCATCGTTCGGTGAACGCGCGGCGTGCGACCGTGCGATACTCCGCCCCCAGGGGGGCGAGCGAGGCAAGGATGAGATCTCCCGCCTCCTCGAAGGAATAGGTCAGGTCCAGTTCGGGGACGACGGGGACGTAGAGATCGTAGTAATGGAGTTCATCGACGTCAAGCAGGGTTTTGCGGAGAAGGAGGTATCGATGGAGCAAGGGAAGGGACTGACGCGCATTGGCCAGAAGGGCGTGATAGACGTCCATGGGGATGTTGGCTCCGTGCAGGGAGCTCTGGAGACACGAGGGATACCCGCGTGCACGCATGTAAAAGAGGTTCTTCTTCACCTCGTTGTACAAACCGATCCCAAAGGTGCGGCGATATGCGTACATGGCATCAAAGTACGACGCAAAAATGGTCCGGCGATCTTCCCGGTGCGGCGCAGTCCGGTGTTGGGCGAATGCCGCCTTGTCGAGGTGCACGGTTGTTCCATCGTGGAGCGTCACGGTCGGGAACGGGAAGTCGGCGTTGGAAAAAACCGTATAGAGGCCGCCCGGTGAGTCGGCCATAAGGCCGGCATCGGCAATCAGCCGTTCTTCCGATTCCGAGCGTGTGTGATCCTTGCGCCGGAGCACATCCTGCAGGAAATGGCGGTACACCGCCAGTCCGGGCTCCGCGCCAATGAACCGGTCGACCGCGTCCCGGCCCATCTGCAACAGTTCGGGCTCGATGAACGCGGTTTTCGCCCCGATGTCCGTTCCGATCTGTGCGATCTCCTGCTGGCAGGCAAGGTACTCCGCACTCCGGGTGTCGATATCCGCATGTGCCGACGCATACGTGGAGATGCGCGCATACAGTTTGCCGATCGCGGACGTCAGCTCAAGGCACTGCAGGAGAATGCCGGCATCCGCGGAGAGCCTTCCACGGTACTGGGCAAGCGTGTCAACGTGCCGACGGAGTTCGTCCTGTGCGGCATGCCAAGCGGGGAAGTCCGTATAGACCGCATGAAGATCCCACGTGTAGCCGTTCGGAATGGCAGCCCGGTCGCGGGGCAAGGGAGTAAAAGGCATGAAGGGAAGTCTTTCTTGAAAAAGACCGATGGACAATAGACAATGGACGTTGGACAATAGACAATGGATTATGGATAGTGATATTCCATGCGACAATCAAGGTTGGCAATCATCGCGGAAAAGTGTATACTATCCCACTGAAATGCACGGTCCACTACCAGATGGAAACGGCGATGAAATCTTTCCGCGAACGGTTGCACAATGAGGTCATCGTTTTTGACGGAGGCGTCGGCACGTATCTGTATGAAAAAGGCGTCTACATCAACACCTGCTTCGATGAATTGAATCTCACCAATCCCGATCTTGTCGGGGAGGTGCACCGGGATTATGTGAATGCCGGTGCCGACGTTATCGAGACGAACACCTTCGGGGCGAACAGGTTCAAGCTCGCACCGCATGGTCTGGAGACCAAGGTGTACGAGATCAACCGGAAAGGAGCCGAGATCGCCAAGCGGATTGCCGGCGACAAGGCTTTTGTTGCCGGGTCCATCGGGCCACTGGGCGTGCAGATCGAACCGATCGGTAAGCTGTCGTTCGACGAAGCCAAGGAGGTTTTCAAGGAGCAGGCCAAGGGTCTGCTCGACGGCGGCGTCGACCTGATCGTGCTGGAAACGTTTTCCCTTGTCAGCGAGCTGACGCAGGCCATCCGGGCGACCAGGGAATTGGATGCCACGGTGCCGATCATGGCCCAGGTGACCGTGAATGACGACGGGGTGCTGCTCAGCGGGGCGACGCTGGAAACGTTTGTGAGCGAGGTGAGCACATTCGACGTTGATGTCATCGGGTTGAACTGTTCTGTTGGGCCCAAGGCGATGCTCGAAGCGCTTGAGCATCTCAAACCGCTGACGAAGATTCCTGTATCTGTGCAGCCCAACGCCGGTGTGCCGCAGAATGTCGGCGGACGGAACATCTACATGACATCGCCGGAATACATCGCAGAATACGCAAAACGGTTCATTCTCACCGGCGCGAACGTCGTCGGAGGGTGTTGCGGCACCAATCCCGACCACATCAAGGCGATCCGGCGGGCTGTGCATGCCCTTCAGCCGGCAAAAAGGATGGACCGGGCAACCGGAGAACTGCGAGTGACGGCGCCCGAGGCCGTGACCGTGGTGCCGGTAGACGAGAAATCCCGGTTCAGCAACAAACTCGCAAAGCACAAGTTCGTCACGCTGGTGGAGCTGGTCTCCCCCAAGGGGGTCTCTCCCGCAGCGCAGGTGCAAAAGGCAAGCCGGCTCCATCATTTCGGCATCGATGCGATCAACATCCCTGATGGGCCCCGTGCTTCGGCACGCATGTCGGCGCTGGCCCTCGCGGCGATCTTTCAGCGCGAGGTGGGCATCGAAACGGTGCTCCATTTCGCCTGCCGCGATCGCAACGTGATCGGTATGCAATCCGATCTTCTCGGGGCGTGGGCGCTCGGCCTGCGCAATGTTCTGGCCATCACCGGCGATCCGCCGAAACTGGGCAACTACCCCAATGCCACCGCAGTGTTCGACGTCGATGCTATCGGGCTGACCAATCTGATCAACCGGCTCAACCACGGATTGGATCTTGCCGGCAATCCGATTGGTGAACCAACGGCCTTCAGTATCGGCGTGGGGGTGAATCCGGGCGCGATCAACCTTGATGACGAGCTCCGGCGGCTCGATTGGAAAATCGAAGCGGGTGCGGAGTATATGATTACGCAGCCGGTGTTCGACCTGCGCCTCCTCGAGCGCTTCATGAAACGGATTGCACACGTGCGACTCCCGCTTATCTGCGGCATCTGGCCTCTCGTGTCGTTCCGGAATGCGGAATTCATGAACAACGAGGTCCCGGGAGCAAGCGTGCCGCAGGAAATCCTCGAACGCATGCGCAAGACCACGACGAAGGAAGAAGGGTTCCGCGAGGGGGTGGCTATCGCCCGGGAGACCTTCGACCGTGTGAAAGGGGAAGCTGCCGGCGTGCAACTCTCCGCTCCCCTCGGACGCATCGAAGGCGTGATGACCATACTCGAGTAGCCCCGCGGTTCATTGCATATCGCGGCGGATTTCCCGTAATTTGACGCACACCCAATTTCGGGACCGCGCGATGTCAACCCCGCTGATGCGGCAATATGCCCAGGTGAAGGCGAAATATCCCGACACCATCCTGCTTTTCCGGATGGGGGATTTTTTCGAGACCTTTGACGAGGATGCGAAGATCACATCCCGAGTCCTGGGGATTACGCTCACCAGGCGGGGCAACGGGGCGGCCGGGGAGACCCCTCTCGCCGGATTCCCGCACCATGCCCTTGATGCATACCTCCCCCGACTGCTGAAGGCCGGCTACCGCGTCGCCGTGTGCGAACAAATGGAGGATCCCAAGCTCGCGAAAGGGATCGTCAAACGCGACGTCATCGAGGTGGTCACGCCGGGGGTCGCATTCTCCGACAAGGTGCTGGACCAGAAGAAGAACAACTACCTTGCCGCCGTGGCGCTTCCCGGTGCGTTGGCCACCGGCATGGACCGTGTGGGTCTTGCTTTTGTCGACGTCACCACCGCTGAATTCCGCGTCGCCGAGCTGCCGTTCAGCCACCTCGCGGAACAGATCGGCGCACTGGAACCCGCCGAACTGATCGTCCAGCGTCGCGATGCAGAGTCCCTTGCGCACCTGCTGCGATCGTCGTTCCGGGGGCTGTTGACCAAAACGGACGATTGGATCTTTCACGATGACTACGCGCGCGAACTGTTGACGACCCAGTTCAAGACCCAATCGCTCAAGGGTTTCGGGCTGCAGGACTATGCCATCGGTATCGTCGCGGCCGGCGCGGTCATGCACTACCTCCAGGAAACACAGAAGGCAAACCTCCTCCACCTCCGCAAGCTGTCCCCGTTCGATATCGCAGACCACATCGTGCTGGATCCCTCAACGAAACGCAACCTGGAAATCACCTCGTCCATTGCGGGCCAGGAAGACGGGACGCTGGTGCACGTGTTGGACCGGACCCACACCCCGATGGGCGGCAGGCTGCTCAAACGATGGATCACCCAGCCGTTAAACGCACTGGAACCGGTGCGTGCGCGACTGGCGGCGGTCACTGAGCTCGTCGACAAAAGCGAGGTGCGCACCGCCCTGAGTGCACTGCTCGCCCGTATCGGGGATCTGGAACGGTTGAACGCCCGGATTTGCACTGCCCGCGCCGGTCCGCGTGACATCCAGGCCCTCCGGGGCATCCTCGATGAAATCGATGCGCTTCGCACGCACACTGCGCTCCTGACATCCTCCGCGCTCCAGACGATCCACGGCGATCTGCAGCCGCTTCCAGACATCGTCAAGCTGATTCTTGCGGCCGTCGCGCCTGATCCTCCGGCAACGCTTGCCGACGGGGGTGTGATCAACCCCGGGTTCAATCCGGAGCTGGACGAGCTCCGGAGCCTCTCCTCGAACGGCAAACAGTGGATTGCCGACCTTCAGGCCCACGAACGCGAGCGCACCGGTATCGCATCGCTCAAAGTCGGCTTCAACAATGTTTTCGGCTATTACATCGAGATCACCAATTCCCATCGTGACAAAGTGCCGCAGGAGTATACCCGGAAGCAAACCCTGACGGGGGCGGAGCGCTATATCACACCTGCGCTGAAGGAATACGAGGAGAAGATCCTCAACGCCGAAGAGCGTATTCTCGCCCTGGAGACGCAGGTCTTCACCGAAATCCGGCTCTCGGTTGCGGCGCATGCCGACGTGATCACCACCAACGCCCGGGCTCTCGCGACGCTGGATTGCTTTGTCTCTCTTGCCACGGTGGCCGTGGAATACGGTTACGTGAGGCCGGAGGTCAATGATGGAAGCGTTATCGACATCGTGGATGGACGGCATCCCGTCATCGAACGGCTCCTTCCGCCCGGCGAACAATACATGCCGAATTCCGTCCGTCTCGACTGCCACAAAGAGCAGGTGTTGATTATTACCGGCCCCAACATGAGCGGGAAGTCAAGCTTTCTACGTCAGGTCGGCCTGATCACCCTGCTGGCGCAAATCGGGAGTCATGTGCCGGCACGGAGCGCGGAGATCGGTCTGGTGGACAAGATCTTCACGCGCGTGGGAGCGAGCGANNCGGAGCCTCATTCTGCTCGACGAGGTGGGTCGCGGAACCAGTACGTTCGACGGTATCAGCATTGCGTGGGCGCTGACGGAGTACCTTCACGAACGAGTCGGTGCGCGCACGCTGTTTGCCACACACTATCACGAGTTGAATGAACTTGCCGATCTGTTCCCCCGCATCCGGAATCTCAAGGTCGACGTCCGCGAATATGGCGACAAGGTCATCTTCCTGCACAAGGTCACGCCCGGCTTTGCCGATCACTCCTATGGCATCCAGGTGGCCCAGATGGCCGGGTTGCCCGAGGAAATCACCGACCGCGCAAAGCACTTGCTGAAGAATCTTGAATCGTCGGACCTTGGCCTGGGTAGCGAGCCGGGTGCCGTGCGTCGACACGGGCGGAGCCCTTCCGCGTCCGTGCAGTTGACGCTCTTTGAAGCAAAGGACGATGCGCTCAGGCAACGGCTGCGTGAGCTGAACCCCGATGCAATGACGCCCCTCGATGCGCTCAAGATCCTCAGCGAGCTCAAAGGACAGGCCGACAAACAGACCTGATCTTCCCTGACGTTCCCCCGCAGAAGATGAACATGTGCCACAAAATGGCAGGTTTTCGACGTTTCCTGCCGTTTCCGCCTTTGGATTTCCTCGGGTGAATCCGTACCTTTAACGATACCCATTCCAGAATGATGCGCAGCCGATTCCTCGAAATGTGAGTCATGGGCCTTTATCCTCAACCAAATAAGTGGCAATGCGGGCCGTTCGCCCTCAAGTACGCGCTGATCATGCTCGGGAAGTTTGTGGATGAGAACGCGGTCTCCCGGATCGCCGGCACACATTGGTGGACCGGGACGGACGAGATCAAACTCGGTCGCGCGGCCCATGCGTTTGACTGCGACATGCGGATCATCCGCCGGACGCACTCGCTCAGGGCGAAGCGCGAACTCCTGCTGGCGCTGAAACGCGGGTACCCGGCCATCCTGTGCGTGGATCAATGGGAACATTGGATTACCGTGGTTGGCGCCGAAAAGGGAAAATTCATCTCCATCGACAGCCGTGAAGCGCCAGTGGTGTGCGTCGACACCTGGCTCGCGCTGAAGAAGCGGTGGGTCTACAACGAGATGGATCCGGATGATCCGACGGAACGCAGAACATTGTACGACCTGCACTTGGTGGTGCCACGATTCCGTGTCCGGACAAAGGCCCGCTTCTCGTTGAAACGGGCACGGTATCTGCGCCGGCCCGAGAATCGCGAATTCGCGACGCTCTGGGACGAGTACTTCACCGATCTGATCCAGATCTGTACTCCCCGTACCCCGCGGAGCGAGAAGGTATTTGCCATGGGAGAGCTTCTGCGGCGCCACGGGAAGCTGATCCGCGAACAGGTGTCCTTCTGGCACGGCAAAGTCCGGAAAGACCAGATCGGCCGCCTGCTGCGCAACATGAAATTTGTTGCCGATACGTATGACCTCGTCGTGCGCGAGGGTGATGAGAAGCGCGCGATCGCCGCGATCACCACGATCCTCGCGCTCTGGGCGGCGTCACGCTTCGGCGTCGGCGATGTGTACGGAAAGGGATAGTGGTGCCACGATGAACATCCTGCTCACCAATGCCACGGATATCTTCGCCGGGGGAGAGGACTACGTGCTGATCTTGGCGAAGTACCTCGGCCTGCGCGGGCACACGGTGAGCGTTTCGGCTCTTCCCGGTCACCTGCTGCTCGACAAATGCGCCGCCGCCGGCATACCCACGATCCCGATCGACTATCGCGGCATGGATAGGGTCTTCGCGATGGCGGCGCAACTGCGGAAGGAATTACGCGGCCGCGCGATCGACATCGTGCACAGCAATGCGAACTACGACCGCACCGCGGCGGCTCTGGCGGCTGCATGGACGCCCGCGCGTCATGTCGCCGGTGTGCACAGCACCCATTCTATTCAGCACAACCTCACCCACTGGCTCCGCAACCGCTGGGGGATCGATCATTTTATCACCGACGCGGACGCCGGGAAGGATGTGCTCATCACGGAAGACCATGTCGCACCGGCGAGGATCACAACAGTCCCCATCGGCATCGAAGATGTACCGGAAGAAGAGCGGCGTGCCGCGCGGCGGGCGACCCGTGACCGCCTCGGCGTTGCTGACGATATCGTGGTCATCGGCAATGTCGCGCGACTTGTGCCGTTCAAGGGGCATCGCGTGCTCCTCGATGCCGTGGCACGCGTCGTGGCCGGTTCGCCCCGCGTGCTCTTTCCCATCATCGGCGACGGCGAGCTCCTTGTGCCGCTCGAGGAACAGGCGCGCACCCTGGGAATTTCGCCCTATGTCCGGTTCCTGGGCTTCCAGGATGATCTCCATCTGTGGTATCCGGCGTTTGACATTTACTGCCATTCATCGCTCGAGCTTGCTGCGGAGATGTTCCCGATCGCCATCCTGCGAGCGCTGGCAACGGGACTTCCGGTGGTGTGCACCAATGTCGGCGGAATCGCGAATATGGTACGCGAGGGTGCATCCGGCTTCCTGGTCCCGCCCGAGGATCCCGCCGCCCTTGCACGGGCTTTGCAAACGTTGATTCTGGATGGCGATCGCCGGCACAGCATGGGAAGAGCATCCGCCCAGCTGTTTCTTGAACGTTACCATGCCACAGCGATGGCGGAAAAGATTGAACAGGTCTATCGAAGGGTGCTCACAACGGGCACGCAAAAGGAGAAGTAATCCATTCCACCGCCATATTCGGACACCGGCTGCCACGCAGATGACCCCGATCCCCTTTCACGTCCCCTGGTATGATGAGCATGACGCCGCGGCGCTGACATCGGCCGTGCACTCGGGAAAGCTCGTCGGCGACGGGCCGCAGACCGAGCGGGCCACGGCCATGCTGTGCTCGCTCCTCGGAGTGCGCCACGTGCTGCTGACAACATCATGCACCCACGCGCTCGAGCTGGCCATGATGGCGCTTGACCTTGTGCCGGGGGATGAAGTCCTCGTGCCGAGTTTTACGTTCGTCTCCACCACCAACGCCATCCTCCGGCAGGGGGCCCGCTGCGTGTTCGTGGATATCCGGCCGGATACGCTGACCATCGATCCGGACGATGTACAGAAGCGCATCACGGACCGGACGAAGGTCATCCTGCCGGTCCTGTACGCGGGCGTGTCGCCGGACATGGATGCGATCATGGCGCTGGCCGCCCCGCGCGGGATACAGGTTGTGGAGGACGCCGCACAGGGAATCGGCGCCCTGTACAACGGCCGCCCGGCGGGCACAACGGGGCATATCGGGTGTTTCAGTTTTCACGAAACCAAGAATTACTCGACAGGTGAGGGGGGAGCCTTCGCCACAAACAGTGACGCCATCGCGATGCGTGCAGAAATCATCCGCGAGAAGGGGACAAACAGAAAACAATTCATGCTGGGCCTGGTGGACAAGTACACGTGGGTGGCGACAGGAAGCAGTTTTCTCCCTCCGGACAGCATGGCGGCATTGCTGATGAGTCAGTTGGATAAACGCGCGAGCATCCAGGCCCGCAGACGCGAGATCCACGAGCAGTACGACGCTGCGTTCACTCCCCTGGCTAGGCAGGGGCGGCTCGCTCTCCCGGCGATTCCCGCCGCGGTCGCGTCCAACCACCATATCTATTACGTCTTGCTCGAAAACGAGACGGCCCGGAACAACGCCCTCGCCTTCTTCCGCGCACGCGGGATCGGCACTACGTTTCATTACCTGCCCCTGCACCTCTCGCCTGTCGGACGTGAGCTGGGGTATCGCGAAGGCGATTTTCCGGTCACCGAGTCTGCCAGCGGACGGTTGTTGCGGCTCCCGATCTATCCGTCATTGACCGGTGAACAGCAATCCGTCGTCATTCGCACCATGCGGGAATTTTTTGCATGAAATCCGTGTTCTGTTATGTGATGCTCATCCTCCCCCTCCGTGTGTCATGCTCCCGATCACCCGACCTTCCTGTGCTTACACAGGCCGACAGTCTGCGGATCGTGCAGGACAACCTGCAATACCGGGCCAGGAAAAAACACTACCGCGAGTGACATGGACCAACACAAACTATTCAGAACGATTCAACTCCTCAGCGAAGCGGAATTCCGGACGGAAGAGCAACTCATCGCGCACGTGCTGGAACAGATCATCAAGAACGAGGATATCCCCATCCGTGGGGCCCGCATCTGGAAACTGGAAAGCTCCACCGGAACATACCGTCTTCTGCGCCAGTACGGGGAGATGGATTCTATTGACAAGAGCTTCAAGATCCGGGTGCTGGACTATCCGCTGTTCACACAGCTTCCCCGCAAAGGGACGATGATCGGGAAGGAAACCAACGCCTATCTCCTCAAGAAAGGGATCAAGACGTTCTCGGCGACGGGGGTGGGGGAAACTGTACAATGGAAACGTTTCACCCTGTATCCGTACGTCCTTGCGATCACGTCCGCAGTCGTGCGCAGGGAAATGATGTATGCGCTGAACATTATCAGTGCAGCGTTGACTTCGGCGCTCCGCAACCGGCGCGCGGAGTCAAAAGCCCGGCTCCTGGAACAGGATCTGGACAAAGCCCGGCAGATCCAGGAAAGTATCCTCCCCGAACACGAAATGAAGTTCCATTTCTACGATGTCTACGGTGTTTCCCTGCCCGATCGCATCGTGGGGGGAGATTTTTTTGACTATCTGCAGGCGTCCGGTGACAAAGAACGGCTCGGCGTGGTCATCGGGGATGCCGCGAGCAAGGGGATTCCAGCCGCCTCCCAGGCCCTCTATGCATCCGGCGCACTCAGAATGGGCGTCGAATATCAGACGAAGATCGGGTCACTGGTCACACGTCTGAACCAGCTGGTCAACAAGACGTTCACTCCCGAACATTTCATCTCCATGGTGTATGCGGAGTTGAACACGTCGGACAAGGGGCTCGTCATCTACGTCAACGCCGGTCACAGTAATCCGATCATTCTGCGCGCGGACACGAATGCGGTGGAGAAGCTTCCGGCCACCGGGCAGATTATCGGGCCGTTTCCGCGGGAGAGCTACCATTCGGAGTTTACGGTTCTCAACCGGGGGGATGTGATGCTGCTCTATACCGACGGCATTGTCGAAGCTTCGAATGAGCGGGGGGAGATGTACGGGGAACAACGCCTGATCCAGATGCTGAAAGCGCACAAGAAACGGACCCCCCGGGAACTGTGCCAGCTGATTCTGGAAGAAGTGCAGATCTTCAGCAAGATGGCCGAATACTCAGACGACAAGACACTCGTGGCGATCCGGCGCTCGCGATAAGCGGAGCGAGCGGCCTGCCGCCTCTCCCGGGGCTTACCGGGACAGCACCATTTTTTTCGTTTCGAAAATGCCCGGGCCCTGCAAACGATAGAAGTACATGCCGCTCGGCAGGCCCAGCTTCGCCAGGTCCACGTGATACGTTCCCTCCGGTTGCATGCCGTCGAAGACGAGCAATACTTCCTGCCCCAGGATGTTGAACACAACGATACGCACTTGTCCCGCCCGGTCGAGCGTATAACTGAGGTGCGTGGAGGGTGTGAATGCGCTGACATACGCCGGCTCGGGAGGAGAGGCGACGGGCTCATGTACCACCTTGGGTTGAGCGGCAACAGACGTGGTAACGCTGAGGGAGACCGTCGCCGCCCCCGGGGCACCATACGTGGTGAACCGGCCGTCGGTCGCGCCAACCCGCCAGAAGTAGGTCTGGCTGACGCGTGGGAACGTGACGCGGAGGGAATCGGCTTCGCCTGCATCCATCGTACGCAACGACGGGCTACCGAACGAGGCCGCCGTATCGATCTCCACTGTGTACCGGATACTATCTCCGTCCGGGTCAACCGACCGCTCCCATGTTAATGTCACTTCGGGATCCCTTCCGAAGAAGCTGATGCTGCTTCCCGGGGCCGGTGTGCCGAGGCGGAAATCCGTGGGCGGGTCGTTGACGTTGATCATGTCGAGCGTGACACGCTGGATCGCTTCGCCCGCCCCATTCCGGGCGCGGATCGTAAACGACTGACGGCGCTGCAACGCCTGCGCGTTCGTCGGCACCCACTCAATCATCCCTGTACCGCGATGCAGCGTCATGCCATCGGGGCCCGAAAGGAGCGCGACATCCGGCGGTGTGCCGGCGAACGTCGGAGTGTACGTGAAGCGGACATCCTGTACGGCATCCTGAGGGGGTGTGCTTGTGAACGACGGCGGCACCGGGGAGATGCGCAGGATCTTGCTCGAGAGATACGGTCCGTTGGTGAGATACATGCACCCGTCAGGTCCCACCTGTAGATCTGCGAAGCCTGTCGGAAAAGAATAGAACTTTTCCGTCACCACCGAATCCCCGCCGCGCACAAATGTCCCGGTCCAAACGGCAGGGACCGCATTGCCGGCGACAAGGAGCTTCCCGCGGAGCGCGGGGAATGCGTCGCCCCGGTAGAGAGCGATTCCGGTAAGATCAGGGGCATGGTCGGCGGGAAACTCCACGAGCGGACGGGTTAGCCCGTGGTCTCCCTCATGCACTCCCTTTGGCCAGCCGAAGTTGTCCCCCTTATGTACACGAAAGATTTTATTCGGGACGCCGGTGCCCCCTTCGGCGACGTAAAGATCCCCGGTTCCGGCGTCGAACGTCATTCCCTGTCCGTTGCGCAGACCGATTGCCCAGAAGGGCTTGAACATGTTGGGGTTGTCTGCGGGATAGGAGCCGTCAGGATTCAGACGGAGGATCTTTCCCCAGGGAACGTGCCGTGAGGAGGTGTCCTGTGCAAATTCAGGATGTGTTTGATGATCGCCGACAGTGACATAGAGTTTGCCGTCGGGGCCGAAGCAGAGGACCCCGCCGTTGTTCCCCGTGGCCTCGTCGCGCCGAGGCACAATGGCGATCAGCGTCGGATCGACGGCGGTTCCGGTCGAGTCGCGATACCGTTCGATAATTCCCAGACGATCCGGGGTGCGGACGTAAAAGACGTAGAAGTAGGGTGTATCGGGATAGGAGGGAGAGAACGTAATGCCGAGCAGCCCCTGCGGACCATCTGTTTCAACCGGGACCGTAAGCAGTGTACGCGGTTCGAGAGTGCCGTTGAATACGCGTACCCGTCCGCTGTTCTTCTCGGTGAAGAAGAAGAGACCATCTCCGTGCCGTGGAAACGCAATGCAAACCGGATACTGGGCATACGGGGCCCGCGCGAGAGTATCGACGCGGTACGCCTGAGCCGCAGCATCATGGAGAGAGAGTACGAAAAGGACGATGGCCAGCTGACGTTGTAGCGAAAGACTCAATAAGTTCCTTTCCATCGTGAAGAAGCTGGAGGAATCAACACCGGTCGACCTGTTATTTCACAAGCACCATGATCCTGCTCGCGTCCGCATGTTGAGGTGACGGACCTTGTGTCACGACGCAGAGCCGGGAAAAATAAACGCCGCTTGCGAGATGTGTGGCATTGAGAATCTCCCGCCAGAGGCCGGCTGCCCGAAAGCCCGAAGCGATCGACCGCACATGCGCCCCGGCGGCATTCCACAGGTCCAGCGAGATCGTCGCATCTGCGGGGAGTGTGTACTGGATGACGGTGACGCCGTTGAACGGATTCGGATAATTCTGCATCAACATCACCGCATCCGGCGCCGTCGCCGCCTTGGGCGCATACCGCTGGGCCCATGCCACCGCCGCGCGCGCCATACTTGCACATGCGCCATCTCTGTCAGGACAGCTGAACGCAAAGGCATCGCTCGCGGAGATGTTTCCGCTGACCAGCTGCCAGACAATCGCTCCGGCACCATATTCCTGCACTGCCGTTGTGCACCAGCTGTCGTACACCAGACCCCGGGTGGTCATGGAGGCAAACTCTCCGAGAATGCACGGTTTGCGGAGTGTACGGCTCAACCGGATGTGATCGCGAATCCACACATTGCCGGCCTCCGGAGAGAGGCCCCATGCATCAGGATACAAATGGGCGCTCCCAAAATCAATACTCGGAATGGACGTCAGAGCGGAGAACGATTCCCCTGTTTCGCCCCGGAAAAGCCAATCCTGTCCATCATAGCCATCCATGGCATAGCCGTCAGCAGACACGTCCATCCCCTCATCTCCCACGCCGACAAGATGGTGGAAATCGAGCGATTTTGCGAAGGCTGACATTTCTGAGGCCCACTTCTTCACGATGTCTCCCGTGCGATCCGATGACCGTGGTTCATTCGCCAGCTCCCAGGCAAGTATCGCCGGTTCTTCGCTGTACCGGATTCCCGTCCTGGTATTGATCCGCCCGAGCACAGTCTTGATCGTCGTCTGGTACCATTGGCGGATGAGAGTATCGGTATAGAAATCGTCGTGACCTAAAGTGCCGGCGACCATCGTGTGATACTGTCTGCCGAATTGGCCGCGCACGAGCCGACCGCCCGGACGGTCAGAGGCCGCGAGTCGCACCCGTCCGGCGGCAACTACCGACCTCCACCGGACATAAGCATTCATCCCGCCGAAATCCTCCCAGTTGTTCACCAGGGGAAGAACCAGTCTGATGCCGTGCAGGTGGGCCTGTGCGATGACAAAATCGAGGGCACGAAAGGCCTGTTCCTCGAAGTGCCCCGGCGCGCTCTGCAGCACGGCGGGGTCCGAGGAGTTCGAGCCTTCATGGAACGCCCACGTCCGGACCACCTGTATACCCTGGGCTGCCGCGGCGGCGAACAGGGCGCCGACGGCCGCGGAATCACCCCTTGCGGCACTTTCCATGAGGTAGTAGGCATTGGCGCCGGCGAAGCCGTAGGGGTGATCCTGTAGCATGAGCGTATCCCCGTGGCGGCTCACAAATGCCATCTCTTCGGCGCACCGGCACGTCAACGAACAGATGATCATCAGATACACGACGCAGAGGGATCTGTGCACGAACGCCTCGACTGGCAATCAGCCGTTGTCCTTTTTGTACAGATAGGCGATGGGTTCGAGGCGTGCCGCCGTGCCGTCGTGGACGGCCATTTTGCCGCCGCTATAGATGCGTGCCCCGCCGTGTGCGCCCCGGGCGTTGATGGCATAGAAGGAGACCTCGAATGTCGGCCGCCCCTGTGCGTCACGCAGTCTCTTCATCCGGTTGTGTTCCACAATTTGTTTCACAACCTCAAGGCAGGCCTCTTCCGGAGTTTTTCCCGCATGCATATACTCGACAACCATACGGCTGCTGCAATTGATGAGATTGGCTTCCCCCCTTCCCGTGGAACCCGCCGTCCCGATAGCATTGTCGCAATACAGCCCGGCACCAATGATCGGCGAGTCTCCGACCCTCCCGGGCATCTTGAAGGCGAGGCCGCTCGTGGTGGTGACGCAGGACAGGTTCCCCTTGAGGTCGAGGGCGCTGCAATGAATGGTGCCCGAATGACGGAAGAAGGCGCCGAATTCGTTGCGCAGCGGTTCAGGGAGAAGCGCGCCGATATCCTTGTCATCGGGACCATGCGGGGGCAACCAGTCGTCTGTATTGGAAAGATGTTCCTTCCAGTACAACCATGCTTCTCTGGCTTTGTCCGTGAGCAGGTCCTGTTCCTTGAATCCGTGGGCACGGGCGAAGCGGAGCGCACCTTCACCGACGAGAAGGACATGATCGCTGCGGTCCATGACCACGCGCGCCACCTGAGAGGGATTCTTGATGTTGCGCAGAGAGGCAACGGCGCCGGCTTGATGGGTCGGCCCGTGCATCACCGCGGCATCCAGCTCGACCACGCCCTCTTCATTGGGCAGCCCTCCGTAGCCGACGCTCATGTCGTTCGGATCATCTTCCACGAGGTTTACGCCGGCGATCACCGCATCCAGTGCATCGCTGCCGGTGGTGATCATTTCCATCGCACGGGTGACGGCGCTCATGCCATTGGCACTTGACACAACGACCGGAGGCACCGGACCGTCCGCTGCACCCGCAATCGAAGAAAGGGGAATGGTGCCGGTGACAAGTGCGCCGGCGCCGGTTGCGGCGGCCTGCCGGAGAAATTCACGTCGCGTTGCGGACATCGAGGAGCTCCCGGTTGGATGAGGGGATATGCGGAGGCGTCGTAATGAAGGAAAAGTAGATAATCCCGGCCCGAGAATCAATGCAGAACGGGCTTGCGGACCATTCCCGAGGCTCCTATATTATCGCCATGCCCCAAAACATGCGCTTCAGGTATTTCCTGTTTTTCAAACCGTACGGTGTGCTTTCTCAGTTTACGGGTGACCCCGGGAAGCACACGCTTGCCGAGTACGGGCCGTTTCCCCCCGACGTCTATGCGGTCGGGAGACTGGACGCCGACAGCGAAGGGTTGCTCCTGCTGACGAATGACTCCACAATGCACCACGTATTGACGGATCCGGCGTTCGCGCATCCCCGGACCTATCTTGCGCAGGTCGAACATATCCCCGATGAGCGGGCTTTGGCATCGTTGCGGGCGGGTGTGGTCATCGAAGGCCGGAGAACCAGACCGGCAGACGTACGTCTTTTGGCCATGGAACCACCATTACCGCCGCGCCCGGTTCCCATCCGCGTCCGAAAAGCCATACCGACCGCGTGGATAGAGATCACCCTGCGCGAAGGGCGGAATCGCCAGGTACGGAAGATGACCGCGTCGGTGGGCAATCCCACACTGCGGCTGGTCCGCATCCGCATCGACGCCGTGAAACTGACGGGCCTCGCACCTGGCGAGGCCCGTGAAGCGACTCCCTTGGAACGCGCCGCGCTCCTGCGCACGCGCGACGGCGCTCACCGCGGCGGGCGGGGAACCCGGTTCGTCTGAGGCGGTTCCGGCGGCGGAGGGATCTCCTGGGCCGTGTCGTAGTACAGCGTAATGCCGTAAAACTCCCGGTCGTCCGGCGGATCCGAGTTCCAATCGTTATACGCGTGAGAATCATCCGTCTTGTAGCGGAGGACATACGTGCCCTTGTCCAGGACGATCGAAGAATTCAACATTCTATTCTTCCTGGCCCCGCCGGCGTGGAAGGTCATGCCATAGGTCATTTCCCAGACGACGGTGGCTGACTTTGCATCTTCAATCCATCCGTAATCAAACATTTCCCTGTTCTGCGCCTCACCGATGGCATAGACTCTGATCCGCGTTGTGCGGTCGAGCGAGAAACGCACCGAACGATCGGCACTGTCGCCCACGCGCACGATCTGTGCAATGATGCTCTTGTCCCGTTCCTCGACGTACTTGCTGACCGTGCCCGGTGTGAAGGAAGGATCGGCGCCTTCGATGGTAATCCCGTAGTGATCAGGATCGAACGGGGGGGAGTCGTTCCAGGCTCCGTAGGCATGGCTGTCATCAGTGACGTAGGTCACGACGTAGCTCCCGGCGGGCAGGGTAATGACCTCGTCGATGTAACGGTTCTTCGATGCACCTCCTGCGTAGCGCGTGCGCTCGGCATCCATGGTCCAGACGCGCGTGCGTGTCCGGGCTTCCAAGATCGTCCCGTAATCGGCCATGGTCCGGCGGTTGTTGCTTCGTTCGCCGAATGCCAGCACACGGAGGCGGGTCTCTTCCTTCAAAGTGAAGCCCTCGGAGCGGGAGAAATTGTCGCCCGCTTTGACGATGCTGACGACGACGTTCTGATCTTCGGCGTACGGCGCCAGGGCGAAGCCTCGGCGTTCCTTCTCATCTTCAATGACCAGAGATGTCCCCCAGTTCAATGGGTCGTAAGGTGGGGCATCGTTCCAGTCAGAAGTGGAGTGGGAATCATCCGTAATGCAATAGAGGACATACGAGCCCTTGTCCAGGCGAATGTGGGACGTGCTCAGGATATTCTTGCGGGCGCCGCCTGCTTCCTGTGTGTTATGACAATCGGTTTCCCAGACGCGATTGCGCGTGCGCGTGTCCACGATCCAGCCGTAATCTGCGCATTCCTCACCGGATTGATTTTCGCCAAGAGAGCGGATCGAGATATCTGCGGGTACGGAAAGAGTGAAACCCTTCCGTACAAACGCATTATCACCCAGACCCGTTGTCCGGAGAACGGAGCCTTCGGACACCTTGGGCGGGATAAACGAGGAGACGCTCGCCCCTATGCTCTCGTCAATCTGCAGATCGATGCCCCAGTTCTTGGCGTGCTTGTCCCATGCCTCGCCGATGTCGTCCGTCCACCATTCGGTCAGCCACGAAAAGAAATGTCGATCCGTCTTCGATTCTCCGCCGAAGAGGGGATGACGCCGGTGATCAACGTTGACATTGAAATGGGTAAAAGTCGTGTGGTACACAAAGGTGCAGGCCGAGGAATAGACCTCATAGGAGCCGGCGGGGAGTGCGATGGTCCCATCGAAGGTCCGATCATCGCCGTGTTTCCGCGAGTTGTCCACGGTCAATTTCCACACGGGTTCCCGCGTATCCGCGTTCAGAATCCAGCTGTAGGCGTACATCTCGTCGTCCTTGTAGGTCCATCCGTGGTCACCGCCGGCGCCCGTTGCGCGGATATGCACNNTGTCTTCTCTCCGCCAAATGCTCCGAAGCAGCTGGCGGAGAGGAGGGAGGCGAGTATTGTGGTTCGGCATGTCATCTGGATTCTTCCTCCGGTCCTTGGGGTCGGTCCACAGCGACTATCGCACGACGGGCGGACCCTACACACAGTACGAACGGATCGGCATGATTGTTGCATTTCTCCACATTTACCGGCGTTGCATTTCGGCGCCGAAATCGGTAGTTTGCCAGCACTTTTCCATCAAACGCCATGCAAGAATACCTCGACCTTGTGGATCGCGTGTTGACACGCGGTAAACGTAAAAGCAACCGTACCGGGACCGATACGATCTCCTGCTTCGCCGAGCAGTACCGTGTCGACCTTGCCGGTGGCTTTCCCCTTCTGACAACCAAAAAGGTGAATTTTTCCGCGATGCTCCGCGAAGTGCTCTGGTATCTTTCGGGCGAAGACCATATCCGGACGTTGCGCCAGCACACAAAGATCTGGGATGCCTGGGCGGATCCGGAAGGGAATCTGGACACCGCGTACGGACGCTACTGGCGAAAATTTCCGAGCGCGCGGATGAACCCGGAAACGGGAACATATGACGTTGTTGAGGTGGATCAGATCGGAAGAGTGCTCGAAATGCTCAAGACCGATCCCAATTCCCGGCGCATGGTCGTCACCGCATGGGAACCCGGCAACGCGTTGAGCAGCAAGCTTCCCCCCTGCCACTACACCTTTGTCTTCAACGTTGCTGACGGGAAGATCAGCTGCCACCTGACGCAACGCTCGGGTGACATCGCCATCGGGATTCCTTTCAATCTCGCCGCGTATTCCCTGCTGACCTGCATCCTGGCGCGCGAGGCCGGCATGGCCCTTGGTGAATTCAGCCACACGATCGTTGACGCGCACGTGTACGTCAATCACATCGAAGGCTTGCGGGAGCAGTTGAAACGATCGCCGCGGTCACTCCCCCGCGTGGAGATTGCAGCCAAACCCCTGGATGCATTGGCGTTCGAAGATTTCAACCTGGTGGGGTATGACCCCCATCCCGCCATCAAGTTCGAGGTGGCGGTGTGAAGATCGCGATCATTGCCGCTGTTGCCCTGAACCGCGGCATCGGCAAGGATGGCAAGATGCCCTGGCACCTTCCGGAAGATCTCCGGCACTTCAAACAGCTGACCATGGGACACGTGGTGCTGATGGGAAAGAACACCTGGCACTCCCTCGGGAAGCCGCTGCCAGGCCGGAGAAACGTGGTCCTGACCAGAAGCCTGCTGGACGGCGTCGAATCGTACCCCTCGATCGATGCGGCACTTACCGCGCTCCAACAGGAAGAACGGATCTTCGTCATCGGCGGGGGAGATGTGTATGCCCAGCTTCTCCCCCGTGCCGATGAACTCTATTTGACGGTCGTCGAACGTGACGTCGATGCCGACACCTTCTTTCCCGCGTACGCGTCGCTGCTGGAGATGGGATTCGTCCTCCGCCTGAGCGAACCCCGCGACGGATTCCGCTTCGAAGAATATATCCGTTCCGCCTGATACTGGTGCAGGCGCACCAGCCGTTACTTGCTCTTGTCGGGATAAGGCGGAGGCGGAGGCAGCTTCACCGGATTCTTGCGCAGCTCCTCCTTCACGAGATCGATCGCCTTCTCCAGCTGTTCATCCACACCGGAATATTCCTTTGCCGGATCGTTGTCCACCACGACATCCGGATCAACGCCGTGCCCTTCCATGATCCACTCTTTTCCTTCGAGATCGTAGCGGGAGAACTCCGGCCTGTTCAGGAAACCGCCATCCAGGAGGGGAAGCGTGCCGCGGATGCCAACGACGCCACCCCATGTGCGCTTACCGACGACCGGTCCGAGCCGGGATTTTTTGAACCGGTACGCCACAATGTCGCCGTCGGAGGCCGAGAATTCATCGATGATGAGCACTTTGGGACCCATGATCATTCCTCCCGGATCGATGTTTCTGGTGCCGTTGCGCGCGATATCGATCATGACCGCCTCGCGGCGGAGCCGCTCGATGATTTGCGGTGAGACGTTGCCGCCGCCGTTGCCGCGCACATCGACGATCAATCCTTCTTTTGCAAACTGCGGGTAGAAATTCTTTGCAAACTCATTCAGACCCGGTGCACCCATGTCCGGGATATGCACGTAGCCCACCTTCCCGTCGGTTGCCTTGTTGACCGTCGCGATGTTGTTCTGTACCCAATTGTAGTAGTAGAGCGGATGCTCGTCGGCGACAGGCACGACAACGGTGGTGTGACTTCCGGCCCGGGCGGGCGTGCCGTTCAGTGTGAGGGCGACCTGTTTTCCTGCGGTGTTGAGAAGCGCCTGGTAGATGTCGGTCATGGTGTTCGTCGGCTTGCCGTCAACGGCAATGATATACTCGCCGGCATGCGCGTCGACCCCGATTTCCGTCAGCGGTGACCGCAGCGACTTGTCCCAGTTTTGCCCCTTGAGGATTTTAGCAATTCTGAAGTAGCCGGTGTCGGGATCCCGTTCAAGTTGCGCGCCCAGAAGCCCGAGGGGGATGCGTTCCGGCTTCTGCGTGTCACCGCCGCCCACGTACGCGTGGCCGATATTCAATTCTCCGATCATCTCTCCGATCACATAGGTGAGGTCGGCCCGTGTATTCACGAAGGGGAGAAGCACGCTGTATTTCGCGCGGACTGCGGGCCAGTCGACACCGTGCATGTGCGGGTCAAAGAGGAAGTCGCGCATCTGGCGCCAGCATTCCGCATAGATCTGATTCCATTCGGCGCGCCGGTCGAGCTGGATCTTCATATCGCCGAGGTTGAGCCATTCCTTGAATTCGGTCTTTGCTGCGGGCAGGTCGACGATCGCATATCCGCCCTCCGCGCCGACGAGCATCTTCTTCCCGTCGGCGGAAATCTCAAACCCGTTGATCTCACCCACTTCCGTTTCCTTGCGTTTGTCAAACGCGAACACATTGAGCCGGGGTTTTTCCTCCCGCCGGCCGGTCCGGAGATAGTAGAGCCTGTCGGTCACCGACCGGAGGCCGCGATAGTTGGCTGAGGCGATGGGAAGCGCCGCGATGCGCGACTGGATGTCTTCGGGATCGACCTTCACGGCGGTGGCTGCGGGCTTCTTGTCAGTGATGCTTTTCTCCGTGCCGGGTTTCTCCCCATCCTTTGTTTCGCCGCCGATCCGCACTTCATCGCTCTTCGGCGCAAAAAGCGACGGCGTGTCCCGCGTCAGGGTGACGAAGTAGATGCACGCCATATCGGTGTAAATGTGATTCCATTCCGTGTGGCCATAAGCGGCGGTGAAGGTGCGCTCAGACACGAAAAAAAGATACTTCCCGTCGGCACTGAAGACAGGCTCGCCCGAACTGTACCACCCATCCGTGACCGCGACCGTCGTCCTGGTATCCAGTCCGTAGAGCTGAATGGTGGTCATCGTTTTTTCTTCGGGCCGTGCAAATGCGATCCACTTGCTGTCAGGCGACCAGCTGTACTCGGTGATTTCCCACGCCGGCGCCTGCGCGACGAGCGTCACCTGCCGGGAGTCAATATCAACGAATTGCAGCCGGTTGTTTTTGTCTCCCCAGAGGAGTTTCTTGGCGTCGGGCGACCATGACGGCGTGTACTTGTAGGTATCCCCGTTGTGCGTGAGCTGAATGGCCGGCCCTTTGCCATCCTGCGGAACGACGTAGAGTTCGTCTTCGCCGGAAGCGTCGCCGATGTACGAGATCCATTTGCCGTCGGGCGACCATTTGGGATCGCGTTCGTGCACGCCTGACGTTCCGGTGAGATTGCGTGTGTTGCCGTATTTTTCCGGAACGGTGAACAGGTCGCCGTGCGCGCAGAAGAGCGCCCGGCTTCCGTCGGAGCTGATTTCATAGGATGCAACTTCTTTGCCTACATCGCGCATTCCCCCCCGTCCCCGGTCGAGGTCATCCAGGATGCTGATGCTGAGCTTCTGTACCTTCTCGGTGGCGAGGTCCATGGTGTACAGATAGCCGCCGTTTTCAAACACGATGGCCTTGTCGCCGAGTGACGGAAACTTACAGTCATAGTCGGTGAACGAGGTGATCGCCCGTGTCTGACCGCCGGCAAGATCCACCACGTACAGATTCATCCGTTTATGGTCGTCACGATCGGAGAGAAAATAGATGCGGGAACCGGCCCACATCGGGATGATGTCCTGGGCCGGGTTGTTGGTGATATTGGTCGTGGCTTTTGTGTCAAAATCATAGATCCAGATGTCGTCGGCCTGGCCGCCGCGATACCGCTTCCAAGTCCGGAATTCGCGGAAAACCCTGTTGTATGCCATTTTCCTGCCGTCGGCGGAAAAAGAGCAGAAGCCACCGCGCGGCAAAGGAAGCTGCACCGAAGGTCCTCCGCTGCGGGAGACGGCAAACAGTTGGCCGATGAAATCGTTCCACTCGTGTTGGCGTGAGCGGTAGACGATTGTCGAGTCGTCCCTCCAGCCCATCACAATATTGTTTGGTCCCATGCGGTCGGAAACGTCGTCGCGGGAAAGCGTCGCGGTGAACGTCAGGCGTTTGGGGATGCCGCCCTCTGCGGGCATGAGATAGACCTCTGTGTTGCCGTCGTACTGGGCGGTGAAGGCAATCCGGGAGCCATCCGGTGAAAAACGGGGGAATATCTCATAGCCGACGTCGCTGGTCAGCCTGCGGGCGACGCCGCCGGATACAGACACGGTATACAGATCGCCGGCATACGAAAAAACCACCTGATCCCCGTGTATGGCGGGGAATCTCAACAACCGGGTCTCCTGGGGTGCCGCGCACGCGACTGCGGCGAGGACGAGGGTGCACAGCAGCATGAAGGGGGAACGCATACGGGAAAATCCTTTCGCTAGGTGGGAATCAGCATATGTTTACGCTGCCAGAACGAGAATTGTTGCGGTTGGGGAACCTCTGGCGATTTACGATGTTGAAGATATGGGTTGTAGATCCGGAATGATGAGCCGGCACTTCCAACGGCGCGGAGGAAGCGGAGGTACCATTTTGTGCGGGGGATTGGTATATTTGCACACGTAGAAACACGAGGCACCAATGAAGAAACGTTTACAGCAGGGAAAAAAGATGTTTTGTACTGAATGCGGCTCGGATCTTGATGATTTTTGGATGACCACCGGTGCCGACGCGTATGCAGAGATCCTGAAGCATCACTTCGACTGTCAGAGGACCGGAAAATTCAAGGGTGCGATGTGCTCCAAGTTGTTCATTGCGGACGGTACGACGCCGGCGAAGGTGGGCAGAACAGCACCGAGTGCCCAGAAGCGGGTGTCGCATTTGAAGAAATCCGTGTTGAAGAAGATCGAAGCGGAAGAAGCGAAGAAGCGCTGAGAAGTGTGCTGCCGGCGGCGCCGGCGGCGAAGCAGGTCCGGGGGAGAATTGCGCACGGGACGGCAGAAGCTGCCGTCCCGTTGCTTTTGGTGCCGTGAGAAACCGGCAGCCATTACTTCTTCGCATGTGCCTGGTAATACCGCTTCGTATACTCGGCGACCATCCGGTCGGTATTATACACAGGGATCAGTGTGGCGAGGGAATGGCGGACACGGCGTAACCAGTTGTGGGGGATGCCGTCCTTGCCGCGATCGTAGAAGAGGGGGATGACCTGGTTCTCGAGGACGGCGCGGAGCGAGGCCGCGTCCAGATCGTCCTGCAACTGGTCGGAGCTCGCCGTGGTATCCTCGCCGATCTTCCAGCCGTTCATGCCGTCATAGGCTTCGCGCCACCATCCGTCCATCGTGCTCAGGTTCAGCGAGCCATGAATGATCCCTTTCATGCCGCTCGTTCCGCATGCCTCCATGGGCCGCCGCGGGGTATTCAGCCATATGTCCGAACCCGCCACGAGATACCGTGCGACGTTGATATCGTAGTCTTCGACAAACACCACGCGGCCGAATAAATCGACCCGCTTGGTCACATTGATGATTTCCTGGATGAAATGTTTACCGGCGTCGTCGCGGGGATGGGCTTTGCCCGCGAACACGATTTGCACAGGATGCTCCCGGTCGGTGAGGACCCGGATGGCCCAGCCGAGATCGCGGAAGAGCAGCGGTGCGCGTTTGTAGGTGGCGAAGCGGCGGGCAAAACCGATGGTGAGGACATCCGGCGAGAGCACGTTGTCGTAGAGGCCGATGTCATCGGGGTTATGCCGGAGCTGCTGCTCCCGCAGCCGCTTGCGTGCAAACTCAATAAGCTCGCGCCGCAGTGCGGTGCGCAGCGCCCAGAGATCCTGGTCGGAGATTTTTTTCGATTCCAAGGATGCATGCCAGAACTTGGCGTCACGCAGTTTGTCGATCCACTTCGGACCGAGAGAATTCGTCCAGAATTGCGATGCTGTCGGTGTTGTCCAGCCGGTCGTATGCACGCCGTTGGTGACCGCGCCGATCGGGACCTGGCTGACCGGTGTTCCCGGATAGAGATCCTTCCACATTTCCTGGCTTACGCGGCCGTGCAACACACTGACGCCGTTTGCTGCGCGACACATCTTGAGGGCGAGCACGGTCATACAGAACGGCTCAGCCTGATTTCCGGCTTTGACGCGGCCGTAATTCATCAGGTCTTCGACGGACAGGCCGATGGATGTCGCAAAGCGCCCGAGGTTGCCCTCCATAAGCCCGCGGTCGAAGCGGTCATGTCCGGCGGGCACGGGAGTGTGCGTGGTGAACACGCAATGCTTGCGCACGAACGTCTCGGCATCCGGCAATGATTTCTTCGCCTGGAGCTGCTCACGGAGCAGTTCCAGGGTGAGAAACGCGGAATGTCCTTCGTTCATATGGAACACCGACGGGGCAATACCGAGCTTGCGCAGCAGGCGAACACCGCCGATGCCCAGGAGGATTTCCTGTCCGATGCGGTTCGTTTGGTCGCCGCCGTACACGTGTGCGGAGAGATCCCGGAAGAATTGTCCGTTCTGCGGCAGATTGGTGTCGAGCAGATACAGTTTCACACGTCCGACCTCGACGGTCCATGCTTGAAACAGGACATCCGTGGACCCGATCTGGACGGTACACGTGACGGCATTGCCGCGCTTGTCGGTCACCAGACGCATGGGAAGTCGGAGCGGATCATAGGCGGGATACATCTCCTGCTGCCAGCCGTCGCGGCTGATGTGTTGGCGGAAGTAGCCCTGGCGGTAGAAGATGCCGATGCCGATGAGGGGCAAACCGAGGTCACTGGCGGATTTTGCGTGATCTCCGGCAAGCATTCCCAATCCGCCGGAATAGACCCGGAGACTCTCATGAAGCCCGAACTCCGCGCTGAAGTATGCAACGGGTGCGCTCTTCAGCCATGGTGCGTTCTTGCTCGCCCAGGTGTTCTTCTCCTTAAGATACGCCTGATAGCTTTTGCAGACCGTATCCACCTTGGTATGGAACTCAGGATCCTGCAACCGTCCCCGCAATTCCTGTCCGGACACGAAATTCATCACTTCAACTGCATTGTGATTGCTGTCTTCCCAGAAGAACGGCGAAAGCTCTTTGAAAATNNAGCTGCTGAATGAGGCTTTCGATTTGCTTTTCAGAGATTCGCTTAGAGGCCACGGTTTGTCAAGCTCCAAGTTGATTCATAGGCGTGAAATATAGCGAATCGCAACGGTAAAACCAATGGAGTAATGGTATTACGGCCGGAAATAGGTATCTCCGGGGAGATAAAGCTGCGAGAATTCTGGCGTTTTGGCTGAAAAACGATCAAGTGTGAGCGCTGCCTAGAGAATCTGGGCGACTCCCAGAGTGAACCGGAATCCAGCCGGATCGCTGAAACGCCAGGTAAGATCCACACGCAGCAAATCGAGTATTCTGTTGAAACCGATCCCCGCTTCACTATACCACCCCCCCGTTTGGTGCAGGGGAAGCATGCTTCGATTCCACGTCTTCGCGAACCCGCCATACGTGATCAACTCAATGCTCTTCTCATAAAGGAACGGAATGCCGAGGGCAAGGAATGGCAACGACCTGAAGTTGTGCTCGACGTTCAGCGCGACGTATGCAGTGCCGCCGAACTCCTTGACATCCATTCCCTTGAGAACGTCGAAGGGTGCCAATCCACTCGATGCAGTCTCCGGCGAAAACGCGCGCTGCAGTGGCAATGTTCCGCGCGATGTCCCTGCGGCGATATGGAATGTGAACGTCGGCGGAAAAAGCGCGCTCCGCCCGAAGGTGGGGAAACTGAGCGTCGTCGCACCTTCATACCGTGTGAAATCAAATGAACTCCCGGCAATACCCGGCGCAGAGTATTCAATCGCAAATTCCATCCCGTCGTGACGAATGAGGTTCAACGGCACAGGAGCCTCGCCATACCTGAAGGAGAGTACCAGGCTCCGCATTTTCCCCTCTGCGATCGGTTGGTTCGGCCGGTACGCCCGGGATCGCGAAAACAGACTGAAGTCGGTAGCCACAGGAAGGGACGAATGCAGTTCATCAATAAAGGTAATGCCGGTCGACACAAGGCGGGACGGGGAGGCGGAAAGGGATGCCCGCCACCCTTCAACCCGGTAATAATCGGGATAATCGTTCTTGTACAGCAGTGAGGTAAGGGAATTTACGAGCGCCCCATATGCCCCCGCATCCGGATATGTCTCCGCACGATGGTAGCCGTCCACACTCAGACCGAGCGTGTGTTCGGGAGACGTGAACGCCGTCCCGCCGATGGCATATGTGCCCGACTTGTCGGAAAATCCGTAAGCGATGCCCGCCCGCGCTTGCAGTACCGGAAACAAAGACCGGGAAAACTGAGCACCCAAATGCAAACCTTCCACCCTGTTAAACGCGACATCGGCAAATTCGAGAATGGATCCGGCAATGCCTGCCTCACCCCCGATCGACATCGTCATTCCGCCAGGTTTGAACTGGACTTCCAGTGACTGGGTGCTGTCAATTGACCGGTATGCCAGTTGCTCTTCGGAGGAGAGCGGCAGCACCTGGTGCGATGCCCAGAAGCTTGAATCGGTATGTGTCGCGGACGAGTCGACAACAAGGCGCGGGCGGCGGAAGAGACTGTCGGGCAACTGCGGGTTGATGATGTAGTCGGTAATCACGGACGTTTGTTCGAAACCGAACGGCGGGATAGTCAGCCCGATGATGCCGATGCTGGCGCGCGCATTGATCCGGATGTCAACCGGCAGCCAGATGTCGTCTGCAAACAGGGCGAATTGCTGCCGGTATCGGAGTTGCTTCTCCTTCACCATCGGAATCAGGAATGCCTCATTCGGCTCGACATCGACCCCCATGAGTGCATATGACTCGTCCGCGATATGGACAGTGCCCCGGAATAGCGGGATGGTACGGCTGCGGGGGATGAGTTGTATTTCATAGATGTCGCGCCCGCGGTCGCGCCGCGTGCGGAGAAGATGAACACGGTAGTAGTCAAGGGCGTCGGGCGAAGTCGGACCGACAAACGTATAGCCGAAGAACCGTATCTCATCATCGTTAAAGTTGATGAGGCGACCCACGGAGGCAAAATTGAACGATTGCGGGATGTTGGCCGTCTGTCGGCGTTGCAGCACTTCCTCCCTGAGAGTATCACCTTGCTGCCAGTAACCCCGTGTGTAGGACTCGGTGACGCTTGCGATGCTGGTGTCCCGATGGATGACCTGCCGCGTGAACGCTTCCATCTGGTATGATACCAGGCGGCTGATCCAGCGCCGCTTATTGGCGATCGCGCGGCGAAGGATTTCAACGGCGGGGTCTTCCGAAGTGACTACCATTTCGGGAAGCACGATCTCCGCGCTCTGCAAGCGCGTGTTATGCACGGTGTTGGCCGTCACGGACACGATGGAGGTGTCCGGCCTGTAGCCGATCATGCTGAAAACGACGACGTGGGTTCCTTCGACGACGCGGAGAGCAAACTGGCCGGCAGAGCCGGTGATGGTTCCATGAGTGGTGGCCGCGATGAGCACGTGGGCGGCGGGGAGAGGATCTCCTGAAGCAGAATCGGTGACCGTTCCTGTCAGGAAATAGGACGGCTGGGCTGCCACGCCCAGGGTGCACACGACGAGCAATACAGCTACACCAAGAAAAGACTTCAAAGAGTCGGTTTGCCCGGTTTAGGTGGATGAGCACCAGGTTTCTGGGACAGCACCCGCGGTGAACTTGATGCCTGTTCCCATACTTTACGCTCTTTCTCACGCCGGGTTACATCCCTCTCAGCCCGGAGGCGCGCGAGGCGTTCTTCATCGCTGTGCGCTGTCGGCGAGAGGCCACCGGAAGTCTGCTTGGTGCGGAATGCTTCCCATGCGGGAAGAACGTTCTTTTCGCAGGAGAGGACCAGCGGATTCAGCGGGTCGAGAAGATACGCTTCCATCAGAGAATCGAATGCGAGGGCGCTCTGACCCCGCTTCAGATACTGCTCGGCGGCTCCTGTCAAACGTACAATCTGCGACTGCAGATCGGTACCGGGAAGGCCTTTCCCTCCAACTTTCCCGAATTCAGGACCAATCGTGACGGAGAGGGGTTTCTTCTCGCGTCCAGTATTTCCGATTGCCATAAGCACCTCCTCGCATTGCACTCACCTAAAATAAAGATACATGAACGGCCAAGAGAAAGCAAGTAGGACGCGGATCGGACTCGCAATCGAGGTCGGCATTGTGTACTTTCACCTCATGCCGGTTGCCGAGAATCACATCGTGGTCGTGGGAGGGGGAGGGGCAGGCATAATTGCCTCCTGGCGGGCCGCATCGAGAGGTTGCCCTGTCCTCCTTTTGGAGCGAAATGGGCGTTTGGGCACAAAGATCCTCATTTCCGGGGGTGGAAAATGCAACATCACCCACGATGGTTCTCCGGATGAGGTCCTTTCTGGGTTTACAGCAGAAGAAAGGAGGTTTTTGAAGCATGCCCTCCATAGGTTCACAAATCGTAATATTCTCGATCTTCTGGAAACCGGAGGGATCACTGCTGCGCCCCGAGCAAACGGCCGAGTCTTCCCGGTAAACGGCATCGCCAAGGATGTCATGCGTGTTCTCTCCGGTTTGCTCGTCAACCTTGGCGTCGAGATCCGGTTTCACCAGAGGGTCGAAGAACTCCTCCTGGAGGGAGGCCGGGTCCGCGGGGTGAAAACGGGGGAATCGTTCATTCCTGCACGTCATCTGATCCTGGCAACGGGAGGAGCATCATATCCGCAGACCGGAACCACGGGGGATGGGTTCTTGATGGCGGAGCAGTCGGGGCATCGCCTTGTAAAGGTCCGCGCGGCGCTTGCCCCCATCCGCATCAGGCCGACAATCCCGGGCGATTGGCAGGGAGTGGCGATCAGAGGGGGATGTCTCTCGGTGGTGCAGAACGGCAAGCCGATTGCCCGCTGGACCGACGATGTGCTCTTCACACACGAAGGCCTGTCAGGTCCTGCAACGCTTGAAGTCAGCCGTGCTGCCGCGCTTGCACGGGAGACCGGTCCGGTGAGTCTGCGGATGGATTTCTTCCCTGGGAAGGAATTTCAGACCGTTGATGAAGAACTCCAGGCGTTGATACGCATGCAGCCCGGGCGGATGATCGGCACGCTGCTCGGGCAATGGCTGCCGAACCGGATTGTGGAGCGCTTGCTGCGCTCGCGAGCCATAGATCCAGAACAGCGGGGGCATGCGTTTCCCCGCGATCAGAGAAGACTGGTTGTGCGGCTGTTGAAGGAGTGGGAGATGGGAGCTGTTGAAGCCGTGTTGCTCGAACGCGGCGAGGTCACCGCCGGCGGAGTTGCACTCGGCGAGGTCGATCCCCGCACCATGGAATCCCGCCGTGTCGGCGGTCTGTATCTGTGCGGCGAGATTCTCGATATCGCAGGTCCCATCGGCGGATACAACCTTCAGGCGGCCTTCTCTACCGGATTTGTGGCAGGCGACACGGCCGCCTCACGCGTGCAGAACGCCACGTAGGATCTATCGTACAAGCGTCATCGTGTGCGTCTGCGTAAAGGTGCCGACGGAAAGCCTGTAGATATAGACCCCGCTCGCCAGACCAGTTCCGTCGAACGACACTTCGTACGCTCCCGGCTGTTTCTCACCGTTCACCAGCACCGCCACCTCACGTCCGAGAATGTCATAGACGCTGAGCTTGACCCACCCAGACCCCAGCCCCGAGACCCGATACCCTATTCTTGTCGACGGATTGAACGGATTGGGATAGTTCTGACTCAACGCGCATCGCTGCGGCAGTATGCTCACTGCGGCCACGGACGTCGGGTTCGATGTCGTGAGAGTGAAATCCATATTGTTCACCGCAAACGTGTTGGCCGGGATGGTGAGCGGTGCCTGCACCTGATTGAACCTGAACCGGTCCGCGAGCAGTGTCACAGGACCGTTGCCGAGTGCTTCGATGGAATAGTTTCCAGTCGGATCACTCAGGCCGTATCCCAATATGCTGCCATTCAAGGCCTGCGCGAGAACACGAACGCCGGGCAGCGGCGTGTTGGCCACCGACAGGACGCGCCCGTTGATGCGCGTCAAGCCCGTATTGTGCAGTGACGGCACGGTGATGCTGACGTGCGGGATTGTGCCATTCACCGTGATACTGTCGGCCGTGAGCCACGATATCGCGGGCGCACCTGAGGCCGTGGCAAACGAGGGGGCGTAGTCCGAGAAGGGCACTGCGAGCACCGCATAGCTCGTGGACTCGATGTCGTTGAGCAGGAACACGCCGGCAGTATCGGTATCCGTAAAGATCGCCGGCCGTTCGCCGCCTTCTTTGGGACGGGGGAAAAGGATAATCCGTGAGGGGACGTTGCCTCCGTCACCGTTCTGTACACCCCCCTGTATCGATCCGGTGTCAGTGGCGGTCTTCTTCCTCAGCGAGAAATCAATACCGCTTGTGTCACCCCGGACCGCGAGGACTGTTGCCTGTGTCGGATCCGAGACGTTGTTGAATGCTTCCGGGTAGTAGCCATTCATTGTGGCGAGCGCAACGAACGGACGGTTGACCGGGACCTGACCGGTAAATCTTCCGGTCGCGCTTGTGGGACCCAACCAATAGACGCCCCGCGCGTACCCGAGGCCCGGGATGACGCGGGCCTCAGCTCCCGTACCGGGGGTCAGGGACGTTGTTGCTCCCGAAGCCACAAGTTCCTGAATCGGCCGCACGAAAGCCACGAACGCACCGGGAAGAGGCGTCCCCTGTTCGTCGGTGACGATCCCGCTCACGTTTGCAGAGAGCTGCGCGGAATTGGGAAGGAGTGCAAAGGACACATGGACGGTATCGGCAGCTTTGACCGTCACCGGCTTGGCACCGCCTGCCTCGGCGGCATGATCGAACCACTGCGGCTGATGTCCCCCCTGTATCGTGGCCGCAGGCGCTTCCTCCGCGCGGATGAGGTAGGTGCCCGTGTCGACCACCGCAGTATATCCACCCGTGGGGTCTGTGGCGATTTCAACACCGCGACTTGTGGGTGACGGCAGCATGTAGAACCGTACAACGGCCCGCTGAATAGGCGTTCCAGAAACCGAATCGATGACTCTTCCGGCAATGATCCCTTTCGGACCGGGGGAAAGGGAATACACCCGCACGGCAACAGCTGCGCTGTGCGGGCTTTCCACCAAAACGGCACCTTTCAGGGTGACCGCGGAAACCGAGTAATAATAGAGCACGCCGGCTTTCACGCTGTCGTCTTGAAACTGTTGCGCGAATGAGCTGATGCCGATAAGTTGGAAGGCGGTTGAGTCGGGACTGGACCGGTAGATTTTGAAAAAGGAGACTCCTGGAGGAGCAGTCCAGCTCAGCATTACACGCGGCTGGAGCGATGGAGGCGACTGGGCGTTCAGATTGGTGGGCGCCTGGGCAGTCACCACGGTGGCCAGTGTCGTCAAGGCGATCAGGATTCCGAGTATTCGGTTCATGGAGGAGTCTCGTTGGTGGATCACGCATGCCGGCCACGAACGACGCAACGGCACGCCGGCATTCCGGCGGCCGTTGCATCGTATCCCATACACGTGCCGCTTTACCGTACCAGAAGCATCTTTCTGACGCTGGTGAAGAGTTCTTTGCCCGCGCCGTTCACGGTCAGCCTGTAGAAATACACGCCGCTGGCCACTGCATGGCCGAGTTGATCGTTGGCATTCCAAACGATGGATGTGCGGCCGGCGGCGATCGGACCGCTGATGAGTGTGCGCACTTCCTGCCCGAGCGTGTTGAACACCTTCAGCGTGGCAATTCCGCTCACCGGCAAATCAAACGTGATCGTGGTGCTCGGGTTGAACGGATTGGGATAATTCTGCCCGAGCTGGTAGGTGGTCGGGACGGACGTGCCGGTCGCAACATCGGTCGCTCCCTGTGCCGTGAGCGCAAAGTCCAGGCCGGTCACTTCGTACTGATTGGCCGTCACGTTGACCGCGCGCTGTGACGTCGCGTAGTTTTCGCGATCGGCAGTTATTGTCACCGAGCCCTGCGGGAGAGCCTCGAGCGTGTACTGACCGGTGCTTTCGGTAACACTGCATCCGACCAGATCTCCGGTTGCCGTTGTGGCCATGACGCGTGCGCCGCCGAGCGGCAATCCTCCTGCAAGGATGCGGCCCCGGAAGCGCACGAAGCCATTGGAATGCACGGGCACGACGCCGATGTCGATGCCGGATACGTCACCGCTGACAACAACCTTGTCGGCCTGCTGCCAGTGCATCACACCATACGCGCCGGCCTTGAAGAAGGCAGGGGCATAGCCCTGGAACGGCACCGCCATGATCACATAGGTGCCTGACACCACTTCGCCCACCGTATACGCCCCTGTGGAGTCTGTGTGTCCGAACCGCATCTTCAGCGCCTGCGGACTCGGAGTGACGGGGATGAGGACCACGATGGAGGGCACTCCCGTGCCCGCAGAATCACGCACGACGCCGGAGACGCTGTTATGCAGCAGAGGATTCGACGCGAGCGAGAAGTTGATATCCTTGACGTCCGCCGTCACGTTGATCACGTCGGCGAGCAAAGGATCCGGCTTGTTGTTATAGTATTCAGGCACATAACCCCACTTTGCCGCCAGGGCAATGTAGCCGTGTCCCGTAAGCACCCGCGCCTGATACTTGCCGAGGGAATCTGTGGGTCCCGACCAGACAACGCCGCGACAGAAGCCGACGCCGTCAACATCGAGACTTGCGACGTCCGCACCAACAATCAGGCTGGCAGTCGCCGTGAGCGCCGTGACTTCCTGGAATGAGCGCAAAATCACGACCGTCGCCCTGCGGAGCGGCTGACCCAGTGTGTCCGTGACTGTGCCCTGGATGGAGACATACGTGGGGCGGACGTACCGGGCCAAGCCGAAGTTCGCCGTGAACGTCGATCCCGTGGTGACCACGACAGGCGTGGCCTGCGCCACTTCGGTCACATTGTCAAACCACTCCGGCTGATACATCGGTACCAGGGAAGGAGTAAGCGAACCCTCGGCGCGCACGAAATAGGTGCCGGTATCGACTTTTGCGCTGTACATTCCGAGTGAATCGGTGACTGCAGACGGCTGCCAGTTCGTTGCAGTCGGGACCTTGCTGTAGAATCGCACCAGGATATTCCGGATCGGCAGTGCGGTGCTGTCGTCGATCACCTTGCCGCTGATAGTCCCTTTCAGCACGACGGGAGGCGTGGGACGGCTCAGGCCGAAATTCGCGACCACGGAGGCGTTCTGCATCACCTGTACCGGATCCGCCGCGGACATCTCTTTCTTGTTGTTGTACCACTCGGCCTGATAGGACGGCGGGCCCGGCGGCATCCAAGGTGCCGGTTGTGCATTGATCTTGTAGGTGCCGGTGTCCAGCTTGGCCGCATAGTTCCCCAGCGAATCGGTCACAACCCACGGGATGTCGATGGTGGTCACGGAGGCGCGCATGCGGTAGAACAGGATGCGCACACCGGGAATCGGTTTGCCCGTGGAATCGTCGGTGACGGCCCCTGTGATCATGCCGATTGCCCGCTCGGCTGCCGTGAAGGAGATTCCGGCGATGTTGCTCGGAGCGCTCTCCACCGGTTTCACCGATGAGTTCATCATGGCGATCGCCGTGACATAGTAGTAATATGCATAGCCGACTTTCACTGCGTGGTCGACGTACACCGGCGCATTGGTGGCGGCGATTTTCTCGAAGTGGGTTGTGTCGGTGATCGAACGGTACACGACAAATCCGTAGGAGGCAGCCGGCGCGGTCCAGGCGAGCTTTGCCGCAGGGCTGAGATCCGATGTTTGTGTGGCCGTCAAATTTGTCGGCGCAGGGGGAGTCGTGACCTGACCCATCCCCAGCGCGGTGATCAGCAGTATGCATGCCGCAGCGGTAAAGTATCTTTTCGCCATCACATCCTCCTCACGGTAAGTTTGACATATATCGTATTGCTTCCATCTCATCATCTGAAGGAAGATAGCGGGAGGGGCGGGGAAAGACAATACCATATTCATGGTAATTCGGTTCGACAGCTGGAAGTAGAGTCATTATAGTATGTTACAGGGATTGGGGCTGAGAAGGGGTTTCCTTCGCGCCGCGCCGGTGAATCGCCGGAACCTGGCGGCAACCCCCTTTGCGGCGAGCAAGGCGGGCAAACCGGAGTTCAAATGCCCCCCGGACGGGTCCCGCCCGTCAGCCAAACAGCTTGTATTTGAGGGCCTTGGAGACGGCTGCGGTTTTTGAGTGGACCTGGAGCTTCTCATATACCCGTTTGATGTGCGATTGCACGGTAAGAGGGCTGATGAACAGCTTTTCCGCAACCTTTTTGTAGCTGAGTCCCTCCACCAGCCATTGGAGGATCTCCAGCTCCCGCGGCGTCAGGTTGAGGTCCTCGGCGGGCAGCGCTTCTTTGCCGCGCATCATGGCAAGCAGACGCCGTGCAATGGATGCGCTCATTGGCGCCCCAATGCGAATCTCCCGGATCGCCCGAATGAGCTCATCGGACTCGACGTTCTTCAGTACATAGCCGGAAGCGCCGGCGAGGATCGACTGAAAGATCTTCTCGTCATCATCGTACACAGTGTGCATGAGCACGTCAATCGCGGGATAGCGGCTTTTGATTGCTTTGACCCCTTCGATGCCCGACATGCCGGGAAGGCCGATGTCCATCAGGATAACGTCCGGTTGCCGCGCGGGGAGCGCGTCGAGAAGTCCCTCGCACGAGGAGAACGCGTCGATACAGTGCAGGCCTTCCGACGCGTTGATGAGCTCCACCACCGCTTCCCGGATCCGCTTGCGGTCTTCCACCACGACCACCGTTGTTTTTCCCGGCGGCACGTCCTGTTCGCTTTTACTCATGACATCCTGACTTTCTGATTCGCCGCGCCGTGGCCGGCATACCCGCATGACCGCGGAGGGACTTCCGGTTACGTCTCAAGGGATCGGTGCGTGAAGGGTGATCGTCGTGCCCAGACCGCGGGAGGATGTGATCGCCAGGTCTCCGCCGATCGAGCGGGCGCGTTCCTGCATGTTGTGCAAGCCGTTGCCATGCACGGCTTCGCGGGGATCGAATCCCGTGCCGTTGTCCGCCACTGTCATCGTCAGCATGCGGCCTTCGCGGCGCATGGTCAGCATCACCCGTGTGGGCTGAGCGTGGCGAAGCACGTTGTTGATGGCTTCCTTGAAGATCAGGAAGAAACGGCGTCGCATGCCGAGCGGCAGATGGAGCGATGCGAGTTCTGCGGGAATGTCGATGTCGTAGTTGATCCCCTTTGCTTCGAGCATCTTTGTCGCATGCATTTTCATGCGGAGAAGCAGGAACTCGAACGAGTCATTCTTCGGATCGATCGCCCAGACGATGTCGTTCATTGCATCGATCAACGAACGTGCGGTCGAACCGGTCTCCGCGAACAGTCCGGCGAGGTGCGCGCGCTCCTCCTCCGTCATCCCGCCTCCCTGCTGGCGGGATCGGATCTCACGAAGCCCGGCATCGCTGTAGAGCGCGATTTCGGTCAGCGTCGAGCCGATGTCGTCGTGCAGGTCGGTGGCGATGGATGTGCGGATCCGTTCGATCTCCAGGAGTTTTCTGACGCGATAGCTGTACATCAGAAAGAGGATGGCGGCAATCGTTCCGAGAGCGAGGACGCGGAACCACCAGGTTTTCCAGTACGGCGGGACGATGGCGATGGCGAGTGTGGCGCCGGTGGCATTCCAGACGCCGTCGTTGTTCGCGGCGCAGACCCTGAGTACATAGTGTCCCGGGTCGAGGTTGGTATATCCGGCATACCGACGGTTGCCGGCATCGATCCACCCTTCGTCCAGTCCCTCCAGCATGTACCGGTAGTGTGTTTTCCCCGGGGCCGTATAACTGAGCGCGACAAACTCAAAGGAGAGAAAATTGCGGTCGTGCGGCAACTCGATCGCACTCGTGGCGCTCAGAACCTGCGGAAGCACGACCGGCCGGTCAAAGACGCGCAGGCTGGTGAGATACACGGGAGGAATCGTGAGATTGTCCCTGATGCTGTCGGGAACAAAGGCGTTGAAACCATTGATGCCGCCCAGGTAGAGCATGCCGGAGCGGCTGCGGAACGTCGCCCCCTGATTGAACTCGTTGCCCTGCAGTCCGTCTGTGGCATCGTAGGTGCGTACATCGCCGTTTGCGGGGTTGAACCGTGCCAGACCTTTGTTCGTGGGGAGCCAGAGACGGCCCTGGCCGTCCGGGAGGATCCCGTAGACGACGTCGTTGGGGAGTCCTTCCGCTTCGGTGTACTGGCGCCAGCTGCCGGTGTGCCGGTCAAGCCGGTTGAGTCCCCCGCCGTAGGTGCCGATCCAGAGAATGCCTGTCGAGTCCTCATAGATGGAAAGGACGGTACCGTTGTTCAGTCCGCCGCCGGTGACAGAGCCCCGGTATTGTGTGAACCGTTCGGTTGCGGGATCGAAGCGCGCAAGTCCGCCGCCGTATGTGCCGACCCAGAGATAACCTTCGTGATCCTCGGCAAGTGACAGCACCGTTCCGGCAGGAATGGAGGTTGAGGAATATTCGTCGGGCGGGTAATGGAAAAAAGCCGCGCCGCCGGGCGGAAGCCGGTCAAGCCCGGCGCCGTTGGTGCCGATCCAGAGATTGCCCGCCTGGTCTTCGAGCAGGGCGGTGATTTCGTTTTGTGCGAGGGAGGTTGGCTGCCGGGGGTCATGGGTGAAGTGTGTGAAGATGCCGGTGGAAGGATCACGGCGGTCGAGCCCGCCCCCCTCCGTGCCCACCCACAATCCGCCGTTCCGGCTCACGGCAAGGGAGATCACGTTGTTGTGGCTGAGCGATCCCGGCCGGCGGGGATCGTGGAGAGCATGGGTAAACGTTCCCGTTGCGCGGTCATAACGGTTCAACCCCGTTCCGTAGGTGCCGATCCAGAGATCTCCTGAGAGATCTTCGTGCAAGGCCCAGACATCATCGCCGCTGAGTCCATGAGGATCGTTCTGTGTGCTGCGAAAATGCGGGAAGCGGTTTCTGAGACGATCAAAGACGTTGATGCCGCCGGCGCCGGTGCCGATCCAGAGGATACCGGTGTTGTCTTCAAACAGCGAACACACGATGTTGTTGTTCAGCGAGTGCGGTGCGTTCGGGGAGTGGCGAAAGTGCTGCACCGTGCCGGTGCGCGGATCCAACCGGTTCAGTCCGGCATCGTTCGTGCCGATCCAGATCTGGCCCGTGGCGTCTTCGTGGAGCGAGAGGATGAGGTTGCTGCTCAGTGCGTGATCGCCCGGGAGGCCGGATGTGTAATGTGAGAATGTGCCCGAAGACGGGTCCAGACGATCCACGCCGTATCCCCATGTTCCGATCCAGATGCTCCCATCATGCGTGGCCAGCAGCGTCCGGATGGTGTTGCCCGCAAGGCCTTCCTGGCGGCGGGGCGAGTGGCGGAAGCGCTGGAACGATCCCGTTTCCGCACCTTCTGTGGCGGCCGGCGTGTACCTGCATAACCCGTCCCAGGTCGCAATCCAGATGTTCCCCGCGGGATCTTCCGTGATCGCCCAGACGGCGTTGTCGGCGAGAGATGTGGTATCGGCGGGTTCGTGGCGGAAATGCGCGAAGGCGTGCTGTGCCGGATCGAGGCGGTTAAGCCCGCCGGTCAGGGTCCCCGCCCAGATGTTGCCTCGCGAGTCCTGGAATACCGACGTAACACTGTTCTCGCTGATGCTGGTCGAATCGTCCGGGCGATGGAGGTATTGGGCGAATGTGCCGCGCATGACATCGTAGCGGTTCATGCCGCCGCGCATCGTACCGATCCAGACATCGCCGCGGTGATCCCGGCAGAGCGACCAGATGCCGTTGTCGGAGATCGCGTGGGAATCCGCCGCCGCATGCTTGAAGACCGTGATCGCATAGCCGTCGTAACGGTTCAAGCCATCCTGTGTGCCGAACCAGAGAAAGCCAAGGCCGTCCTGCACGATGGCATTCACGGTGGATTGGGACAGGCCTTGTTCGAGCGAGAGATGATCGAAGGTAATCGTCTCCGTTTGTGCGGAGGCGGGCCACGCTGCAAGCATGACAATCCAGCACAGAGAGGCATATCGGGAGGAAGGTGCCATGGGAGATGGTAGTGAGGAATCAGATGACTCGCAACTGCCGTGCCGCCGTCACCTGAGCGATTGTGTGATCCATGCGAGATTGTTCTGCGGGATAAGTCCGTAATTGTAGAAGTTGAAGTTTGTGACGCCATGGGCCCGTGCAACCCGCATCCGGTCGAGGAATTCCGTCTTGCCTCCGCTTTCAGGCAGGCCCACCTGGAACCCCACGGTGAGTTCGCTGTCGCCCACCAGCGACTGCATGCCGGCGAGAGGCCGCTCCAGTGCCGCGCCGTCCCTGACGTACCCGAGCGCGAGCACTCCGCCCGTGATGTGTGCGCTGCCTGCGGGATCGACACTGACAAGTCGTCGCGCGGAGGCCTCAACGGACATCATCTGACGCAACGGGACTTCCCCCGCGTTTTCCTGCAGCTCTTCGAGAAGCGACCGGATGACGCCGGCGCGCCAGGTCAACAGCGGCTCGAGGAGTTCGGCGGGAATGCTCTCGATGCCGTCATACCGCGCGCCCGCGGCTCCGGGATCGGTGAAGTACTCGTCGAGCGTCTTCCGGGTAAACGTGCGAAGAGCGGAAAGGTCGTACGCCGCTCCGCGGGCCCGGAGAATACAGGCATCGCAAAAACAGAGGCCAAGGAGGAACCTGGCTGCGGGCGTCAGCGCGATCCCTTCTTTTTCGTGATGAAATCCGTGGGTGTAGCCCTGGAATTGAAGGGCCTCCAGCTCGATGAGGTCCACCTCGTACGAGGAGATATCCCGTACGAGGGCGCGGAGGTAACGGCGGACCTCGTTGTGCGAAGGGCAGAGCGTATGATACAGCGGGTCACCGAAGACCGTTCGCGCCACGAGACCGGGATGCGCCATGCCGAGCGGGGTGTTATGACAGCAGACCACCCAGCTCCTCAGTTCCATCTCGTGCCGCTGTGTCTGGATGCGCGCTTCGCGCAGATCGTGACCGGCGGCGACCAGTGAGTGTACGATCGGCGTCACGCTGCCGTACAACTGTTGCTTCGGCTGGAAGATCACGGCACCGTCTTCCAGAAAGACCACCTTGTGCTGCGGATTGTGCGGCGAGAGGAATTTGCCCGCATGGTACGCAGTAGCGAGGCTGATGGACGTCAGTCCATGCTCGTGCAGCAAGGGCAACACCTGATCGTATCCCTCGTCGACAAGATCCCAGGGATA
>PMCM01000058.1 GCA_003154155.1 Ignavibacteriota bacterium | reverse complement strand
ACGCCGAGCGGGCCGTAGTCCCAGCATCCGTTCAAACCGCCGTAGATTTCGCTTGACTGGAACACAAATCCCCGTCGCTTGGCCAGCGACACAAGTTTTTCCATGACATCGGTGCTAATGGCGGGACTCCTTTCGTTGCTCCTGTTGTGGCTGGCGCAGATCGAGGACGACGACCATCACCGGTGCTCCGTCTTTGACGATCTGCAATGATATGGTTTTTTCTCGTGTATGTTCCGTGCCGATCACCTGTGCACCGGCGTCGGCCAGCGCAACAGCAAGTGCGCTGTTGAATTCCAGGCTTGAGAAGTCCGGACCGACCTGCATCCGGAGTTCCGGCATGGCAGGGGCGCTTTCCCGAGCGGTTCGCATTTTCATCGCACTCCGGGGAATCTTGAATGCGCCTGCAACCGCGTCCACATGCTGGGGGATCGTCATGGGTTCATGGGCTGCAGAGCGCACCGGTGCGCGATGCATCTCCTTTTGATCGGCATGACCGGTCAGCCAAGTCAGCCCGATCAGCAGCGCCGCACACACCGCCAGCGAGCCGGCGATCCACATCCGGAGACGGACAGGTGATTTCATCGCCTATGTTCCCCGGAACGCAGGCGGACGTTTTTCGAGAAATGCCCGAACGCCTTCCTGGAAGTCGGCCGTGGTGCAGCAATTCCCGAATTCCTCCGCTTCACGTTGCATGCCTTCCGTTGTTGCTGCCCCCGTCCCCCCCCTGACCGCCCTCATCAGGGCTTCCACGGCGCGGGGAGCCTTTGCGGCCAGTTGAAGGGCAAGATCCGTTGCCGCCCGCATCAGCGCGGGGGCGGGAAGAACCCTGTGAACAAGACCGATGCGCAGCGCTTCGCCTGCGTCAATGTGCGCTCCGGTCAGCATCAGTTCAAGAGCCTTCTCTCGTCCGACGAGCCTGGCAAGCCGTTGTGTCCCGCCGTATCCCGGTATGATACCCAGATTGATCTCGGGCATGCCGAATTTCGCCCGATCGGACGCCAGGCGCAGGTGGCAGGCCATGGCCAGCTCGCATCCGCCCCCCAGGGCGTAACCATTCACGGCGGCAATGACGGGGACCCGGCATTGCTCAATCAGATCCATCACCGCCTGACCGTCGGCGGAGAATTGGCGGCCCGTGTCCCGGTTCAGTGCCGTCAGTTCTTCTATGTCCGTTCCCGCGACAAACGCCTTCTCTCCCGCCCCAGTAATCACGACCGCACGTACGGTTTCATCACGGTCGAGCGATTCCATCACCCGCCGCAATTCCCTCTTTGCCCCGGCGTGAAGCGCATTGAGGCGCGAAGGACGGCTGATGGTGATGGTCGCCACCCCCCCGTTCCGCTCCAGCACAAGCGATGTCACATTCGCATCCATGGTATCCTCACAGGGAAATCTGTATCTCGCGTCCGGGAAAGCTTCTGACGTACGTGAACGACGGCATGATCAGCCATTCCTGTGTTCCGGCATCCTGCCCGAAAGCGGGAACACAGGACAGCAGCGCGAGCACACCGGCGGCACAGAGAACATGTTCAGGGGTTTTCCAGGAGATGTCAGACGACCTCCACACGGCTTTGGTCACCGATCATGAACCGGTGCACCAGCGGCTTGCCGACCGCTTCCACGATTTCCACATCGTTCCCCAGAATGCTGCCTTCAAGGCGGATACCGACGTTGAGAATCTTGCAGTCGCGCAGAATAATGCTGTACTCGACTTCACTCCGCCGCACGATCGTATTGCTGCCGATCGAAGAAAACGGACCAATATACGAATCTTCGATCACGCACCCCTCCCCGATGATGGCCGGCCCTCGGATCACGCTGTTCACGATTCGCGCACCTTTCTGCACCACGACCTTGCCGGCGAGGGTGGAACGCTCATCCACGTCGCCGTCGTTCGACGGGGTCATATTATCCAGCACGAGCCGATTGGCTTCGAGCAGGTCCGTGGGCTTTCCGGTGTCCTTCCACCAGCCGGTGATCTCGGTGAAACCGACGGTGTATCCCTTGTCGAGAAGATACTGGTGTGCATCGGAGATCTCCAATTCGCCCCGGGCGCTGGGCGTGATGGCTTTCACCGCCTCGAAGATATGATGGTCGTACAGGTAAATCCCGGCCACGGCATAGGAGCTCCGGGGATGCTTCGGCTTCTCTTCTACAGACACGATGCGACCATCGCGGATTTCCGGCACGCCGAACCGTTCCGGATCCTTGACACGGGAGAGGGTCAGGAAACAGTTGCATCCGCTCTTAAGGAATTCATCGACGAACCGTTGTACGCCCCCGACGACCATATTGTCGCCGAGATAGAAGATGAACTTGTCTTTTCCCACAAAGGACTCTGCGAGGGCGACCACTTGCGCGAGGCCGCCCGGGGTCACCTGGGGGATATAGGTGATGCGGACGCCCCATCGTGAGCCATCGCCGATGGCGTTGGGCACCTCATCGCTGTCGGCATTGATGACAATGGCAATGTCGGTGATGCCTGCCATCGCGGCCGCCTCAATCGCATAGTGCAGGATTGGTTTGTTGGCGATCGGGATGAGGTGTTTGTTGCGTGTATGCGTGATCGGGCGCAGGCGCGTGCCGCGCCCTCCGCTGGCAATCAGGGCTTTCACAGGGATTCCTCTGGTTGAAGTGGTTGGTCCAGGTATGACAACGCCAGACGGGTGAGCTCGTTCACCTGGTCGTGGGAAAGAGTTTGCTTGTCCATTGCGAGCCGGATAGTTTCCAGGGTCATGCGTGCATAATATGGGATCAAGGCAGGTGCGTGTTTCAGGATCGCTTCGAAATGCCGCGCGAGAGTATCGGCACCCCCCCGCGCAACGGGTCCCGTGAGTGCACGGGCAGGCGACGTCACGACCACATTGTGGAGCGTTGCCTGCAGGATGGGGAGGAACATCCGCAGTGCATCCTTCCGTTCCGGTGCGATATCGTGAGAGAACGCCGTGAGGATTCCCAACATCGTCGTGAGATGGTTCGACGCGACGACGCATGCCGCATGATAGAATGCGCGCATCTCCGGGGGCACATGGAGCACATGGCCGTCCAGCGCCCGGGCAAGGACGCGCGCCCGCCGTTCACCCACGGCATCACCGTCCACGCCGTACACGATGCCGCGCGCCGAAGGTACGATCAGACGGGGGGCGAAGTCGCGGGGGAACGTTTGGAGCGGATGGAATGAAAACGTTGCGGCGCCCAGGTCGTGCAGCGGGGCCAGTGCCGCGGCAGTCAGCATCCCGCTGGCATGACAGACAGCAACACCGCGCCAGGAGAATCCGTCGCGGCGCGCAAGGGCGCGGGCGACGTCCTGTACCGCGCCGTGGGGCGCGGTGATCATCACATAGCGTGTTTCCTGGGGGATGGCATCAACGGTGGTGGACCAGTTCCGGCATGACAGGAATCGCCCGCACCGTCGCGCAGATGCCGTACTGCGCGAAACTACGGCAGTGATCCGGTGACGATTCTCCACCAGAATCCTGCCCAGCACATGTCCGACGATTCCTCCCCCCACGATGGCAACGCGCAGTGAGGGGGAACGCCTGGGGTGTTTGCCGGTGCCGGTCATGAGACATGAACCCGTTGTTGATGTTGCATCAGGCGGTGGCCACGGCTGCACAGTAGCCGACGACGCTGTCGCGTTCGCCGGTGATGATGCCCGAATGGGTATGTGAGAGCACGCGCATCCGCCGTGCGCCGAGCAGGCGCGCGGCGATCATCACCGCCACCACGGGACCGCCGCCGCATGCTTCCGCCTCACCCTCTTCCAGATCATGCATCAAGCACTCGGGATCGAATGCCGCCAGATCATCAAGCACGATGCGATCGCGGCGTTCGGCATCGGCTGCCGGGTGAAAATGGGAAAGATCGGTGCTTGCGACCAGCATCGTTGATGTGCCTGCGAGCACGGTGCCAAGCGCCTCGCCCAGCGCAAAGCAGGTCGCCCGTGACTGGTCCCCCATCACGAGCGGGAGCAGACGAAACTGTCCGAGCTGTTTCTGGAGGAACGGCAGATGGACTTCGACCGCATGTTCGCTCCCGTGACCAGCGCGGGTTGCCCGCACGAGCGGCGAAGCGGCAAGGAGCTTCTCCCGCAATCCGGCATCAATCGGAATCTCTCCGAGCGGGGTTTCGTAGGCTGACCCGGGAAATACGGATACGCCGTCAAAATACTCACGGTGGCTGGGAGATACCACGACCACGGTTTCCACACTGACGTCGTTCAGGAGGGCATAGGCAGAAGCGGCGGTCGGCCCGGAGTACATGTATCCTGCGTGAGGCGCAACCAGCGCGATCGGGCGATCCGCCTGATCCGGTGTCGTTGCACAGCCGATCAGGTGCTCCACTGCCGACGCAAGGTCCGCCGGGGAGTCCGGATAGAACGTGCCGGCGACCGCAGGTCTCCGCACATCGTCATGACGATGCAACATGCGGTTCCTCCTGATCCTCAAACACCTCGGCGGAGAAGACAAAGATCCTGGCATTCTCATCACGCCAGGCAGAACGCGCCAGGCCAGCTTTACGGGCGGTATTCTCCAGGAACTCCTCACGGTCCCAACCGTATTCCGTGGCAACCTGGGGAAGCAGCAGCCCCCGGCGCCACCCCACTTCAAGCAGGAGGCCGTGTGTTCCCACAGTGATCTCTTCGATGGTTTTCACGCGGCGCATCGGTGAGAGCACGGAGATTTCGATGTGGATGTCATGGAATTCCGCCGGTGTCAGCGGGGGGAAGCGGGGATCTTCAAATGCCGCTTTTTCCGCCACCTCATCGATAACATTTCCGAGGGGATCCGAAGACTCGATGTAGCCGATACAGCCGCGGAGGTCGTTGTTCAGGCGCAATGTGACGAAGGCTCCGCCGGGATCAGCCAGCGCACCGATCAGTGTCGTTGCTGCATCCCCGGTTCTGAATCCTTCTCGCGTTGCGTCCGGATGCCGCGTGTGCATGGCACGGCCTATTGCAGTGCGGGCAATAGCCAGCGCTGCCCGGCGTTCTTCTGCGGTGAGCATGTCGAGCCACTCCTGATGATCATAGAAACGTACTGAAAACGCGCAATATTTGCAACAAAGCCGGAATGTACGATTCTTGCTTCTGAGCGTGTGCTTGTGTAGATTTGTGCCAGTTTTTTTTTTCACCAGGGAACGAAAACCCATGCCATTGATGGTAAGTATATCAGGAATTCGGGGTGTTATTGGTGACACGCTGACACCGGACACCATCACGCGTTATGCAGCGGCGTATGCGGCATATTGCCGCATTCGGGCGAACGGACAACCGACAATTATCGTCGGGCGCGACGGACGGATCACGGGCAAGGCAGTCACCGACACGCTGGTGGGTGCACTTCAGCTGGCCGGTGCCAGGGTGGTCAATATCGGGATCTGCCCCACTCCCACCGTGCAACTGGCCATCGAGCATGAACATGCGCATGGGGGCGTAGCGGTTACCGCCAGCCACAATCCTATGCAGTGGAACGGTCTGAAATTCATGGCATCCACGGGGCTCTTTCTGGATGCCACGGAAAATGCGGAGTTCTGGGCGCTCGCCGCGATGCCTCCGGTCTACCAGCCATGGGACGGTGTCGGTGATGAACGGGTGGACGCAACATGGCTCCAGCGCCATGTCGATGCAGTGCTCCGACTCCCGTTGCTCGATCTGGCGGTTATCCGGCGGCGAAAATTTGCGGTCGTGCTTGATTGTGTCAATGCGGCGGGGGGAATGATCGTGCCCGGTCTCCTGCGCAGCCTCGGCTGCACCGTCGATGAGATGCAGTGTGATGTCAGCGGCGTGTTCCAGCACACGCCGGAGCCGATACCCGAAAACCTCACCGCCCTTGCCGCCCGCGTCGCGGCAACTCATGCGGACCTGGGTATTGCGGTCGATCCCGATGTCGATCGGCTGGTCCTGATCAACGAGCGGGGAGAGTTCTACGGCGAGGAATACACTATCAGCACGGCAGTGGATTTTGTCCTGAAAAACAGAGGCCGTCTGGGGGCTGCGCAAGGGATCCCGCGCGTCGTTATCAACCTTTCGACCACGCGGGCCGTCGAAGACATCGCCCGGAGATACGGGGCGGAGGTCATACGGACCCCCGTGGGAGAAATCAATGTGGCGTCCACGATGCGCGACATTGGCGCGATCATCGGGGGGGAAGGGAGCGGTGGCGTGATTTTGCCGGCTGTGCATCTGGGCCGGGATGCGATCGTGGGGATAGGGCTCGTGCTGCAACATCTGGCCGAGAGCGGTGGGACGCTCAGCGCATTGAAGGCATCACTTCCCCAATATGCAATTGCCAAGGGGAAACTTGAGCTCCGGGGCGTCGCCCCGGACGATGTCTTGGCGGCGATGCAGGAGCGTCACGGCACACAAGGGAAAGTCAATACCCAAGACGGAATCCGGATTGACTATCCGGAGTACTGGGTGCATTTGCGAAAATCCAACACTGAACCGATCATCAGAATCATCGCCGAAGCGGCAACGCCCGCGCAGGCACAATCGGTTGTCGAGTCCTTCCGCAAGGAAATATCCTCCATCATGGGATAAACGTCCGGACACAGCCGGGCCCGGACGACGCCGGCAGTGACACACCCCGCACAGCGGCACATCCGGGAGACCCTGGACGCGCACAGCTGCACAGCATTCCACCTCCGGAGGAGTGTACATGGGGAAACCGGAAATCTCTCACCATGAACTCTTAGTGCTCTCCCGCATTCCCGGCGTCGGCCCCTCACGGCTCCGATCGCTGGTCACGCATTTTCGGGGAACGCCGCAGATACGCGCAGCCGGTCCGCCTGACCTCGTGCGTGTGGACGGCATAGACCGCCGGACGGCGCTTTCCATATCGACGTTTTTCCGCGGCGGCACTCTCCGTCCGGCGCAGAGATTCGCCGACGACCAGTTGAGGCGGCTGACGATAGCCGGCGGCCGGCTGATGACTTTTTGGGATCATGACTACCCGGAACATTTGCGCAGAATATACGATCCTCCCCCGTTCCTCTTCGTCAAAGGCGTGCTCGATCCTCTGGATGCGGCCGCGATCGCAATTGTAGGGACACGGAATCCGTCAGCGTACGGTACGCGGACTGCGGAGCGTTTTGCCGCCGCGCTTGCGGGACGCGGCATTACGGTCGTCAGCGGGCTGGCGCGGGGGATCGACACGTCGGCCCACGGCGCCGCGCTCCAGGCAGGCGGCCGCACGGTTGCCATCATCGGTTCGGGCATCGATGTGATGTATCCCCCCGAAAACAGCACGCTAGCGCAGCGCCTCAGCCTCCACGGGGCGGTGATCTCGGAGTTTTGCATGGGGGCGAAACCGGACGCCGTGAATTTCCCTCAGCGCAATCGGATCATCAGCGGGATGTGTCTCGGTACCCTCGTCATCGAGACGGGCACTGAAGGCGGGGCGATGATCACTGCGCGCGCGGCCCTGGACCAGAACCGGGAGGTGTTCGCCATTCCCGCACCTCTCACGCCCGGCGTACGGAGCGGCACAAATCTTCTGATCCGTGAAGGGCAAGCATCCCTCATCGAGTCCGCTGACGACATCATCGCCGAGCTTGGCCCTCGTTTGCACGCTCTGCTGCCAGCGCTGCCCGTCCCTCCCCCTCCTCCTCCCCTCCCGTTGACGCTGTTTGAACAGAAGATCCTGGAGATCCTGGACGACCGTCCTCAGCACATCGATCACATCGCCGCCACTTCCGGATTTCCGACATCCGAGGCCCTTGTGCATCTCCTCAGCCTCGAATTCAAGGGGATTGTCCATCAGCTGCCGGGCAAGCTCTTCCTCCGGGGCTGATTCCTTTTCTTTCTCCCAAAAAAATGGTATACTTGCGATGGTATGGTTATTGTTGCTAACATGCATGTTGATGATTCCGTCGCCACTTCAAAGTTTTGCTGCGATTTGCAGGCCTGCAAAGGCGCGTGTTGTTGTCTGGAGGGCGGTCGGGGTGCTCCCCTGGCGGACGAGGAAGTGGCTCTTCTTGCCGAGGCGTACCCCTACGCGAAGGCCTACCTGAGCGAACTGAGCTTGGACGTGATTTCCCGGGATGGGCTGGTGGAGGGATGGGCGGGAAGTTATGCGACCCCCTGCATCGAACAGCGGGAGTGCGTCTACGTCTATTTCGCGGACGGTATTGCGAAGTGTGCGTTTGAACGGGCATGGCTGGAAGGCAGGACTTCCTGGCGGAAGCCCATTTCCTGCCATCTCTTCCCCGTCAGGATTCGACACTTCGGGCAGGCGGTATTGCGGTACGAAAAAATGCCGGAATGCGAGGCGGCACGGGCGCATGGTGCTGTCACCGGAACATTGTTGGTAGACTTTTTGCAGGATCCGCTGACGCGTGCATTTGGCGCGTCGTGGTATGCGCAGCTTCGTGCGCAGTGCCCCGGGCAGGAATGACCGAACACTATGCTGAATATTTCCCTTCAACATAAAATGATGATGAAGCTGTCGCCTCAGCAGGTACAATACCTGAAGATGCTGCAGCTGCCGACCCTTGCGCTGGAACAGAAGATCAAAGCGGAACTGGAGATGAACCCCCTTCTGGAGGAGGGGTATGACGAGGAAGTTGAGGCGACGTCGGATTCTGATGAAACGGAGAAGGATGAACCGACGGAAGCGGAGGCCACCAAGGCCGAAGAGGATCACACGCCGGAGGAAGACGACAAGTACTCCATCGAAGATTACATGAATGATGACAGCTCCGGCTACAAGGCCCGGGAGCCTTTCGATGCCGAGGAAAAGGATGATTTTCCTGTCGCCGACACCCTGCCGCTGTATCATCGCTTGATGGAACAATTCAGCCTTTTGGATCTGGACGACGAGGAGATACTGATCGGTGCGGAGATCATCGGCAATGTGGACGAAGACGGATATTTGCGGCGCGACATTCCGACGATTGTGCAGGATTTGAATCTGACCAACGGCACGTCCATCGGCGTGGCAAAGGCCGAAGCGGTGCTCAAGAAGATCCAGCATCTGGATCCTGTAGGCATCGCATGCCGTTCGCTGCAGGAGTGCCTGTTGATTCAGGTGGAAGTCGCCGACCTGGATCCTGCATTGAAATCCCTCGCGCAGCGATTGCTGACGGAGTACTACGGCGACTTTACGATGCGCCACTTCGAGGAACTGAGCAAGAAGCTGTGCATCAACATGGATGATCTCAAGCGGGTCATCGAGATGATCCAGCATTTGAATCCGAAACCGGGTGAGGGCGCATTCACCGCGCATGAAAACTACGTCGTACCGGACTTCATCGTCACGAAAACGGAGACCGATTTCCTGATTTCCCTGAACGACAGGAACATTCCCCCGCTCCGCATCAACAAGGCATATCGCGAGCTCATGTCGAAGCGGAAAAAGAACGGCGTATCGGCGGAGGCCAAGGACTTCATTCGTCAGCGGTTCGAAGCGGCGAAGTGGTTCATCAGCTCGATTCATCAGAGGCGTGAAACGATGTCGCGGGTCATGCGGACCATCGTGGAGAAGCAGAGGGACTTCTTTGACTCCGGCGAAGGGCTGAAACCGATGATCTACAAGGACATCGCCGAGGTCATCAACATGGACATTTCGACGATCAGCCGCGTGGTGAACAGCAAATACGTGCAGACGGACTACGGAGTGTTTTCCCTCCGGCATTTCTTCAGTGACGCCATCAGCACCACCGACGGCGAGGAAGTGTCGAACAAAGAGGTGAAACGGAAATTGAAGACGCTGATCGACGCCGAGGATCCCTTGCGGCCGCTCAGCGACCACAAGCTTGCGCAGATCCTGAACGCCGACGGGTTAAATATAGCGCGCCGGACCGTCGCCAAATACCGCGAAGCGATGCTGATCCCGGTCGCCCGCCTCCGCCGCAAACTCACGTGAAGGCAGCATCCAGCATATGAGCGACATCATCCACGCCACCACCGTTCTCGGCCTTACCCACAACGGCGCCACGGTCATCGGCGGAGACGGGCAGGTCACGATCGGCCAGACCGTCATGAAGCACAAGGCCCGGAAGGTCCGGCGGCTGTACAACGACAAGATTATCGCCGGCTTTGCCGGAGCGGCCGCCGATGCGTTCACGCTGTTCACGAAATTCGAAGATTATCTGGAAAAGCATCACGGCAATCTGCAGCGCTCGGCGGTGGAACTGGCGCGGGAATGGCGCACGGACAAGTATCTCCGCCAGCTCGAAGCTTTGCTCGCCGTCCTGGACGGCACAACGTCGCTGGTGATATCCGGCAATGGTGAGATTATCGAACCGGACGACGGTATCGTGGCCATCGGATCGGGCGGGATGTATGCTCTCGCAGCCGCCCGCATGCTCGTGAAACACTCCTCTCTCCCCGCCCGCGACATCGTCGACCAGGCGCTGCACGCCGCGGCGGAAATCTGCATATACACCAACGACAACATCGTCATCGAAGAACTTTAGGCCGGCATTCCGGCCCGGAATCCATCATGCCTGCTTCCGCTCCGCCCGTTGCACCACGGGAACTGACGCCGCGCGAGATTGTCCGCGAGCTTGACCGGTATATTATCGGTCAGGACGCAGCGAAGCGTTCCGTGGCCATTGCGCTGCGCAACCGCTGGCGACGCCTCCAGGTGCCCCCCGTCCTCCGCGAAGAGATCATGCCGAATAACATCATTCTCATCGGACCGACAGGGGTGGGGAAGACGGAAATTGCCCGGCGACTGGCACGGCTGGCCAACGCTCCCTTCATCAAGGTCGAGGCCTCGAAGTTCACCGAGGTGGGCTACGTGGGGCGCGATGTCGAGTCGATCATCCGGGATCTGACGGAATACGCCATCAACATGGTCAAGGCCGAACGTCGCGTCGAAGTGGACGACAAAGCCAAGACGCTTGCGGAAGAGCGGCTCCTCGACCAGCTGCTCCCGGTTGCCCGGCGCCGGACCGGTGAGTCGCAGGAGGAACAGCCAGCGGAATCCGATGAGACGGTATCCACACGCGAACGCCTGCGCGAGAAATTACGTGCAGGTCAGCTGGAACACCGCATGATTGAGCTGGATCTTCCCGCCAGCACCGCTCCCCTCATGCAGGTGATCGGTCCCATGTCACTTGACGATATGGGCATCAACCTGCAGGACATGTTCGGTGGCATGCTGCCGAAGAAAATGAAACGGCGCAAAGTCCCGGTGTCCGAGGCGCGCGTCCTCCTCGTGAACGAAGAAGCCCAGAAGCTGATCGATCACGATGCCGCCGTCAAAGACGCCCTGCACCGGGTGGAGAACTCCGGCATCGTCTTTATCGATGAAATCGACAAGATTGCGGGAAAACACGGACAGGCGGCCGGTCCGGACGTGTCACGCGAAGGTGTCCAGCGGGATCTCCTCCCCATTGTCGAAGGCTCCAACGTCAACACGAAATACGGCATGGTGAAGACCGACCACATCCTGTTCATCGCCTCAGGCGCTTTCCATGTCGCCAAGCCATCGGATCTTATTCCGGAGCTGCAGGGGCGATTTCCCATCCGTGTGGAACTGAACAGCCTGACCGAGGAGGATTTCGTCAAGATTCTGACATTGCCGCAGAACGCGCTCATCAAGCAGTACGCGGCGCTGCTGGAGACCGAGGGGGTCCACCTTGAATTCCGCGACGACGGCATCAGCGAAATTGCGCGCGTCGCAACGGAGGTGAATGAGCAGGTGGAGAACATCGGTGCACGGCGGCTGCACACGATCCTCACGACCCTGCTCGAAGACACGTTGTACCTTGCACCCGATGAATTGCCCGCCTCGACCATTATCGTGGATCGTGAGCGGGTGCAGGCCCGCCTCTCGAGCATTGTCCGGAACAGGGATCTCTCCAAGTACATCCTCTAGCACCGCACGGCCGACGCAAACGAAGACACCCGACTGCGATGGCAGACGGGTGTCAACCGGACCGCAGCCCCTTGAGCCGTCCGTCAGATCCGCACACGCATGCCGAACGCAAAGGAACCGTGTGCCAGGGTTGCTTCCGACAAGAGGAAGTTGAGATGCTCGGAAGCAAAATCCATATCGAACACCCCGAAGTGGAATCCGAAGCCAAGGGCAAAATTGAACCGGTCTGTTCCGCCGAACGATGCGCCCGTGCGCAGCGGGAGGAATCCCCACGGCTTGAATTCGAGTCCCATCGAGAACCGTCCCACCCGCGCGGCACCCGCGCCATCAACCAGGCCGAGATTGTAATCGCACGCGAACAGCCATTCTCCCCAGAGGAACCTCTTCAATGCCGGCACCTTGTCCAGCTGAACGGCAGCGCCGAGCCTGAACGTTGTCGGCAGCGATGAGCTGAACGGTTCGCCCGCCTGGCGGTCCCCTTTGACTGCATTTTCCAACGAATCCCGTTGTGCCGGATCGAGCGGGTCATCCATCGTCACGCGTGCCGTCGACACGACCTGTTCGAGATTTCGCGTCCATTCCATCGACCCGATATCGGTGATACTCATACCAGCCCGGAGATACTCGTTGATATCCGACGCCACGCCCAGGTCAAGGCCGAATCCGGTCCCGGCAGGCGCAGGAAAAGGTTGATATGAAGCGCCGGACACACCTGCAACAGGGTCAATGCCCGCCATGCGGGCGTGGGTATCGATGACGCCGCTCAGGATTCCGTCCGCGCCCGTGATGAACTTGGTGTTGAACCTGTCGATTTCAAAGTATCCGTATCCATGCACGATCTTCACCGCCAGGCCCGCGGAAAGAGAATGCAGGAATGACGGACACGGGAGCATCCGTCCGTAGGAGAGAGCATATTCCCGGAGCCAGGTTGCATACGCAGATGTGCTGCTGAAATCATACGTTGTCCCCGGAGGGTTCCCGTAGAGCAGGAATTCCGCGTAGTCATGCGGTACCATCATGTTGATGTTGACGTACTCCGTCACGGTCAGTGCCACGCTTCCCAGATCTCCCATTTGCACCGAAACACCGAACGGACGCGCTTCCAGCTGGGCGCTTGCACGCCCGGTCCCGTCAGGAAACGACGCCAGAATCTGCTGCTTGTCCCCATCGGTAAGGAAGCGGCCCACCCTGCCGTTGCCCGATTCTTCGCCGGTAAAGTATTCTTTGTACAGCCCGTAGTTCAGGAAATCGGTGCCGACATGCATGCCCATCGGCATCAGGCCGATGGTCACCGTTCCCTTATCAGGTGCCGCGAGGTTGGCAGGATTGATGCCGACGGCATCCAGACCCCTGGACGAAGCCACGAAGGTTCTGGCCATACCCATGCCCTGGATGTTCGTGCGTTCTCCGCCTGCGAAAGCATGCCCCGCCCACGTACTCATTGTCATTGCCAGAACTGCCGCCCCGATCCGTGTTGTCATGGGTTCACCTTGTAGGAGAATTCCGACCATACGCGCACGTGCACGTTATCCGTCGTGCGGAAGTTCACCGCCGAGACACCCGGCGTCGCTACGCCGAGGCTCACCTGGACGAAATCCGCCTTATTGAAGAACTGGACTTCCGTTCCCTTGAGTTCGATGATCCGGCTGGAGCGGGTGGTCGCCTGCACGTCTCCGTTGGCGACGATCCCCGCGGTGATGGCCACGGAATCGCCTTCGGTCTGCGGCACGGCCAACAGAGGTTTGTGGTCGCGATCAAGAAGGACGATTTTGACCTTGACAGCCATGGGCAGTCCGTTGTCGATATCGACATGCATTCGGCCGGAATTTACATCGTTGAGGGTCTTCTCATCGATGCGTGCATCGGACTTGCCGGTTCCGCTCGTGTCGCCCATGACCAGCGTATCGGCAAAACACCCGTCCACGATGCGCAGGGTCATCGGCACCGACATGTCCACATTGCCCGTGAAGGCGCAGTTGCGGCCGATGCTCGTTGCCTGTGTCGTATCGTAGTCCGGGTTCAGCACGACATTGCCGGTTACCCGGAGGGAGTCGGGAATATTGCCGGACACCTGTGACAGGAAGCTGCCCACGTCACCCGCGGCAAAGTTGATTTCCCCGAGGCCCGTCGCACCTTTGGTCAACGGCACCTGGAGTGCGACGATCTTGCCGGCGCGGTCTTTGGCTTCCAGTCGCAGGTTCAGCTCCATCGGCGTGTTCATCGACGTGTGCGGCGTGAATGTCATGTTTGCGTTGGGGATGTCGAGGGATCCCCGGAATTTTTTGGAGAAGGTCCCAAGGTTCAATGCCACACTCCGATTGACGGCGATGGATGTCGGTTTGAGCACGGCAACCGCGCTGTCGGCGATGACCGCGGATGAACCGACGTGCGCGGAAAGGTAATCTTTCGCATTGACGGTCACCATGATTCCAGAACTGCCCGCGACATCCGTCGTCACTTCCGCCGTGAGCGCCCGCAGGAATCCGTTGGCGGGATCATGCATGCGATACTGGGCCAGGTCGACGGCGAAATCCACCGAGTCATGTGCAGCGAGCGTGACGAGCCGTTCATACGGCTGTCCGGAAGGCTGGAAGAGTTCGGGCAGGCGCATCCGGAACGTCCCCTGCAAACCCACGGTGCTGACAAAATGGAAGTTCAGCGTTCCCCGGTTGACCCAGACGTCTCTGACAAGCGTCTGCGTGTTCAGGGGGATCGTCCGCGTCACCTGGATGTGCTGCGGATTCACATTTGATACCGTTGCACCGTCAGCCAGGAGGTTCGTCGGCGTGAGCGTGGCGATAAGCATGGAGTCCGGGATGGTGACGACCGAGAGTCCGCTTCCGGGGCTTGACACACGCATCCCCTGCAGGCGCACGCGGTGGAGCACGACAACGCCGGCAAGATCGGCGCTCACCGACCGTTCACTGCCGGCCGGCAGAAGTGCGGTTCCGAAATCAAACTGTGCGATGGCACCGCCGGCTTCGTTGACCAGGGCAATCGGCGACTCGATCTTGACCGGCGCGGGCATTCTGTTCTGGATGGTGAGAGACAGGGTGCCGCTCCGGAGGCTTGCGGATTGGACACATGGGATATCGCCGCTGACGACCGGCAGATCCACCGGTGACATCGGCGGAATGACGGTTGACTGTCCCGGAGTGAAGCCGGGGACATCGACCTGGAGGACCAGCGGCTGGCTGTTAATGGAGAACGGGCCGACTTCAGCCAGGAACGATGTGTTGATAGGATCCAGGGAGATCCGGTCGCCGACAAATGTCGGATCGGCCTGGACCGAGGTTTTCATCATCAGCTGCGAGCCGCCGGGCACAACCTGCAGAATGGAGGTGTCTTTATCAGCGATGTCCGCGAGCGTATAGGTCCGGTTCGCAACCGGGGCGGAGAGGTCGACGTTCCATCGCGGCATCATCGGATCCATCGGTTTATCGATGCACTGAAACGCGCCGCAGGCAAGTGCGACGGCGAGGAACCGGAGTGTGAGAGCCTCTATTGTGGTGTACTTCATCATCCGCCCTTTCTTCAACGTCTCCATTGTTGACACACTGGGGCCTATGAATACAAAGCCGGTGCCAGTGGTCGGCCTGCCGTGGCGCAGATCACACGGAGCCGGAAGGCGTTGAATTGCTTGAGCTTATTGGAGGACGGTTTTACGCGGAGGGGTGGTGAGCGCGGAGAGGTGAATAGTTTCCACTTTCGATTCTACAAAGTCCCTGACAATCTTTATTGGGAGGGGCGCGGCAACAGAACGGGGTCCGCTGAAACGGACCCCTTCACGAGAGCCGTGTTACCGATCTCTCTTCATCACGTCATCGGCGAGGAGGAGTAGGGTCAGTGCACTTTTTCATCATTGATCACAGGCTGGTAGCCGAAGCCCGACGGGCCTTCGCCGTGGATTTTGATTTCGCCGAATTTCATTTCGTATTTAGCGATGTTGTCGTCGAGCGCGCGAAGGAGGAGCTTCGCATGTTGGGCGGTCATAATCACCCGTGCGTGGACACGCGCCTTGGGGACGCCGGGAAGAACGCGTGTGAAATCCAGCACGAATTCCGCCGGGGAATGAGTGATGATCGCAAGGTTGGAATAGATACCTTCGGCTTCTTTTTCGCCGAGCTCGATATTGATCTGTTGTTGCTGGGGGGCGTCGCTCATCGGAATCTCCTTCAAAAAAAAAGCCCCGCCCGAGGTCGGGCAGGGCTTGATGTCAAGAGAATGATTATTTGCCTTTCGTCAGGCGGTCATACTTTTCGAACGCGGCTTTGGATTTGTCGACCATATTCAGGTTCGCGTACAGCTTGCCGAGTTGTTGCAGCAGCCCGAGATCGTCCGGGCGCATTTCCTGAGCCTTCTCCAGGTACGGCAGCGCTTCCTTGAACTTTTCTTTGTAGCTCAGGTCTTCCTTGATTTCTTTCCCCTTGTTCTGCAGGCGTTCGGCATCGGCTTTCTTGTCGGATTCCGCCTTCATGTTGACACCCCAGTTCAGGTACGAAACGCCGAGGTTATAGATGGCATCGCTGTACCGCGGATCGATCTCCGCCGCCTTCTTAAACTGTTCGATGGCTTCGGGAAACTTGTCCTGCTTCAGGAGGAACACGCCATAGGCATACCGGAAGACTTTGTTGTTCGGATCTTTTTCGACTGCGCTCTGTGTCAGGGCGAGCGCCTTGTCGGCGTTTTTGGTGCGTTCGTACACGTCAATCAGGTTTGTGATATTGTCCGTATTGCCGGGATTTGCCTTGTAAGCCTTTTCGAAGGACTGGGTAGCGAGGAGCAGCTCAGCCTGTGCCCCGGCATCGTCTTTTGCGGCCGAACGTTCCATCCCCATATTGTAATGCACCTGACCGGCGAGGCGGGCGGCCTCCTCGAAATCCGGCTTTATTTTGACTGCCTGGTCAAGATCGCTGAGAGCGGATTTCATATTCTGTTGTGCATAGTACGCCAGGGCGCGGACGTAATACGTACCGGCGCTGTCGGGGACCATCATGATGGCCGTGCTAAAGCGATCAATGGCTTTCTGGTAATACCCGGAAGAGTCCCGCCCCTTGTTATAGAGGCCGACGCCGTCATTGTACATCATGGCCCAGATTGCCAGGCGGTTGCGTGAAATGTCCGCCTTATGGGCATCACTGACCTGAAGGGCTTTGGTATAGGCCTCGTTCATTTCAGCATACTTCTTCAATTCCAGGCGGGTCTGACCGAGGAGGAACCACGCCTCTTCATTTTTGTCGTTCTTGGCTACCTCTTTGAGGAGGCTGGCTTCGGCCTTGTCCCATTGTTTCTGATTCATATACAGCTTCGCGCTTGTGGTTTCGGCGGAACCGCACTG
>PMCM01000193.1 GCA_003154155.1 Ignavibacteriota bacterium | reverse complement strand
GGCCTTCGACTATCGCATGACACAATTCCTGCAAGCCACGTTGAACTATGAAGGACGGACCGAGGGCGGGCAGAAGCCGGTACACACTGCCAGGGCGGAGGTCCGTGCATTTTTCTGAAACGGGCGGCGGGTTCGCACTTGCGTTTCAAATGTCTATTCTGTATAATCACCCACGCCCCCCTCGTGGCGCACTCCAGGGAAAAACCNNTCTCATCCCATGGTCTACTGCACATCATTTGAATCCAAGATCGGGCTGATCTACGTCGCCTCGACGGACAAGGGCGTCTGCAAAATCAGCGTGCCGCGGCAGACCAAACGGGACTTCTTCCGTTGGCTGCGCGAGAATTTTGACGACAGCCAGGTCGTCGACAACAAGTCGCGCAACCGCGAGGTTATGGATCAGCTCACCAGGTACTTCAACGGCAAGCTCGCCAAGTTCACATTGAGCGTCGATCTGATCGGCACGCCGTTCCAGGTGCGGGTGTGGAAGGAGCTGGTGCGGATTCCCTACGGTACAACGATCAGCTACAAGCAGCTTGCCAAGCGGCTCGGTACGAGCAGGGGATTCCAGGCGGTCGGCCGCGCGAATGCGGCCAACCCGGTGCCGATCATCGTACCGTGCCACCGCGTGCTGGGCACGGACGGTTCGCTCGTCGGGTACGCGAGTGGCGTCAAGACAAAAGAGTTTCTGCTCAAGCTTGAAGGGGCGTTGATGATCTGATCCGCTTTCCCGCCGCGCGTTGCCTTCCGGATGCTTTTTCCTTATCATGCTGCATGTCATTTCTGCAACAACTCAACGACGTACAACGAGAAGCTGTGTGTGCCACCAAAGGCCCGGTGATGATTGTCGCAGGGGCCGGGAGCGGCAAGACACGCGTGCTCACGTATCGTACCGCATACCTGCTGCAACAGGGTGTCCGGCCCGACAGTGTTCTTGCACTGACGTTCACGAACAAGGCGGCGAATGAAATGAAGAACCGGATCGCCGAGCTTGTCGGTCCTGCAAGCCGTGCAATCTGGATGGGTACATTTCATTCGACCTTTGCGCGGATCCTCCGGATGGAGAGCGAGCGGATCGGGTACAGCCGCACGTTTTCCATTTACGATACGGATGATTCGCAATCGCTGATCAAGACCATCATGAATGATCTCGGGGTGCCGCAACAGCAGTTTCCCCCTGCGGGCATCCGCAGCCGCATCAGCATGGCCAAGAATTCCATGGTGTCGCCGGCCGACTACCGGAAGGGGGCGCACGACATCGCCGCGCAGCGTGCCGGTGACATCTTCGAGGAGTATGAAAAGCGTTTGCTCCGGAACAACGCCATGGACTTCGACGACCTCCTCCTGAAGCCGCTGCAGCTGTTCCATCGCCATCATGACGTCTTGCAGCGGTACCAGCTGCGGTTCGAGTATATACTGGTGGACGAGTACCAGGACACCAACCGCGTGCAGTACCTGCTGCTGCGCGAACTTGCCGCCCAGCTGAAGAATATCTGTGTCGTCGGCGACGATGCGCAGAGCATTTACGCGTTCCGTGGGGCGGATATCCGGAACATCCTCGAATTCGAAAAGGACTATCCGGAATGCCGGGTGTATCGGCTGGAACAGAACTACCGCTCCACCAAGACGATCCTCGGCGCGGCCGATTCACTCATCCGCAACAACGTCAACCGCATCGCCAAGAAGCTCTGGACCGGCAACGCCGAAGGTGATCCGGTGGTCCTGGAGGTCAGCGACGACGACCGTGAAGAGGCCCGGCGGATCGTGGTCCATATCCAGGAAGAGATCCGGAAGAGGAAGCTCGGGTTGAATGACTTTGCCGTGCTGTACCGCACCAACGCGCAATCGCGGACCATCGAAGACGCGCTTCGCCGGGCGGCGGTACCGTATGTGATCGTGGGCGGAGTAGCGTTTTACCGGCGCAAGGAAATCAAGGACGTGCTGTCCTACCTGCGCGTGCTGGCGAATCCGAAAGATGACGAGAGCCTGCTGCGGATCATCAATGTCCCGGCGCGTGCGATCGGCGACACGACCGTGCAGCGGATCAGATCGGTGGCGGCCGGCAGGAAGATCTCCATCCTGGATGCGCTCGCCTCCGCCGACCTGGAAGGGCTGCTGGCCGAGCGGACACTGCGATCGGTCCGCCAGCTCTCCACGATGCTGCAGAAATATATCGCCCTGAAAGCCACCATGTCGGCGAATGAGCTTGCACGTGCGCTGGTGGACGAGACCGGGATTCTCCGTCTGCTGAAGGAGGAAAACACCCCCGAGTCGCTGGCACGCCGGGACAACGTGCAGGAGTTGGTTTCAGCACTGGCGGAATTCACCGATCAGCATCCTCAATCGACTCTGGAGGATTTCCTGTCGGAGGTCTCCCTTGTTTCCGACGTGGATATGGCGGAGTTTGGCCGGAATGCGGTAACACTCATGACGCTCCATGCGGCGAAGGGGCTGGAGTTTCCCGTGGTGCTAATTACCGGGCTGGAGGAAGGGCTTCTGCCGATTTCCCTTGCGCTCGACACCAGGGAGGAGATCGAGGAGGAGCGCCGACTGTTGTACGTGGGCATGACGCGGGCCCAGCACCAGCTGTATCTCTCGTACGCGCGCAGCCGGTATCATCAGGGTGAAGTCCTCTCGTCGCTCCGCTCCCGGTTTGTGGACGAGATCGACACGGCATTCATGACGGTGCCGGAGCGACCGGTACCGGGCCGGCGCTTCGACGGCGGAACGGGGGCACCTGGCTTCACCGTGCAGCGGTCGATTCACCGCCCACCCGAGCCAAGGCAGCGTGAAACCGACGGCTTCTCCGCCGATCCCATGCCGGACTACGAGAACCATTCGCAGGACGAATGCCAGCTCAAGGTGGGGATGCGTGTGCAGCACGAGACATTCGGCAAGGGGCGCATTGTCGTACTGGACGGCCGCGGCGAGGATGCGCGGGCGGTTGTGGAGTTTGAAAGTGTCGGCCGCAAGAAACTACTCCTCAAATTCGCACGATTGAGAGCCGGATAACTACCATGTCAACCCACGCCATCGATCGTCTCCGCGAGCTCCAGGCCCGCGCCCTCCAGGGCGGCGGCGAACAGCGCATCGAGGATCAGCACCGGAAGGGGAAACTGACCGCACGCGAGCGGCTCGACCTCCTGCTGGATGAAGGCAGCTTCGACGAAGTGGATATGTTTGTCGAGCATCGCTCGACGGACTTCGGCATCGATAAACTGAAATACCCCGGCGACGGTGTGGTGACGGGGACAGGCACCATTGACGGCCGCATCGTGTGCGTGTTCAGCCAGGATTTTACCGTCTTTGGCGGATCGTTGTCGGAGGCGCATGCGGAAAAAATCGTGAAGATCATGGATCTTGCGATGAAGATCGGCTGTCCAGTGATCGGTCTGAACGATTCCGGCGGCGCGCGCATTCAGGAAGGGGTCGTGAGCCTGGGCGGGTACGCGGAAATCTTTCTCCGGAACACCCTGGCCTCGGGTGTGGTCCCGCAGATCTCCGCGGTGCTCGGACCCTGTGCCGGGGGGGCGGTCTACTCGCCGGCAATCACCGATTTCGTCTTCATGGTGAAGAATACGAGCTACATGTTCGTGACCGGGCCGAACGTGGTGAAGACCGTCACGCAGGAGAGCATCACTGCGGAAGAGCTCGGCGGCGCACTGACCCACGCCACGCGCAGCGGCGTCGCACATTTCGCCTGCGAGACCGAAGCGGAGTGTCTGCAATCCATCCGCGCACTGCTCCGCTACCTGCCGTCGAACAACCTGGAAGAGCCTCCGGCGGCTCCGGTGCAGGATGATCCGGGCCGGAAGGACATGAGCCTGGATGACATCATTCCCGACAGCCCTAACAAGCCGTATGACATCACGGAGGTCATCCGGCGTGTCGTGGACAACGGAAGCTTCGTTGAGGTCCATGCCCATTTTGCCCGGAACATCGTGGTAGGCTTTGCGCGTCTGGGGGGACGGTCGGTCGGGATCGTTGCCAACCAGCCCTCGGTGCTCGCAGGTGTGCTGGACATCGACGCCTCGAAGAAGGGGGCCCGCTTTGTCCGGTTCTGCGATGCCTTCAACATTCCGCTGGTGGTGTTCGAAGACGTGCCGGGCTTCATGCCGGGGACGGACCAGGAGTGGCGCGGCATCATCACCAACGGCGCAAAGCTGCTCTATGCGTTCTGCGAAGCCACGGTTCCCCGGCTCACGGTCATCACGCGCAAGGCATACGGCGGCGCGTACGACGTGATGAACTCCAAGCACATCCGGGGCGACATGAACTTCGCGTGGCCGATGGCCGAGATTGCGGTCATGGGGCCCAAGGGAGCGGCGGAGATCATTTTCAGGAAGGAAATCGAATCGTCGCCCGACCCTGCGAAAGCGCTCGCAGAACGGGAGCGCGAGTACCGGGAGAAGTTTGCCCATCCCTATCTTGCAGCGAGCAGGGGATACATCGACGCCATCATCGAGCCGCACGACACCCGCCCCCGGCTGATTCGCGCACTCAAGCTGCTCGACTCCAAGGTCGATGTCAACCCGCGAAAGAAGCACGGCAACATTCCGCTGTAGGCGTACCGTCAATTTCCGTCCCTGCCGTACGTTCCCCCGCGTAGATCCGGGAGAGACGGAACCACCGAATCCACTTTTTGTCCAATTCCTGTGCCTCTTTTCTTGACACTCAGTTTTACAAGGCGTATTATATAGTATGTGCTGTACTGGCTTTCGTGCATGGTGCAGTGGATGTTGGAACTGAAGAGAAAGGTGCATGATGCGAATTGAGATCTTAGTTGCCGCTGCTGCGGCCCTGGTCATGATCGGTTGTGCTTCTCAGCAGTCGGCGGAAGATCTCGTTCCCCGTATGGCTGTGCAGTCGCTTCCCGATACGCTTCCCGCTGCACCGGTGCCACTCGACCTGCAACCCGACACATCCTCAGCGTTCGCGGATGAAGGTGTGCCCGGCGATTCTCTGATCGGCTCAATGCTGGAGACCGCACGGCAACACTATCTGTCGGCAAGCTCGGCTGCTGCGATGGGGGACTCGCTCCGATCGGTTGTCCAGTTCGAAGAAGCCATCTCGTTGCTCGATGAGCTGGCCGTTATCCCCGACATCGAGTCGAACAAGGACTTCTCCGACCTGAGCAAAGCGGTCATCGAAGACTACGAGAAGTACATCGCCCGGATCGACAGCCTCGGACCCGAATCGTCGATCTTCGCCCTTCGCGAGAAGTTGAATCAGTTTGTCGACATCCCCGACACGGCCGCTCTCGGTCCTCAGCATACGATTGTCGAAGGAACCACCATTCCGCTGGTGATGAATTCCCTGGTGGAACGGAACCTCTCCTTTTTCCTCGGTCGCGGCCGCGTGCATATGGAACGCTGGCTCACGAATGCAGGCAGATACTTTCCCCGCATGCGTCAGATCCTCCGGGAAGAACAGGTGCCGGAAGAGCTCGTGTTCCTCTCCATGCCGGAGAGCGGTGTGAATCCCAATGCGCGCTCGTGGGCGCGTGCCGTCGGGATGTGGCAGTTTATGAAGGGCACGGGACGGCTGTACGGGCTGCGTACGTCCTATTTTCTCGATGAGCGGAAAGACTTCGAAAAGGCGACCCGGGCCGCGGCGCGCCACCTGCACGATCTGTACGAGGAGTTCGGCGACTGGTACCTGGTGCTCTCCGCTTACAATTCTGGTGCGGGGCGCGTGTACTCCGGCATACGGCGGACCGGCTCCACCGATTTCTGGGAAATGCGCCGCCGGCTGCCGCGCGAAACCAGAAACTACGTGCCGCAGTATATTGCCGTGACGCTCATAGCCCTGAATCCGACGCGGTACGGCTTCGACGGGGTGACGCCCCTTGCGCCGTTCGCCTACGACTCGGTGAGCGTGGAGGACGGCATCGACTTTGACCTTCTCGCGGAATGCGCGGGAACGGATGTGGAGACCCTGCGCGACCTGAACCCGGAACTCGTCCAATGGTGCACGCCTCCGGGTATGAAGGAATACACCCTCCGGATACCTCCGGGCAGGGCGGACGTGTTCCGCGCGAAGTACGCGGCGGTGCCCGCAAGCGCAAAGCGCGACTGGATCGTTCACACGATCCGCAAAGGCGAGACGCTGGCCGGCATCGCGAGCCGCTATGGCATATCACTGGAAGTGATGAAAGAAACGAATCGCAGGACGTCGACCAGACGTCTTTCCGTCGGCAAACAGATCGTCATTCCTGTGCCGCGCGGTTCGGACCGGTTTGCCTCACTCGTGGCGGCATCGGCGAAGATGGAAGCGGCGCGGGACCATGCACGGCGTTCGGTGGATCATTCGCGGGTGGCGCGGGCGCTTGCCCATGCCAGCCGTCGCTCGCCCGATCAGCCGAAAGGGACGAAGCGCATACTCTACACCGTGAAAAAAGGGGACACCATCGGCCACATCGCCGAATGGTATAATTGCCGCGCCGCGGATATCCGCAACTGGAATGATGTCGCCTACGGAAGCCATATCCGGGCGGGCGAGACGCTCGAGATCTACGTGCCGGAGAAGAACGCCGCAGCGTACAAAGAGATCGACAATCTCACTTTTGCGGAAAAAGAGGCGCAGGTGCGCAAGAGTCCGGCAGCCGCCGACGAGGGCTTCGCTGAGGCAGGCGACAGTTACAAAGTAAAATCAGGCGAGACGCTGCTGTCCATCGCGGATGACCATGGCGTCACGGTCGAGCAGCTGAAGCACTGGAACAGGCTCAAGTCATCCAGGATCAGGAGCGGACAGCGGCTGGTGATTCACAAAAGCGCGGAGAATGTCCGGCTGGTCACACCGGACAGCAAGACCGTGGCTGTGCGGAAAAAGGGTGACAACAAGACTGTGGTGTATGTCGTGAAGAAGGGCGATACGCTCTGGGATATTGCCAAGGCGTTTGAAGTGTCGCCGTCCGAATTGAAGGAATGGAACGATCTCGGACGAAACAAAATCATTGCCGGTCAGGAGCTTGTGATCAAGAAGTAACTACCCTGTGCCGGGGCCGCGCGGGACCATGAAGAAGCAGGGAGCGTACGCACGCTCCCTGCTTTGTTGCTTCCTGCCGGTTATGCGCCGTTCCCCGGACGCCGGACCGGCAGATGTCTAGCGATCCTCTCTCATGCGTTCCATGAACCGTTCGCGGACTTCCGGGCCGCCTTCCCGCATGTGATCCTTCCAGAGCTTCTGCTGTTCCGGCGTCAGGATGGCTTTCACGGCGAACATGTGGTCAAGTCCGTTGAGCTTCTCCTGGTACTGGAGATCAGAGACCTCCTTCATCTTCTTCTCGATCGCTCCCTTGTCCGGCGTTGCCGCCATGAAGAGCTCTTCGATATCCAGGCGCGCAAGGCGGATCTTGGATTGCACGATCGCCTGTTTCTTCTGGAGGTCTATGCGGAGTTTGTGCATCTGGCTTTGCTGATCGTCGGTGAGGTTCAGCTTTGCCATGATATTCTGGCGGCCGTGCATGGGTTCTTTTCCGTCGCCGGGGTGACGTTCCATGCCTTCCCCCATTCCCGGGCCGGGCTGCGCAAATGCCATGCCGGCTATGCCGAGCATGAGCAACAGTGCCTGAAGTTTTTTCATTGGTGCTCCTTCTGAGTGGTGATGATGTGTGCGCGCGTTCGTTACGTATTAGACCGCGGAGGGGGGCGGAGGTTTAATGATTGACTTTCCCTGCGGGTTTCGCTATGTTGAAATGACCTCTGTGTGATCTGGAGTACAACGTGCGGACTGTTGCATATCGTCGTATCCCCTTTGTTGCCGCTCTCCTGGCCCTCGTGCTGTTCCCCTCCTGCAGCGTCTGGGATTATTTCTCGGCCTATTTCAACACCTATTACAACGCCCAGCATGACTATGCCGAGGCGGTCGAAGACGTCTGGTCGATGCCGGAGACCAAGGAAACCGGCAGGAACATGCTTGTGACGATGAACATCAGCGCGACCGCCAAGACGAAGTTCACCTCGGTCATTGAAAAATGCTCCAAGCTGCTTCAGTATCACCCCGATGCCAGCCTGGTTGACGATGCCCTGATGATGATCGGACGCTCCTACTACTATCAGAATGAGTTCCAGAAGGCGGAGCGTAAGTTCAAAGAACTGATTGACGGATACCCGAAGAGCAGTCTCGTGCCGGATGCCCAGGTGCTTATGTCGTTTGCGTATTACAAGGCCGGCGACCGGGACAACGCCACAAAGACAGCGCAACAGACGCTGGACAAAGCGACAGCGGACGGGAACGACAGAATCACCGCGGAAGCCTCCCTCGTGCTGGGTCAGATGGCTCTTGACGACAAAGCGTATGCGAAGGCGCGCGAGTACTATGCGCGCGTGGGGGAATTCGGCGACTCGTCGGAAAAGCGTGCGCAGGCGTTGATGAAAGTGGCGGAAATGTACGCCCAGGAACGGGACTTTGGGAATGCCCTGGCAGCGTACGGGAAGGCGTTCTCCCTGAGCAAGTCATATCTCGGCGAATACCGTGCCCGCATCGGGATGGCACGGGTGCTTGATCGCCAGCACAAATTCGAAGATGCGCACCAGGCCCTGCTCGCGCTTCGCGCCAACTCGAACTACCGCGAGTCGTACGGCGAAATCGATCTTGAACTCGGCAATGTTGCGCGTGACCGCGGCGATGTCCTGAGTGCACTATCCCAATATGCCTTTGTCGATACCGCGTGGGCGCGCACGGAGCCGGCGGCTGATGCCAACCTCGCGCTCGGCATGCTCTACGAGACGGTGTTGATGCAGTATGATTCTGCACGGGCGGTGTACGACCGCGGGCGCCAGGCGGTGAACACCGCCGCCTCAAGAGTGCAGATCGTGCGGCGTGCCGATTACCTGGCCCGGTATGTCACCTACCGCAACGATATTATCAAGCTTGATAGCATGCGGTACGCGGCGCTTCATCCGCCTGACACGCTTGCGGCGCGGCAAGATTCTCTTCCGGTCCGGAAGGATACGCTCCCCGCACCCAAAGCCGTCGTGAAGGCCGATTCTCTGGTGGCCGGGCGGATGGATACGACTCGGCCCCGTCTTCCGGTGGCGCCGCCGATGTCACTTGACACCATCAACGCACGGCTTGCCGGCCGCATGGATGATATCGCAGGCCTGTTTTACGCAACCATAGGGCTCCCTGATTCTGCGCGTTTCTGGTACCACCGATTGCTTGGGGAATATCCCGGGTATCGTGCCGTGCCCCGTGCTTTGTACGTCCTCGCGCGCATAGAGAGCGAAGATTCAACAGGCTCGCGCGCAACCGTCGACTCGCTCTACCGCGATCTCATTGTCCGCTTCCCGGGATCCCCGTTTGCTGAGGAAGCCAAGCGGATACTTGGATTGCCCCCTACGGTGAAGGCGCAGGATCCGTTGGAGATCAGCTACACGAACGCGACCGCGTTGTTGCAGCAGGGCATGGGAGCCGCTGCGATCGACTCGTTCAGAGCGATTGTGCGCCGGTCCCCGTCATCCGTCTTTGCCCCGCGCGCCCAGTATGCCGTCGCATGGTCGTACGAGTACCAGGTGCAGCAGATGGACAGCGCGGCGGCGAATTATGAACGTCTCGTCGCCATGTATCCCGGCACCGTCTATGCCCTGCGCGTGCAGCCCAGGATCACGGAAATGCAGGCTGCCCGCCAGGCGGCGCTTGCGCCGAAGAAGCCCGACACGACCGCGGTCGCGCCCCAGGGGAAGCAACCGGAAAAAGTCCCGGTAATTCCCGACGAGGAGGGGATGAACAAGCGGCGGCGGGCGAAGCCGAACCCCGGGGCAGAGAAAACCGATACCCCCATCGAGATCCCCGACGACAGAGTGCTCCGTTGATGCTGCATATTCTTGCACGTGTCCTTCATGTCACCTCCGTTGCTCCCAACGTGTACGTCCTGGCGTTTCATGCCCCGGATCTGGCGGCGGCAGTGAGGCCCGGACAGTTCGTCAACATCCTGACCGGGGACAGCCTGCAGCCGCTGCTCCGGCGTCCGTTCAGCGTGTACCGGACTGAAGGTGATGCCGTGGAGGTGATTTTCCAGCGGGTAGGCAAAGGGACCGCGGCACTTTCCCTGGCCCAGCCCGGAGGGTTCCTTGATATTATCGGCCCGCTCGGGGCGGGCTTTCACCTGGACGACCCCCGGTATCAGACGGCCGTCCTTATCGGTGGAGGACTGGGGGTTGCGCCGCTTCCCATTGCCACGGCTGCGCTGCAAAAGGCGGGTAAGCGGGTAGTCACACTCCTCGGCGCGCGCACAGCGGGGCAGCTTGTCGAAACGCATCTGGAGAACGTGCATGTGGCCACCGATGACGGCACACGGGGGTTGCACGGCACCGTCGTGGATCTTGCGGCGCAGTACCTGCCAGTGGGAGCGCACGAAGACGCGCGCCTCTTCGGATGCGGTCCGACGCCGATGCTGCGGGCGCTTGCTGAGTTTGCGCGTACGCGCGCGCTGGAGTGCGAAGTATCGCTGGAGGGGCAAATGGCGTGCGGCATCGGCATCTGCCAGGGGTGCCCGGTGGAGCTGACCGGCCAGCTCCGCACATATGCTTTGATGTGCAAGGATGGACCGGTGTTCAATACCAGGGACATAGTGATCTGAAATGGTTCGCACGGAATTTCACATCGCCGGCGTGCACTTTAAGAACCGCGTACTCGCAGCCTCGGGCACATTCGGGTACGGGGATGAGTGCACCGATCTCGTGGACGTGCAGCGGCTGGGAGGGATCGTGACAAAATCCCTTTCACTCAAGCCGCGCGACGGCAATCCGCCACCCCGCATCGTGGAAACGTCCGGCGGGATGTTGAATTCCATTGGTCTCGCCAACATCGGCGTCCATCGCTTCATCGCGGAGAAGCTCCCCCGGTTGCGCGCGCTGGATATTACGGTCGTGGCGAACATCGCGGCGAGCAGCGTGGATGAATATTGCGCGGTCCTGGATCTCCTCGAAGAAGCGGGAGGGGCTCACGCGTACGAGATCAACGTTTCGTGCCCGAACGTGAAAGAAGGGGGATTGAATTTCGGCACCGACTGCGCGATGACGGCGGGTATCACGCGGCGGCTGCGTGCGAGGACACGGAAACCGCTCATCCTCAAATTGACACCCAATGTTGCGCAGATCTCCACGTTCGCGCGGGCTGTCCAGGATGAGGGCGCAGACGCGGTGTCGGTGATCAACACACTGATCGGCATGGCCATCGATATCCGCACACGCAAGCCGCTTCTTTCCACCGTCACCGGCGGACTTTCCGGGCCCGCCATCAAGCCCGTCGCGCTGGCGAAGGTGTACGAGACCGCCCGGTCGGTACATATTCCCGTGATCGGCATCGGCGGTATTTCCACGCCGTCAGATGCGATTGAGTTCTTCCTGGCCGGAGCGACAGCCGTGCAGGTGGGGACCGCGAATTTCATCGACCCTGCTGCCGGGGTGCATGTCGCCGAAGGCATTGCCACGTGGTGCACGACCCAGGGTATTGATGATGTCGGCAAACTCGTCGGCACCCTGGATACACAGGGGGGGGTCTCGGTGCTGGAGAGCTGGTTGTGACCGGGGCCGGAAGCGACTACCGCAGCACGGTTGCCTATTTGTACGGTCTGCAGTACCGCGGCATCAAGTACGGTCTGCGGAACATCCGCTCGTTACTTGCGGCATGCGGTCACCCCGAGCTGGCATTTCCATCCATTCACATCGCGGGCACCAACGGCAAGGGATCGACCGCGTCGTTTCTTGCCTCGATATTGCAGGAATCGGGCTGCCGCACGGGTCTCTACACCTCTCCGCATCTGATCAGGTTCACCGAACGCGTCAGAATCAACGGCGTGGAGATCGAGGAACGCCGGCTCGTTCACTACGTCAGGGAACTTCGCCCCGCGATTGAGAAGACCCGTGCGACGTTTTTCGAGGCCACTACCGCGATTGCCTTCAGGTACTTCGCCGATGAGAGGATCGACATCGGCGTGATTGAAACGGGCCTGGGGGGGAGGCTGGATGCGACCAATGTTCTCACGCCCCTCGTCAGCGTGATCACGAACGTGGCGCTGGACCACACCGAGTATCTCGGACCGACCGTTGCCGCCATCGCCGGCGAGAAAGCCGGCATCATCAAGCCGGGAGTGCCCGTGGTGACTGCGTCAGTCTCGCATGATGCGCTTCGGGAACTGCGTGCCGTTGCACGTGCGAAGAAGAGCCCGTTCCGTCACGTTTGGGACATTACCGCCGCCCGGGTGGTTGGAAGCAGGGCAGGTCATGCCATCGTCAGGTTTGGAGGGCTTCCGTGGAAGCTGCATCCGGTGCTGCTGGGGCATGCGGGGGAACATCAGGTCACGAATGCGGCGCTCGCCCTAACGGCGCTTGCGGCAGCCGCCGGGAGCGATGCGGTGGAACGGGTGTCCGGCGGCTCGATTGAGCGGGGATTGCGCCGGGTCCGCCGGAATACGGGTCTCGGCGGGCGTCTGCAGACTGTGAAGTACCGGGGTGTGCGGGTCACGCTTGACGTTGCGCATAACCCTGACGGCATGAGGGTTTTGGCGGATGCCCTTGCGCAATCCGGCGACATATTCCCAATCGCCGTTTTTGGCATCGTTCTCGATAAAGACGCCGCAGGCGTATTGGAGGAGCTGAGGCGAGTCGCCCGCGAGGTGATCGCAGTGCGTCCGGCGGCACAACGAATGCGGGATGGGAGGCAAATTGCACGAATTGCGACAGAACGGGGGATCATGGCGGTCGATGCTGGCGGTGTCAGGGAGGGGATCACACTTGCCATCCGGCGCATCCGGCGCGACTACCCGAAGTCACAATGGCGTCTCCTTGTAGCCGGATCACATTTTCTTGTCGGTGAAGTCCTCCCGATCCTTCAGAAAAAGGCTTGACAAATAAGAAGAAATACGCTATTATGACGACACAAGAGAAAGTTGCATCACCGCCTGTAATTCACATCTGTTCATTCAGTGACTCGTCCAACCTACTGACCTTAAATTCTATCCCGCGGCTGATCGACCTGTGTTAGCAGTATCAGGGGCTGCCATCATGCAATACTATTCCTAACCTCCAGAGAGGCTATTCATCCATGGCAATGGACATTTCGGAGCTCAAGTCGAAGAAGATTGTCGAGCTCAACCAGATCGCCAAGGAACTTAACATTTCCGGTTACAGCGACCTGCGCAAACAAGAGTTGATCTTCAAAATCCTTGAAGCGCAAACAGAGCAGGGGGGGCTGAGTTTCAGCCGTGGGGTTCTCGAAGTTTTGCCCGACGGGTACGGTTTCCTTCGCTCGGTGGACTACAACTACCTGCCGTCGCCCGACGACATCTATGTCTCCCCGTCACAGATCAAGAAATTCAATCTTCGCACCGGCGATTCCGTCAGCGGGCAGGTTCGTCCGCCGAAGGAGGGGGAGAGGTTCTTCGCTCTTTTGCGTGTTGAGGCGGTCAACGATGAGAATCCCGATTCGATCCGTGAACGTGTGCTGTTTGACAACCTCACCCCCCTCTACGCAAATTCAGGTCTGAAGCTTGAAACCGCTCCCGGCGAATACTCCATGCGCATCATGGATCTTCTCACGCCTATCGGCAAGGGGCAACGCGGCATGATTGTCTCGCCGCCCAAAGCCGGCAAGACGATCATGCTGCAGAAGATTGCCAACAGCGTCACGCGGAATCATCCCGAAGTCAAGCTGATCGTCCTGCTGATCGATGAACGTCCGGAAGAAGTCACCGACATGGAGCGCTCCGTGAATGCGGAGGTCGTCAGCTCCACGTTTGACGAACCTCCCGAACGTCACGTGCAGGTGGCCGACATGGTGCTGGAGAAGTCGAAGCGTCTTGTCGAGGCGAAGCGGGATGTCGTGATTCTGCTCGACAGCATCACGCGTCTGGCGCGGGCGCATAATACCGTTGTCCCGCACTCGGGCAAGATCCTGTCAGGCGGCGTCGACGCAAATGCACTGCACAAGCCCAAACGGTTCTTCGGGGCGGCACGAAACATCGAAGAGGGCGGAAGCCTGACCATTGTTGCCACTGCGCTGATCGAGACCGGCAGCCGGATGGACGAGGTGATTTTTGAAGAGTTCAAGGGCACCGGCAATATGGAAATCGTGCTCGACCGCAAGTTGAGCGACCGGCGCATCTTCCCGGCCATGGACGTGAATCGTTCCGGCACGCGTAAAGAAGAATTGCTGATCGATGCCGATGATCTGAACCGCATCTGGATACTCCGGAAGATTCTGGCCGAAATGAACACGGTGGAGGGCATGGAGTTCATGCTTGAAAAGATGCGCGGAACGAAGTCCAACAAGGAATTCCTCCGGTCAATGAGCAGCTAGGTCCCTTCATTTTGCCTTTTGCTTTCAACAAAGGGACACAGTGCCCGTCCCAACAAGGCGCATCCCAGCTTGTTGTTAACATAAGATTGTTGGGACGGCGCTAGCTCCGGCAGCGCAACATGCAGTACTGCGAACATGTCATTCAGGGTCATGGAAGATGCCCCGGATGACATGTTCCGTTTCTGGCCCCTTCCTTGCCTCTTCCCTTTCATGTGTCAATTACTTACTATTTGCACGGGGGAGTTCCCCCGCATGTCAATTGAAGGAGAAGCGATGGACGACGTCGTCATTGCCGGTGCGTGCCGTTCGCCGATCGGCGGCTTTCTGGGATCTCTCAGTGCGCTCCCTGCCCCGCGTCTCGGCGCGGTGGTGATTCAGGAAGCGCTGCGGAGGGCCGGCGTCAGTCCGGGTGACGTGCAGGAGGTGATCATGGGGAACGTGATCACTGCGGGGGTCGGTCAGGCTCCTGCCCGGCAGGCCGCTTTGTTCGCCGGACTTCCCCAATCCACGGAGTGCCTCACGGTCAACAAGGTCTGCGGGTCGGGCCTGAAAGCGGTCATGCTGGCAGCACAGGCGATCCGGGCGGGGGATGCGGATGTCGTGGTGGCTGGGGGCATGGAGAGCATGTCGAATGCCCCGTTCCTCCTCGATAAAGCGCGTGCGGGGCTCCGCATGGGCAACACGGAGCTGGCTGATGCGCTGGTGAAGGACGGATTGCTGGATGTCTACCACAACTATTTGATGGGCAATGCCGGAGAACTGTGCGCGAGCGAATGTGCCGTTCCGCGGCAGGCCCAGGATGATTTTGCCATTCTCAGCTACCGGCGGGCGCAGGAGGCCCAGCGTTCCGGAGCTTTTGAAGCGGAAATCGTGCCCGTGGAGATCAAGGGGAGAAAGGGAGACACGCTCAGGGTCACCGAGGACGAGGATGTGCGAAAAGCGGTATTCGAGAAGATTCCTGCGTTAAAGCCCGCGTTCATCCCCGACGGGACGATTACCGCCGCAAACTCCTCCAAAATCAGCGACGGTGCCGCTGCCATGGTCGTGCTTTCCGCCACCAGGGCACGGGAGCTGAACGTGAAACCCCAGGCCACGCTTGTCGGACAGGCGTCTTATGCAAAGGCGCCTGAATGGTTTACGACCGCGCCTGCGGATGTGATCGAGAAGCTTCTTCGGAAGACGGGGCGCACAAGGGAGGAGATAGATCTTTTCGAGATCAACGAAGCCTTTGCCGTTGTCGCGCTTGCGGTGAACAAAATCGCAGGTTTGGATGTTGCCAAGGTTAATATCCACGGGGGCGCCATCGCGCTGGGCCATCCTATCGGCGCAAGCGGTGCGCGTGTGCTTGTGACGTTGCTGTACGCTTTGGAACGCCGGAATCTCCACAGGGGTCTCGCCGCGCTGTGTATCGGCGGAGGTGAGGCCAGCGGCGTCATCATTGAACGGTAACAGGGCCTAGACGGGAGCGGCAGGTTCATGACACTCAAGAAAGTGGCGGTCATCGGCGCAGGCACGATGGGCAGCGGTATCGCCCACGTGTGCGCACAGCACGGGTTCGCCGCGGCATTGGCCGATCTCCAGGGGGAACTCCTTGACCGGGCGCTCACGACCATCGCGGCGAACCTGGACCGCATGGTTGCGAAAAACACGATAGCCACAGCCACGAAGGAAGAGACGCTCAGCCGCATCGCCGCGTTCACAAATATCCGCGATGCGCTGATCGACGCTGATATCGTTGTAGAGGCCATTTCCGAAGACCTGTCATTGAAGACGGCTCTCTTCCGGGAACTCGACACGCTCTGTGCCCCGGAGGTTGTGCTGGCGACCAACACTTCTTCGATCTCCATCACAGCGATTGCAGCCGCCACCCGGCGGCCCGACAGGGTGATCGGCATGCACTTTATGAACCCGGTGCCGCTCATGCCGCTGGTGGAAGTGATACGTGGGCATGCTACGTCAACGGCGACTGTTCAGTTCGTCAAAGTCCTGTGTGACCGGCTGGAGAAGACTCCTGTGGAAGTCATGGACTACCCAGGGTTCGTGGCCAACCGGATCCTGATGCCGATGTTGAATGAGGCGATGTTTGCGGTGATGGAGGGCGTGGCGAGCCCGGCGGCGGTCGACACGGTCATGAAGCTGGGGATGAACCACCCGNNATGGGCCCGCTCGCGCTTGCGGATCTCATCGGGTTGGACGTATGTCTGGCGATCATGAATGTGTTGCACGAGGGTTTCGGAGATCCCAAATACCGCCCGTGTCCGCTCCTGAAGCGCATGGTTGC
>PMCM01000236.1 GCA_003154155.1 Ignavibacteriota bacterium | reverse complement strand
AGAATGCCGAGCGTCTCGAGGATCTCCGGCCGCAGGCCGGTCACCAGATGCCGCAATTCAATGATGATGGTCTCCAATGATGCATCGAACGACTCAAGCTGCTGGGCGATCCGGATGCATAGCCCGCTCTCGTCGTGTTGTTGGATGTCTTTCATCATGAGCGTAAGATCAATCTTCAGCGCCGAAAGGACCTGGCTGAAATGATCGTGAATCTCCCTGGCGACATATTGACGCTCCTCTTCACGGGCGGATTGCAGGTGCCCTGCCAACGCATGCAAATTCTCCTGGGTGGTTCGCAATTCCGTCATGTCAAGCATCGCCGTGACGAAATAGAGCGGATTGCCCCACTTGTCCCGGATCAAAGCGCAGCTCGATTCCGCCCAAATGGTGCCACCGTTCTTGTGGAGAAGTCGCTGTGGTATTCTGAATGTGGGCGCATCGTTGTGCACCAAACGCTCGATGGCCTGTTCGATGTCCGGAATGTCTTCGGGATGCGTGTAATCCCGCCACGTGTAATTGCGCATTTCGTCCTGGGTATAGCCGAGCATCGCGGTCGCTGTACGATTGTGAATCTCTTTGCCGTCCATTGTCACGAGGGAAAGTCCAATAAACGAATGCTCGAATATAGCCCTGAATCGGTTTTCGCTTGCAAGGAACTCTTCCTCAATTCTCTTCCGGTCAGAAATCTCGATGCTGCAGCTCTGAAGGGCAATGCCGCGTCCGTGTTCATCGGCTATGCATCGGTCAGTAATGAGAAACGTTCTAATGAGTGATCCCATGGGGAAGGAGGCCTCATAATCCTTGCCGATCCCCGAATCGATGATGTCGCGATTCTGCTCTATGTACTGGTTGGCAATGTCTAAAGGGAAGAAATCACGGATGGATTTCCCCACGACGTCTTCCGGCCTGGAAGCCATGACCGCAGCACCTTGCTTGTTGGCCATCTGATAGATGCCGTCGCGGTCGATGATCACAATGCCGGTTCCGGAGTTCTCAAAAAGAGTTCTGTACCGCCGTTCGGCATCCCGTATTTCCATCTCTGCTTTGCGGGACAGGGTGACGTCACGGCAGGTGTACAGCCTCGTAGCATTGCGGATGCGGACGCGCTTCACGTGTACGAGCAGGTCATGCGAATGCCCGGCTTTGTCGACGATCGACCATTCCAGATCGTGCAGTTCAGACGAAACATCCACGGGGATGGGTATCGTTGGTCCAAGCACTGTCCGCAAGGATCCCATCGCATACATTTCATCCACCGTGTACCCCAAAACCGCTGTGACATTCGAGCAGACGAGGACAAACCGAGATTCCTCGTCCGTCAGAAACACCGCGTCAGAAATGTTCGAGACGGTCTCGCGATAGAGTTCCTCGCTCTCGCGGAGCTCCTGTTCGATTCTCTGCGTCTCGGTGATGTCGCGTGCGATGGCAAGCGCGGATGTGTGGTTCAGGGGAACAAAACGCGCCTCAAAATGGCGCACACCTATCGGGACGCGGAGGGTGTATCTGCAGATCTGTGTGGATCTGGTCGTTATGGCTTTCTGGCTTGTCCACCGCAGGAGGTCACGGGTTTCTTGTGGTGCCTCCATGTCGTCGATGCGGGAGCCGATGAGCAGATCGGATGGAACTGCAAGCAGACCATCGTGGGGGGCATGGAAATCGTGGAAGGTGCCCTCACTATCAACAACAAACATCAGGTCCGGAATCGCCTCAAGCAGGATGCGGTTGCGCCGTTCGCTCTCGCGAAGAGCCTCATCGACAAAGTGATGAACGGTGACGTCGGTGTGGGTAATGACGATCCATCTGTCGGTCCCGTGAGGCAATGGGGCGACCCGGCCGACGAACCATCGGACTGTTCCCGGAGCGTGACAGGGATACTCTAATTCGAAGCAGCTGGTGTTCCCCCGTAAGACATCCCGAATACCCTCGGCAAACGGTTGTGCCTCGCTGGAATTCTCTCCGGTTGCCCGATCGCACACCGACAGATAATTCTTTCCGATTGCATAGTTCTCAGGTGCGGGCGGATTCTTGTCGGCGAATTCACGCCAAGCCGTATTTGCGAAGACAATCACACCGTGCCCATCAAGCACGCACAGATGCGATGTCAACGCGTCGAGGATTGACGTGAGATGATCAGCCACAGCCACGGTAATATCCCCCAGAAAAACGGCTGGCGCCGGTCCTAACGGACCGGAATATCGTGCCGACGGAATCTACGTATCATCACTGCTAACTGCAATGGATAGAATTGGACCTTGTCGCAAAAATTACGACAGACGTCAGGGATGACACACAAAGGCCCCGCATCGGATGCACGTGATGGCGGGGCCTTCGCTGTGATATCTTCTGCAGATCCCTACTGCGACGGGGGGTGCAAATTCTCGTGGATGATCTTCGCACCGTCGAACCCGTTGAATAACGTCGAGGACGCTGTACTGTAGGCCCCGATATTCTCCGTGTACAGCATGTCTCCCACCTCAAGATTCCATGGAAGTTCCACGGAAAGGGAGATCTTGTCAAAGCTGTCGCAGGTCGGTCCGACAACCGCACAAATCTCCGATTCGCCCCCCTTGAACGCGTGAAAATTCGGAATCCAATGATCATAGACCACACCGGAAAAGGTGTGGTATACGCCGTCATTAATGTGGTAGAAGACCTTGCCTTCCCTGCGGGCCTTGCCGATGATCTCCGACACCAGCGTTGCCACGGTCGCCACGATGAACCGGCCGGGCTCCGCCAGGATCTGGATGTCGCCAGGGAACAGCCGCTCGAATTCGGAATTTAAAATCGTGGCGAGCTTCTCGAATTGCGGCACGCCGGGCTCATACGGAACGGGGAACCCGCCGCCGATATCGACGAGGTTCAGGGGGAACCCCTTCCGCCGGGCATCGTTGAGGATCGTTGCGGCGAGACCGAGCGCGACCGTGTAGTTGTCGAAGTTCGTACACTGGCTCCCCACGTGGAAACTCACCCCTTCGACCTTGAGTCCCATGTCGAACGCCTGCTGGATCAATTGCTGTGCATCACCGGGCTCCGCGCCGAATTTCGAGGCCATCTCGACTTGCGAACCGGTGTCCGGTACCTTGAGCCGCAACACCAGTCCGGCGGTATCGCAGTTGTGCTTGAGCTTGATCAGCTCGGCGGTATTGTCGTAGGTGACCAGCGGCTTGTACTGCTTGATCTTCGCCAGCGTCTGGCGGTCCTTGATCGTATTGGAGAAAATGATCTTGTCCCAGATGAAATGCTTCTTTTCTTTCCTGTCAAAGTGCTTGATATACTGATAGACCTGCATGAATTCGTTGTAGGAAGCGACGTCGAAGCTCGAACCCTCTTCAAACAGGGTTTCGATGATCTGCTGCTGGGAGTTGGCCTTCACCGCGTAGTAGCACTGCACCCGCGGCAGATGCTTCTTGAATGTCCGGTAGTTCTCCCGGAGGATGTCATGGTCAACAATGAACAGGGGAGTGCCATGCTGCGCCGCCAATTTCAGAAGTGCGTCGTGTCTGTCCACATCTTCCTCCAGGTAATGGGTCTGGGGTGACGAAAGCGCCTCAGGCGGAGAGCTTCTTCATGAGGGATTTCAGCTCCTCAACTTCCTTGTTGTTCTCCAGATAGGATTCGATAAGCTTCTTCCGCAATTCGTCACCGCGTTCATACAGGCGTTTCAGTTTCTTCGGCTTTGTCGTCTGCCTGACGTAGGCGACCAGCAGCGGAAAGGCGACCGTCACA
>PMCM01000251.1 GCA_003154155.1 Ignavibacteriota bacterium | reverse complement strand
CCGAGGTCGGACCCGCCGATGCCGATGTTCACGACATCGGTGATCCGCTCGCCGGTATGTCCCTTCCACGATCCGCCCCGCACGTCTGCGGAAAACGCCTTCATATGGGCAAGCACGGCATTGACGTCCGGCATCACGTCGTGCCCCTGGACCATGATCGGCCGGTTGCTCCGGTTGCGTAACGCCACGTGCAGCACGGAACGTCCTTCCGTGAAATTAATGGGATCGCCCCCAAACATCCTGTCGCGCCANNGCCCCCCGCGCCAGCGCGCAGAGCAGCCGGAGCGTTTCTTCGGTCAACCGGTGCTTGGAGTAGTCGACAAGAATGTTTTCGAACCGGAGGGAGAATCTCTCAAAGCGGCCGGGATCGGCGGCGAACAGATCGCGCATGGCCGTCGACGCAATCGTGCGCTGATGCGCCGCGAGCGCATGCCAGGGTTGTGCAGTGCCGGGAGGTGTCATAGGCGGAATGGGAATGGGTTAGCGCGCCGGCACGGCTCGATCCAGCGCTTCAAGAAAGAGCGACGTTGTGAGGACTTCCGGCAGTACGATCGGCGCGTCCGGATGATCGCGCGGGAAGAGGACGTAGAGCGGTACGCCCGACCTCCCGAATTTTGCCAGCAGTTTCGTAATATCGGGATTCCGGTTTGTCCAGTCGGCCCGCATGGCCGTAATCCCCGAGGTGCGGAGGCGCTCCCGCACACCGTCATTCGCAAGTATGGTTTTCTCGTTCACCTTGCATGTCAGACACCACTCGGCGGTGAAATCCACGAAGACCGGCGATCCCGCGTCGAGGTGTTTTTCCAGCGCCGTGAGCGAGAACGGTTCCCACGCAATCCCGTTGTCAGCCGCTCCGGACACCCCGGCGGCGGGTGTTCCGGCGATCGCGGCGCGGACGTCAAGCACACCTTCGATGAACAGGTAGTACCCCCCGCACGCGATCAATGCCGCAACAACCCAGGTCGTCCAGACCACGGCGCGCGAAGCGGTGAGCGTCGCAAACCTGCCGACCAGCCAGCAGGCAAGGCCGACAGCCAGAAGGAATGCGCCGGTCCAGATGACCGCTTCCATGCCGAGCTGCTTGCCCAGGACATACAGCAGCCAGAGAAGCGTCGCCATCATTAGAAACCCCATGAACTGCTTCGCCGTTTCCATCCATGCCCCGGGGCGGGGGAGAAAGCGCTGCCATGCGGGACGCGCGGTAAGGAGCAGATACGGCAGAGCCATCCCGGCAGCCACACAGGCGAAGATCAGCAGGATGATCCCCGCCGGCTGCGCAAAGGCGAACCCGAGCGCCGAACCGAGAAACGGCGCCGTACATGGCGTGGCCAGAATTGTGGCAAACACCCCTTCGGCAAACGATGCGGCATACCCCTTCCCCCCCCTCTGCCCCTCGCGGGATATGACGGCGCTGACACCCGCTACGGCGGCACCGGGAAGGCGGATTTCAAACACGCCGAAGAGACTCAACCCGAAGGCAAACACCACTGCGCTCATGGCGATGACGAAGAGCGGCTCCTGAAACTGAAAACCCCAGCCGACCTGCTGGCCGGCAACTTTCAGCAGTGCCACGACCGCGGCGAGTGTCAGGAACGACGCCAGAATGCCGAGAGAAAACATCCAACCCAGACGGCGCACGCGCCGGGGCTCGTCGCCCGCCATCTTGACCAACCCGAAGATCTTCAGGGCAATCACCGGCAGCACGCAGGGCATGATATTCAACAGGAGCCCGCCGACGATGGCGAGCCCGATATACACGATGAGGGGAACGTCACTCCCTGTGCCCTTGCCGGTCTCAAACTGTCTGTCCAGCGGCGACAGCGCAGTGCTCAGGGGGTGAGTGATTTCCACGCCTTTCCGTTCGCCGCCGGCAGTGGTATAGACCACGACCCCCCTGAGCTCCGTGCCGTTGCCTCGGGGAGATCCAAGTGGAATGAACACGTCCGCTCCGCCCGCAGCCACCGCGGTGCGTGTGCGTCCGTTGACAGACGTGACATCCGTTGCAGGAAAGAAGTCCGGCGCATTCCCGCCGTCCAGCACGACCCGCACGCCCGGCAAAGGGACAATGTGCATCGTCACGGAGTCGGCCGCTGTCGTGATGGCGATAGCGATGTCGTGCTGTGCACCGGAAGGAACCGGCAGCGTGTTGCGAACGCGGGCGATACGCGGGGCGTCGGCAGAGGGATGGGATTGCGCGCCTACAGGGAGCGTAAGTGAAACGACGGCGCTGCCGGGAACACAGGTGCGCTCGCACTCGAGCCAGGAAACGTCGGCCCGGATGGTGACGCTGTTCCCGTCGGCCATGGACGCCGGCAGCCTGAGTGTGGCAAGGAGCATCGTCTCGCCGGAATAGCCGTAGGTAAGCACCTCCCCGTCTTCCATGGTCTTCAGGGGCAGGGGCCATTGCAGATCCGACATCCCGGCGCCGGGAGGAAGTGTCCAGTGTACGGTTGTCGCAAGTCCGCTCTCGCCGGGATTGACCCAGTAGGTGTGCCAGCCCGGATCCGTCGAGAGCTGCACGCCGATGGTGGCCGGCGCACCGGGCGCCAGCGTTGACACGTCGGCCACGAGTGTGACACGGGTATGAGACGATGCGGCCCGGAGAGAAGGTGCGATGGTGCAGCAGAGTGTGGCAACGGCGAAGACAACCAGGAGGGAACGCTGCAGGGCGGAGCAGAAGCGTCCGCGCACAAAACTCATGGTTTCTTTCCTTTATCGGAATCGCTGTGGTCTGTGCCGCGCGTATCGGGCGGATGCAGGAAGTTGGCCTTCCAGCGTTTGCGGGTTAACATGACAAAGAAGATGAATATCAGGAGCCCGACACCGCCCACGAGGAGGAGGTTCATCCCCACGAACGACACCGCGTCCGTTTCCGGACCGCTCATAACAGTTCTCCAGTGAAAGTCTCACACAAGGGCCCTAAAATATAGAGAATACCCGGGGCGGAAGCAAGGCGGCTACTTCCGGAGCCACTCCTCGGTCAGGGAGGCGATGGCGGCCGGCGGAAGGGAGGGAGAATCAAGCATGCCCTGCGCGTGCCGTTGACGGAGGGCTTCGTAGAGGCAGACTGCGGCAGCGACGGACACATTGAGACTTTCGATCATCCCCCGCATCGGGATGACGATGAGCCCATCGGCCAGCGATGCCGCTTCTTCGGAAACGCCGCGGTGCTCATTGCCCAGCACAAACGCGACCTTCCCGGTACAATCGCACTCGTACAGCAGCCGCGCTGCTGGATCCAGCCGCGTGGCATAAATGACGAACCCTTCGCTCCGGAGAAGACTGTAACACTCCGCGACCGATGTGTGCTTGCGCCGCTCCACCCATTTG
>PMCM01000103.1 GCA_003154155.1 Ignavibacteriota bacterium | reverse complement strand
CCGCATCGGAACGCAACAGTCCCATGCCGCAGATCTACTTCAGCGCTGGCCGCGCTGTGGTGCGTGTGCTCGACTGCAAAACCGGAGTCATTCTCGGCAGCGTCCTCCTTGAAAATGAAAAAGAGGGGGGCGCAAGCTACGAAAACGCCGGGAACAAGTTGTTGGAAGCTATGGCAAAAAAAGTGGGAGAACGTGTCAAAACGGAACTCGACAAGGCGCTCGAATAGTCCTTCAATCCTGAAGTTCACAGTCATCTCATGGAGGCATGTATGCGTACAACGATGTTCGTGTCCCTCGTGGTCCTGATTGCCGCTTTGGTTGCAGGGTGTGGCGGAGGACCGCAAACATTGCAGACCACATCCACCGGTGACATGCCGGCCTGGTATCCGAATCCGCCGCAGGATGCGCTCTATCTCCGTGCCGCCAACTCCGCCGTGTCGCAGGACCTGCAGATCGCAGTCGACAAAGCATCGACCGGTGCCCGGGCGGAACTGGGCCGAATGCTGGAAACTAAGGTGAATGCCCTGCAGAAGCGCTTCGACGAGGAAACGGGAGCCGGTCAGGATGCCCAGCTTCTTCAGCAATTCACCCAGGCCACGAAGCTGGTGGTCTCGACAACGATGAATGGCAGCAAGGTCAAGGATCAGAAAACCGTGAAAGACGGTGCCATGTGGCGGGCATATATCATGATGGAGCTGCCGATCGGCGCCGCCAATGAAACCCTGCTGCAGGAGATCAAGAAGAATAAAGACTTGTATACCCGTTTCCGCGCATCGGAAGCCTATAAGGATCTGGACACCGAAGTGCAGAAATACGAAGACGCGAAGAAGGAAACGAAGTAAGTCGCCGGGGTTCCCGCAAGGGGGCGCGCCGTGCATCACAACCTGGTGGATGCCGGCCGCCCCCTTTTTCTGTGCCGGAGCGCGAGTTGTAAGGCCCCGCAATCTGTGGCAGCAACGGCGAGCGCCGGCGGGATGTCGCAACCGCGCCGGCCGGTAGACTTTGCTGCCGCGACTCCGTATCTTGTCCATGACACTTTCCGAGCCATGTCCTGTATCACAAAGCAGATAGCGCACCTGGATCTGGACTGTTTTTTCGTTTCTGTGGAACGAATCAAGGATCCGTCACTCCGGGGGAAACCGGTCGCCGTTGGCGGTGCGCCGGGTGGCCGGGGCGTGGTCGCATCGGCTTCGTATGAGGCGCGGGCATTCGGTGTCCGCTCGGCAATGGCATCGTCGCGCGCCTTGCGCCTCTGCCCACAGTTGATCCTGGTCCGTTCCCGGCATCACGAGTACGGCGAGATTTCCGAACGCCTTGCCACACGGATGGAAGAGATCGCGCCCGTGGTAGAACGAGCGTCCATCGACGAGTTCTATCTCGATTTCACGGGATGCGAATCCCTCTATCAGAATAATCTTGCGGGATTCATGCATTCAATGCAAAAGATGGTGGCGGACGAGTTTTCCCTGCCGTGCTCGATTGCGCTTGCGACCACCAAGACGCTTGCCAAGATCGCTGTCGGGACTGTGAAACCCAATGGCGTCTGCGTGATTCCTCCCGGAAACGAGGAATCCTTCCTGGCGCCCCTGCCCATCGGCGTGATACCCGGCGTCGGAGCAAAGACGGAAGCGCTGCTGACCCGCCGCGGTTTCAGGACTATTGCAGATCTGCAAGCACAATCGGAAGAGCATCTCTGCGCACTGCTTGGCGCCTCCGGCGGTTGGTTGCATGCCGTCGCCCATGGTCGGGGGAGCGACACCGTGTCTGTCGAGCACACACGCAAGAGCATCAGCAGGGAAGAGACGTTTGCGAAGGACCTCCGCGCCATTCCTGAGCTCGAAGGGGAATTGCGCACGCTGGTGGAAGATGTCTGCGCGACAGTGCGCGAAAAAGGATGGCGTGCCCGCACCATTCAATTGAAGCTCCGGTATGCCGATTTTACGACGATCACACGGGCGAGAACCATTGACCCGACTGACGACGATCCGGTGATCTTTGACACTGTACAAAGTCTTTTCCGGGCCGCATATGACAGGGAGCAGGCTGTCCGTCTCCTTGGCGTTCATCTGTCGAACTTTGACGATGCGGCACAGATGGAGCTCCCGCTGAATCCACAGCGGCAGCATCGCGAGGAATTGCTGAAGGCCGTTGACAGAATTCGGGCAAAATTCGGCGACGACGTGATCCACGTGGGGGGCGCATGAACGAATCCCTGGCAGTTGTCGACCTGGAAACCACCGGGATGAGTGCGTTGTACGGACGTATTATTGAAATCGGCATACTCCGGATCGAGAACGGGACTGTCACAAAGACCTATTCCACGCTGGTGAATCCCGATTGTTACATTCACCCGACAATCGAGCAACTGACCGGAATTTCCAGCCGAGATGTTGCACAAGCGCCATCATTTGCCTCCATCGCGCGCGATGTGTCGAAATTACTCGCTGGTGCTGTTTTCGTGGCGCATAACGCGAGGTTTGACTACGGATTTCTGAAAGCCGAGTTCTCCAGAACAGGCCGGGAGTTCTCTCCCCGATGCCTGTGCACAATGAAATTGTCAAGGAGGCTTTTTCCCCAGCACCGTCATCATGATCTCAGCAGCCTCATCGAGCGTCATGGTCTTTCCTGTCCCGACCGGCACCGGGCCCTGGGAGACGCACAGGCGGTCTACGAATTCCTGCGGCACGTGGAACGGAAAGAGGATCCGGGCCGGCTGGCGGATGCGATTCGCGAGGTTATGAAAGAGAAGCGGCTGCCTGCGCAGATAGACCGCGAAACGCTTGCGAAGCTTCCCGATGTCCCCGGGGTCTACATGTTCTTCGGCCGGCAGAATGAGCTGTTGTATGTGGGTAAAAGCAAGAATATCCGGGGCCGGGTGCAGGGGCATTTTGCCGGTGACGACAGGACTGCGAAGGGACTCGAGATGTGCCGTCAGGTGCATCGCATCGAGACACGCACGACCGCCGGCGAACTCGGCGCGCTCTTGCTTGAATCGCGCATGATCAAGGAATTGCACCCGATCTATAACCGGATGTCGCGGAGCACGCGGATGGTGATTCTTGCGCGGAAGTCGTTGACACGCGAGGGGTATCTTGCGGTGAAGTTGGAGAAGACGGATGCCATCGAGTCGGAACACGCGTCCGGCATTCTCGCAGTGTTCAAGTCGCAACGCCAGGCCGAGGAGTTCCTGCGTGATGCCGCACGGGAACACCGCCTGTGCCACAGGTTCATCGGGCTGGAGTCTTCGCGCGGACCCTGTTTTGGATACCAGATCCACACCTGCGACGGCGCATGTGTCGGTGAAGAACCACCCCTCCGCTACAACCTCCGGGTGGAAGCAGCCTTTGCGCGGCGCAAGGTGCGCACGTGGCCTTTTCCCGGAGCGATTATGGTAGAAGAACGCACGGCGGACGGTGAGGGGGGGGAAGCTTTCGTGATTGACAACTGGTGCCTTGTCGGATCCGGACGTTACGCGGAAGGGGCGGAATCGTTCGACCGCATTGCCGTGCAGCGGTTCGACTACGACACATACAAGATCCTGCTCCGGTTCGTCTCGGACCGCGCGCATGTGCGCATGATTCGCAAAGCCCCGGAACAGTTGCTCATGCACACGGACACCACAGGCCTATGAACAGTTACGAACGTGCAACGCCGGATCCCGAAGAGGTCATGCGGGACGTAACGACCGAGATCATCCGGCGGGCCATCCGGTTCGGCAAGAAGGCGCACCGGACGATCACGATCTGTAAAACGGCGCGCGGCCGCGGTGTGGATGTCGCGACGCTCGATCCGCGGACCGCTGAAGGTGCCCGCAAACTCGCTGCGTTCTTCAGCCCGGTGCAGCGGCACTACACGATTTCCGGCCTGGGTGCGCCGGAGGAACCGCACGCCATCAACTGGCGGACAGTGTGTTTGCCTCTGTGGCGCAGAGTGCTGTTGTTGCTGCAGGTGAGCGTGTCCTTCGTGATGAAAGGCACCCCCCTGAAAAGCCGGTGGTACCGTTGGATGGGTGCCCATATCGGAAAAAATGTGGAGATCATGCAAATGGTCTGGCTCGATCATTTCCGGCCGGAACTGATCTTTATCGGCGACAACACCCTCGTCGGTGCGTTCAGCCAGATGACCGTCCACGCGTACGAGGGGTGCGGGACATTCCGCTACGGACTGATTGAGATCGGTGCGAACTGCAAGATCGGCGCGGGCACCGGAATCGGCCCGATCAAAATCGAAGACGGCGTGCGAACACTCCCCGGTACCACATTGTCGCCGTACCTTGTACGCGTGCGCGCTGGTGCGGTGGTGGGTTACGCCCCGCCGCCGGTAAAGCTGCCTGAGCCGCCTGCCGCCGGTGCAACCGGCGAACCACAACCCTTTGTCTCACATGATCGGAGTGCACAGTGAATATCCACATTGCGAATCTGCCACGCGAATACGACGAAGCCCAGGTGCGGTCCCTGTTCTCACCGCATGGTGCGGTGGCGGCCGTGCGATTCGACATCGATCGCGTCACCGGAAAGCATTCGGGGTTTGCGTTCGTCGAGATGCCGAATGATGATGAAGGGCGCGCCGCAATGGCTGCGCTGCAAGGCAAGAAATTGACGGACTACCCCCTTTCGTTGAAGGAAATGGCCCCCCCCGACGACGAGCATCACTCGCAGGAAGGAAGGAAGGGAAAGTCGCTCAAGGGAAATGCGGGTGGGACGAAAGGTGGTGCGAAGGGAGGCGGCTTCCGGGGAACGGGATTCCAGAGCGGTGCCCCGCGCCGCGGAGGTCAGCGGGGGAGTTGATGCATCTTCGGGTTCTCGCAAGCTCGAGCGCCGGTAACTGCACGGTCTTCTGGAATGAAGGCCGTGCCGTGCTCGTTGATATCGGCCTCAGTCCNNGGGGTGCTGATTACGCACACCCATGGCGACCATGTGCACCCCGAAACATTCAAGAAGATCCTCGATCTTCGCATACCGGTACTCTGCCCGGAGCCCATCGCAGCGACGTTGCAGAGACATTTCGCTGCGGCACGGAAGGCGGCCCATCAGGGCCTCCTCCGCGTGTTGGACGACGGCGCATGCACCCTCGGGGGCTTCGACGTCGAACCCTTTCCGGTGCCGCATGATGCCCCGGGCGGTTGCTACGGGTACCGCATCCGCCATTCCACGCTTCAGGGGACCACGACCGCCGTCATCGCAACGGACCTGGGGTTTGCACCGGAAGGACTGGCGCGGCGGTTCGCTGATGCCGATGCGATCATCCTCGAATCGAACCATGATCCGGCGATGCTCGAATTCTCCTCCCGTCCGGAGTGGCTGAAAAAACGTATCAAGGACATCGGGCATCTCTCCAATGCCCAGACAGCCGCGCTCGTGCGCGAGATCCTGGGCATCTCGACAAAGCGGCCTTCGGCAATTGTTCTGGCGCATATCAGCAGGGAATGCAATACGATTGAACGGGCTCACGCGAGCATGGTCGATTGTCTCCGGTCTGCCGGGGTAACGGACATTGAAGTGGTCGACAGTTACCATAACAGGCCGAATGCACTGCTGAGTCTCTCACCGCGCTCCTGACACCCGTTCTGCCGCCACGTATGGTGCGTGCACGCGAACTCTCCCGGGCGATTCTGTGTTAAAGACGGCAGAAGGAGCGATGCGCCATGCGGAAATTCATTGCGATACTTGTCCTTTTCATTAACATTTCGGTGGCTGGTATGGCCCAATCGGTCGGCGCGCGTGATACTGCCACATTTGCCGGTGGCTGTTTTTGGTGCATCGAAGCGGTGTTTGAACGGCTCAAGGGGGTCGCATCAGTCGCCGCGGGCTATACGGGAGGAACCACAGAAAATCCGACGTACGATGAGGTGTGCACCGGCAGGACCGGGCACGCGGAAGTCGCGCAGATAACGTTCGACCCCGGACAAATAAGTTATGACAGTCTTCTGACCGTGTTCTGGGAGGCGCATGATCCCACATCTCTCAACCGTCAGGGGGCCGATGTGGGAACACAGTACCGTTCAGCGATATTCACCCACTCGGCCGCGCAACAGAGTTCCGCGGAACGTTCGCTGAAAGAAGCCCAGAAATCGTTCGACAACAAAATCGTC
>PMCM01000114.1 GCA_003154155.1 Ignavibacteriota bacterium | reverse complement strand
ATCACCAGCGCATAGCCGCGACGAAACACTTCACTATTGCGCTTCGCAACATCCTCGGCATTGGCCGGTCCGCCGCGACCACCGCGACCCGCCTGGGGGGCATTGGTCGCTGCTGCCGACTCCTGACCCGGAACTACAGGCGCATTGGTGGCCGTTGCCGCCGCCCTTGCGTTCGTTGCCGTTCCGACCACGAGCAACACATCCTGGCCGCGACCCTGGTTCGGACCTTGCGGCAGGAGCGGCAACGGCGTCGCACCGGGCGGCGTGCCACTCTGCGAGATGATCGCCGGGAACGGCCCTTGGCTGTCAGTCGGTGTAAAGATGCCGATGTTCAACTCGAGTTTTCGTTTTGGACCGAAGGTCAGATGCACCAGCCGATATTTCACTTTCCCATCAGTCACCAACTGCGATTTGATCTCTTGCCCCCTCACGTTTCCCGGCGGAGGCGGCATCTGGCCGACGGCGTAGTACTCGAGGGTGCGCTTGATCTCCTCGCGGCGCCCTTTCCATTGTTTCACCGTCGTGACCTTCTGCCCGTTGTTCATCGTCATCACATCGGGCATCTCGGTGCGAACCGGCAAATCGTTGACGCCTGGCAACGCCCCCATCGTGGTCTTTATCGGGGGTAAGGCAGTTTCTCGTGGGTCTGGTCCGGCAACGGAGTTGGAAGACTGGGCGTTTGCTGCGTCAAGCCAGAGTCCAACAGTGGCGGTGACTGCGATAAACAAAACACTTGCTCGTCCAAGCTTCATACAGATACGGCGGAATGATTAAACCGTAGAGTAACGGCGGAGAAAGCCAAAGTAAAGGAGTGAGGCTCGCCCACCCCGCCATTCGTGACAACATACCCAACTCGGAAGTCCTTCTCGACGAAGGTCGCCATCGTTGCTAGCATGAGTTGCATGAGAGCCTTGTTTTCTCGATCTTCCCGAAGCCGGCTTCTGCTGGCGCTATTATTTCTTGTCGGCGCGAACACGTGGGGCGCCGCTCCGTTCTTCAATGTTCTGGATTACGGCGCGTACAAGGATGGTTCGGCAAGCTCGACGGGGGCGATCCGTTCCGCCATCCAAGCGGCGAAGGCCGCGGGCGGGGGAACGGTGTACTTTCCTCCAGGCAACTATGTCACCGGGCCGATCGAACTCGTAAACAACCTCGTGCTCGATATCGACGCNNTTCCCGGCTACCAAGCTTCCGTTCACGAAAGGCAGGGAGCAGGGAATCGAATGCCTCACTCCCGTCCCCCTGATCGGTGGACGAAACCTGCAGAACGTCACCATCACGGGCCGGGGTGTGCTCACCACCGACAACGCCGAGTGGCTCAAGATCATGCCCCGAACGAAGCGCTCCGGGTCCGACCCGGGATCTGCGTTCGGCCCNNCCCGCGCCGGATGAGGAATACGAAAAGGTGGCTCCAGAACTCCGGCCAGCGTTTGTCCGCACCATGGACAGCACGAATGTTCTGATCGAGGGGGTTCATTTTGTGGGGTCGTCGATGTGGACGATCCACCTCCTATATACGGACAACGCGGTGGTTCGCAATGTCATCATCGAGACGTATCCGGGAGTGCATACGGACGGCATCGCCGTTGATTCCAGCCGTAACGTGCGGATTTCCGACTGTTATATCGACACCGGCGACGACGGAATCGTGATTAAATCAGGCAAGGACGCNNGCCAATTGCACCGTGCACCACGCGCACGGTGCTGTCTCGCTCGGCAGTGAGATTGCGGGCGGCATCCGCAACCTGGTGGCCAATAACATCACCTGTGATGGCACCCAGATGGGCGTGCGCATCAAGAGCCGGCGCGGACGGGGTGGTGTGGTCGAAGACGTCCGGTTCGACAACTGGACGATGGGAAACGTCGGTCAGGCCATCAATGTGACCAGTTACTATCTCATGGAAGGCGAAGTGAGAACTTCCGTCCAACCTGTTTCGGAGAAGACGCCGGTGTTCCGCAACATCGCCATCAGTCACATGACCATCAACCACGCGCGGATGGCGATCAACGTCGAAGGGCTGCCGGAGATGCCGATTCAGGGTCTGCGGATCAGCGATGTGATCGCGTCGGCGAAGACCGGAATGAAAGCCTCTAACACTCAGGCGCTGGAACTGTATCACGTGCAGGTGAACACCGACGGCGGACCAGCCTTCCTGGTACAGGATTCAAAGGAACTGGAACTGGACGGCGTCTCTACGCGCACGCCGTTGGCGGGAACTCCCGTGATCCGGTTGGACCGCTGCCCCGGTGCCATTGTGCGGGACAGCCGGGCGTTTGCAGGTACCGACACGTTTCTCTCCGTCGCNNGGCCCTGAGCCGACACACGAACCGCCAACGGAGGACTGATAACTTTGTGCGCAAAGGAGTTCATATGAATATACGAAATTGGTTTTGCGGACTTGCCTTGATTCTGCTACCCGTGGCCGGCGTGTGGGCAGTCACCCAGACAGAGAAGATTCGGAATGAGAAGGTGCTGGTCGTGGAGCAGACCCTGGCACCGGGCGAGACCGTGTCGTTGCCGGGCGACCGGGCCAGCGTGGCGGTCTACCTCGACGACGGATCGATTGAAGTGACGCCGGCGGAAGGAGTGCCTTGGACGGAGAGCGTCCAACGCGGCAAGGCCGTGTTTCGGCCGGCACAAGCTGGAAGTGTGAAAAACGCTGGGGCTTCGGCCTTGCGGATTGTACGGACTGAATACCTCGGGAAGGGCGGTTCGGAAACCTGGAGCACTATTGGGCTTGCCCCGAATTACAGGCTGCTATTCGAGAACCAGTACGGGCGGGTCTACGACATACGGATGGCAGCGGGAAAGAGCGAACCGCTCCACAGTCATCATGACCGGGTCGTGGTTTGCCTCTCGGGAGCCGAACTGGAGCA
>PMCM01000092.1 GCA_003154155.1 Ignavibacteriota bacterium | reverse complement strand
CAATCATTCGATTCACCTCTCTATTTGCTGTCCCTCTATGTGCCGCCCTTTTTTCTACAGTCACGTTGCACGCGCAACCCGTGCCGCGGCCGGCGCTCATCCTCGTTGTGCCTGAGGAAGACACCACGATAACGACTTCACCCACCTACAGACTTTCTGCAGGGACCATTCCCGGCAACACACTTTCCCTGAATGGACGGCCGCTGAAGGTGTACCCCACAGGGGCGACCGCCGCGCTCATGAATCTGGAGATAGGGGAGAATAGGTTTCTCCTGAATGCGTCCAACGCAGCGGGAACGGTTGCCGAAAAGGCGTTCCTGATCATCAGGCAAAAACCGATGGAATCCACGCCAGCCGACACACTCCGGATCGAAGGAGAGCTGCTGGAGCCTGCGCGCGACCTCTGGTTGAATCAGGGGGACGTGGTCACGTTCCAGTGCAAAGCGACCCCCGGGTGCAGGGTGTCGGTGTTCGACAGCATTGGCTTGCCTGAGGTGGCGGCGGGTGAAGCAAACGGACTCCGGGGCATCTACCGGTATTCCCTCAAACTACGGGGCACGGAGCGGTGGAACGGGGATTCGGTGCGATTCACGGTGAAGAATTCAGCCGGAGTCACGGCCATGCGCACGGCAGGTGGAACGCTCAGCTGCAAGAGCGCACAGTTCCCCCTCGTAGGCGTGACACGGGGCGAGCGACCGTCGCTGAACTACGGCCTCGGAGAAGACCGGCTGGGCGGCGCCAAACTGTCGTTTCTGGCGCCAGGTGTGCGGCTGGCGATCACCGGCAAAAACGGCAATCAATTCCGGGTCGCCCTTGCAGAGAACCAGGAGGCTTGGATCCAGCAAAATCAAGTGGACCTGCAGCCCGCAGGCACGCCGCCCCCCTTCTCGCTCACGGGATCCTGGAGCGTGTATGGCGACGAGAAGTTCGACTATGTCACCGTCAGCCTGGACGACAAACTTCCCTACAGCTCATTCCAGGAATTCTCCCCGACGCGGATTCAGGTGGATGTGTACGGGGCCGTGTCGAACTCCAACTGGATTACCCAGCAGCTGAACACGAAGGAAATCGTCAACGCCTGGTATCGTCAGGTGGAAAAAGGGGTATTCCGGATCACGATCGAGCTCCGTCACAAGCAGGTCTGGGGATATGATATCAGTTACAAAGGGAAAGCGCTGGTCATCCGGGTCCGCAGACAGCCCGAACGGTTGAAGCTCAAGATGCTGACGATTGCTCTGGATGCGGGACACGGCGGTTCGAACGACGGCGCGGTTGGCGGCACGGGGGCAAAGGAAAAAGACATCAACCTTGCCACCGTGATGCATCTGAAGCGTCTTCTGGAAGACGAAGGCGCGCGGGTATTCCTCACCCGGCAGGGGGACAGCGCCGTGGGGATGTACGACCGGATTCAGAGCGCGCTTTCGGGCGGCGCCGATCTGCTGATCAGCGTCCATTCAAATTCCATCGGCAACACAACCGATCCCGAAGCCATCCACGGCGTGAGCACGTACTACCGCTACCAGTGCTACCGTCCATTGAGCCAGGCGATTTACCACAGCGTGCTGAAGACCGGTCTTGTGCAGTTCGGCAACGTCGGCGGATTCAATTTCGCGCTGAATTCTCCCACGGATATTCCGAACGTTTTGGTGGAGCAGGCGTTCATGTCTCATCCCGGCGACGAAATGCTGCTGCTGAACGACGACTTCAGGAAGAAGATCGCCGAACGGATTGTGGACGATAGTCGATGGACTATAGTCAATAGACAACCGGGGGAAAGCACGATTGACGATGGTCGATGGACTATAGACTATGGCCGACCGTTGGAAGCACAGAATTCAGATATCAGATTTCTGAATTCAGAATTCAGAAGTAGATAGATTGCGGGGGATGGTGAGTGTTCATCCATCCGTAATCGTTTTTATGCACGTGAGAATTCCACTGCACAACAGCGGGGAAACTGCTATGATACGCGAGTGGACAGAAACGGATCTGCCTGACCTCCGCCATATTACGTGGGAAACGTGGGTCGCAACGTATGCGTCGTTCATACCGCTCGAAGACCTGCGCGCGTATTACGACGAACATTACAGCATCAAGGCGCTGGCAGAACTGATGAGAGCGCCGGGTTTCCGCGGCCTCATCGCGATAGAGGAGGATAGACCCGCCGGGTATGCCAAGGTGAAGTATAATGACGACGAGAAGAAGTGCTATCTTTCATCCCTCTACATACTTCCGGATTTTCAGGGATGCGGCATTGGCGGGCGCCTGATGGAGAGGGGAGAAACGATTGCCCGCACATTCGGCGTCAACGAAATCTGGCTGGGCGTGATGGTCCAGAACACCTCCGCGCTTGCGTGGTACCGGAAACGCGGATTCCAGTTCGTCCAGGAGGAACCGTTTACGATGGGGCAGACTTCCGTGATGCACCTGATCGGGTACCGGACATTCGACTGACGTCCCTGCCGGCGGTTCATCTTTGGGTGTCACCGGATCGTCTGGGGGCGCGGCCACAGCGGGAGTTGATCGCACCATATCTGTACTGGTCTGGTGTCCCGCCCAAGACATCGTCGTGCACAAATGGGGCGTTCCGCCGTTGGCCTCAGGCCTTGTCCTCCGGCATCGGAATGAAGAAGAGTGTGATGATGCCGGGAATGCCGAGCACGGCGGTCAGGATGAAGAAATGCTGGTAGCCGAGCAGTCTCTGCAGGTACCCGCTCACGAATCCGGGGAGCATCATCCCGAGAGCCATGATGCCGGTGGAGATCGCGTAGTGCGAGGTCTTGAACTCTCCCCGTGCGAGGAACATCAGGAAGACCATGTACGCCGCAAAGCCGAATCCGTAGCTGAACTGTTCGAGGGCGACCATCGGTGCGACAAGGTACACCGAAGGCTGCGTTTGTGAGAGGAAGATGTAGACGTATGCAGGCAGGTTGACGATGAAAGCCATCGGCCAGAGGCACTTGCGGAGGCCGTACTTCTTCAGCACGATGCCGCCTACGATGCCGCCGGTCAGCAGGCACGCCAGACCGATGGTGCCGTAGACAATCCCGACTTCGGATGTGGTGAGCGCCAGGCCGCCGACCTGGCGGGTGTCGAGGAAGAACGGTGAGGCCATTTTTACCAGAAACGCTTCTCCGAAACGGTACAGCAGGATGAAGGCGATGACAATCACGACCTTCTCCTGTTTGAAGTAGGACGTGAAGACATCGACGAACGCGCTGCGCTGTGTCGTCGCCGTCGTCCCGGCATGATCGCCTGCCGGGTAGGGAAGCATGAACCTGTGGTAGATGGACAGGATGAGGAACAGCGCGGCTGAGATGCCGAAGGCCGCTGACCAGCTTCCGGGGATGTTGCCGGTGCTGGTTTCCATCCGGCCGGCAAGCCACACGATGAGCCCCTGGCCGAAGATCATGGCGAAACGGTAGAACGTCGACCGGATTCCCACGAACAGGCTCTGGTCGTCCTTGTTCAGCGCGAGGAGGTAAAAGCCGTCAGCGGAGATGTCATGCGTTGCGGAGACGAAGGCGGCCGCGAAGAACGCGATCAGGGTGATGGCAAAGAATACCGGGAGCTGGATTGCCGCTGCAATGAGGCCCAGGAAGACGGTCATGGCGAACTGGGTCCCCAGAATCCACAGGCGCTTCGTGGAATGCGTGTCCACCAGGGGACCCCAGAACATCTTCAACACCCAGGGGAGGTACAGGAAGCTGGTCCAGAATGCCAGCGTCGCATTGTCGATACCCATCCGTTTGTAGAAGATAACGGAAACGGCGTTGATGAGGATGTAGGGAATCCCTTCGGCGAAATAGAGCGTCGGGATGAAGGTCCAGGGATTCCGCGATGTTCTTTGTGCAACTGCCATGAGATATTCGGCGAGGATGGTGGAAGGGGAATGGCACTGTAGCCCCAAGATAAAGAAATAGGCTTTGAATCGCCATAGGAAACAGGAGAACACCAGGAGAACCCATGAATACGAAAATTACTGCCTGCATACCCTACGGGGGAAACGACGCCACCCGTCTGACGGTAGAGCAAATCCGGGCATCCGGACTTGTCGATACGGTGCTCCTGCTTGTCGGCAGCAATGATGCCGGACTTGAGGGGTGTGAATCACTGGTCGTCGATGGCACCACCTCCGCGGCTGCCATGAAATCGATTGCGGCCAACGTCCGCACGCCCTATTGTCTCCTCATTCTTCACGATGCGCAGATCGTTTTCGGCCAGTTCGGCATCGAGAGATTTCTGGACGTGGCGGAAGCCACGGGTGCGGGCATGGTCTATGCCGACTACTTCGACATGAAAGCCGGGATGCGGACGCCGCATCCCGTGATTGAATACCAGCAGGGAAGCCTCCGGGATGACTTCAATTTCGGGTCGGTCGTACTGTTGAACGCGAAGCACATGAAGTCCGGGGCTTTCGAAGCGCGCCGCGAGAAGCTGCGTTACGCAGGCTGGTATGCCGTTCGCCTTGCCGTCTCACGCAAAGCTCCCCTGGTACGCGTTGGCGAGTACCTCTACAGCAAAGTCGAGGACGATACCCGGAAGTCGGGCGAGAAGCTCTTCGATTATGTGGATCCCAAAAACCGCCAGGTACAGATCGAAATGGAGAAGGCNNGACGCGGGATCGTTTCCCGTGGAAGCGTCCGTGATCATTCCTGTGCGCAACCGGGCGCGCACGGTCGGCGACGCGGTGGCTTCGGCCCTCCGCCAGCAGGCGCCGTTTGCATTCAACGTGATCGTCGTGGACAACCATTCCACTGACGGCACCACCGATCTTCTGCGCACCATTGCAGCCGGGGATGATCGCGTTGTGCACGTGATACCGGATCGCGACGATCTGGGGATCGGCGGATGCTGGAACGCGGCGGTGCACCATTCCCTCTGCGGCCGGTATGCCATCCAGCTGGACAGCGACGACCTCTACAAAGATGACACCACCATCCGGAAGATCGTGGAGGTGTTCCGCAAGGAACGGTGCGCCATGGTGGTGGGCACCTACCAGATGACGAACTTCGCACTCGAACCGATACCGCCCGGTGTGATCGAACACCGGGAGTGGACGCCGGAGAACGGCCGGAACAATGCACTCCGGATCAACGGCCTCGGAGCCCCGCGGGCCTTTTACACACCGGTTGTACGACATATCAAAATCCCCAATGTGAGTTATGGTGAGGACTACGCGCTAGGTCTGGCGATTTCCCGGCAGTACCAGATCGGACGCATTTACGAGCCGATCTACCTCTGCCGCAGGTGGGAAGGGAATTCCGACGCCGATCTGGATATCGGCAAGCTGAACGCATTCAACTTCTACAAAGACAAGGTGCGCACGTTTGAACTGCAGGCGCGGATCGGACGCATCGCAAAGACTCTGCCGGGGGCGAGTGCTGGAACCAAAATCACACGCAAAGCCAAACCGAAAGCCACGCCGAGAGCCACACCAAAGACCACACCGAAAGGCCGTCCCACAACACCACCACGCGCTCAGAAGAAACGCGCTGCAGCAAGAAAGCGCCGGTAGGGGAATGGCATCGATGCGAATACAAGAGGGGGCGGACAGATTCATTCGGCCGGAAGAACTGCGCGTATTCGGCGCCGGCGCATCAACGTCGTCCATCAGCGCCGCGCTTCTTGCCCAGCAGCAACAGGTCTGGCCTCTCCTGCGCGCAGGGTATGCAAGCCTTGCGTCCGTGCAAACGCGGGAGTTTGCATTTGACGGATTCGTGGTGAAGGTGCAGTTCAATCCGGGGCGGATCACATCCTCGGCTGCAAAGGTGGATGAGCGATCGATCCGCGAGAGGAAATGTTTCCTCTGCCTGCGCAATCTGCCGCCGGAACAACGCGGCGTGCAGTTCGGGGAAGCCTATGTCATTCTGTGCAACCCCTTCCCCATATTCCCGGAACATTTCACGATCCCGCATCTTGATCATATTCCCCAGCAGATCGATGGTTCGTTCGGCGTTTTGCTTGATCTGGCACGCGCCATGGGGGACCGGTACACTCTCTTCTATAACGGTCCGCGATGCGGCGCGTCGGCCCCCGATCATCTGCATTTTCAGGCAGGGCTGAAGGGGTTCATGCCCATCGATACGGAATATCCCGCTGTGGTGAGCAGGTTCGGACGGCTTGTGGTGGAGCAGGGAGGAGTCCGCTGCCTGGCAGTGGATGGATATCAGAGGCGTTTCTTCGCTCTTGAGTCTTCTTCCCCGGCGGCACTGACCGAAGAGTTCACACGGCTCGTGGCGGCTCTCCGGTCAGTGCTCGGTTCGACGGAAGAACCGATGATGAACATCCTGGCCTCATTTGACGGGGCATGGCGGGTGTTGGTGTTTCCCCGGGCACGTCACCGGCCTTCGTTTTTCTTTGCAGAAGGGGACGCGAAAATGCTCATCAGTCCCGCCGCCGTGGATCTGGGGGGCGTCTGCATCACGCCGCTGGAGAAGGACTTTCACCGCATTACCCCGGAGGACATCGCCACGATGTTCGAGGAGGTGACGTTGGGGAAAGCCGAATTTGAAGCGGTGGCGGAAAAAGGCATCATGCGGCGGGAATAAACAGCCTCATGATCGGTGAGGTCAGCGGGTGCACGGGATGGATGCTGTCTCTGCGCCATCCTCACGATACTGATCTACCCTACGGGTCGTGCAGTGTGCAAGTCGCACGCGACTATGTACCATTTGGAGGATTTATGAACAGGGCCTGCAAAGCTGCGTTCTTGATGGCGGTTTGCATCTTCTTCGTCATGCCGGTAACTGCACAGGACCCAGGCGTCACCAAGAAGCTCGGGGACTTTGACTCCTATATGGCTTCACTCCTTCATGACTGGAACACACCTGGCGTGGGAGTGGGCATTGTGGTCAAAGGCCGGCTCGTGTTCGCAAAAGGATACGGGTACCGCGATTATGAGAAGAAGCTCCCTGTCACGCCCGCCACGCTCTTTCAGATAGCGTCAAACACAAAGTTGTTCACAACTGTTGCGGTCGGGCTGCTGGTCGATGAAGGGAAGCTCGATTGGGACAAGCCGATCCGTCAGTATGTGCCTTCGATCCAGTTCTACAATCAGGATCTTGACAACTCCGTCACGATGCGCGACATGCTTTCCCACCGCACGGGGATATCCCGCCACGACATGATCTGGTACAGGTCCGATTTTAGCCGTAAGGAACTCTTCGATAGACTGAAATACCTTGAGCCAAGCCAACCGGTACGTCAGGGTCAGCTGTACAACAATATGATGTATGTAGCGGCGGGGTACGTTGTCGAACTGCTCAGCGGCAAGCCCTGGGAGCAGTTTCTCCGCGACCGGGTCTTCGCACCGCTGGGCATGAGCAGCACGATGTTCAGCGTCGACGAGATGAACAAACAGCCCGATCACTTCGTCCCGTACAACGAGAGGCGTGATACCACAACGCTGTACCGCATCCCCTTCTATGAGGAAGCCGTGGGCATCGGACCGGCAGGCGCAATCATCTCCAACATTACCGACATGTCCAAGTGGCTCATTGCACTCATGAATGCGGGACAATATGAGGGCAAGCAGGTCATCCCTGCTGCTGTCATCCAGGCAACCCTTGCGCCTTCCATCGCTTTGCCCAATACCGGACTCGAAACCCGGGGATACAAAGAATTACTGAATTCGGTCTACGGGATGGGAAGGTGGACGGCATCGTACCGGGGCCACTTTCTCGCATACCATGGCGGAGACATCGACGGCATTCATTCGCAGATCTCCTGCATGCCCTATGACAGCGTCGGCGTCATCGTGTTTGTCATCGGCGATCACAGCGCACCTCTGTACAATGTGATCAGCTACAATATCTATGAGCGATTGCTGGGGCTTGATCAGACGCCATGGAGCAAGCGCAGGCTGGAGGATCGTGAGGAGGGAAAGAAGGCCGATCGGGCCGGGAGGCAGAAATCAGGAGGCGAAAAGGTCGCGCACACATCCCCGTCTCACCCTCTCGATGACTATGCCGGGGAATACGAACATCCTGCATACGGGATACTCAAGATCGCGCGGAAGGACTCCGGTCTGCAGTTCGATTTTCATAAAATCGTGCTTCCGTTGACCCACTACCATTATGACAGGTTCGACACACCGAACGATGAGCAATTCGGTGTCTGGTCGGTGAACTTCGGGACGAACCCTCAGGGAGATATCCAGGATGCAAAGATGTCGCTGGATGAGTCTGAAGCAGTGTTTGTGCGGAAGGCAGACGCTTCTCTCAGTGATCCGAAAACCCTGCAGGCGTACGCGGGGAAATACGTCCTGGCAGGTACGGTCGTCCAGGTCATGGCAAAAAGCGACGGGTTTCTCTATCTGATCGTCCCGGGTCAGCCCCAGTATCAGCTCATTCCTTACAAGTCACGGCGATTCCGCATGCAGGGGTTCGCAGATTATACATTCGAGTTCACCGTCAAGGATGGCGCGGTGATCTCGCTCAGGCAGCGTGATCCGTCAGGTGAGTACGAGTTGCTCCGGAAGCCGGAGTGAGGAAGGTTTGACTCTCGCGTTCCGCTCCAACACAGCAATATTCAGCGTTGGCGTGATACCATTGCCAAATTGCACTCTCGACTGCTGGGGTCCACACAGCAGTTGCCATTCTGAGCTCTGACGGAGATTTGACTCAAGACAGTACCCAAGGAGACCTCTCCCTACGCAGCTGCTTGCGCCCGCCTGATCATTTTGTCCACGTCCTTGTTCGCGTTTACCCATCGAAGTTTTACCTGGGGATGTTCTTGTGCAAAAACCCGGAAGACTTCATCTGCAAAGGCCTGACCAAGGAGATCTATTCCCTTGAAGTCCAGAGACACCTCCTTGAATTTCTCGAATCGTGCCAGCAATCGTTTGGCTTGGNNCTTGGGATCGTGATATCAAGTTCTCTGACCCGATACGCGCCAGTGCAACCGGCACCTGGGTCAGAACGAAGCTGTAATTCTGGTCCGTCGAGGCAAACCTGTCGAACACGTTTTGGATTGTTCGATCCGAGTTTGGGTTGATGTGCATTGTGACCCTCGTCCCTTTCACCTGACCCTGCACATCGCGGATCCAATCGCCATCCGGTTCTGAGTGTGAGAAGGACAGTGTACCTGATTGCATGATGAATCCGTCAAAGGCCCGGGACACGAAAAAGATCCCTTCGCCCGTATGTCGCTTTGGGTCTGTGGTCAGTTTTCCCTTCGTGAGCTCCAGCACCGCCACGCGCGGGTCCTCGAGATGAAATCGGTCCTGAATCTTCTTGAATATCCCGACGCCATTGTCAGCGATCATCATCTCGATCAGGTCCCGGCCTATAGTGATTTCGATTCGAACTGTCGAACCTTCTGAATGGTCGGCCGCGTTGTTGAGGATTTCGGAAAAACCGTATTCACAGATCCGGAGTACGTTGGCCGCTTGGCCCTCAAACAACGGTAACGCGCGGATACGCCAGACCTCGTCTTCTTTGAGGCTCTTGTCGATTGTGAGCTTGAAGACCTCGCGGGCTAAGGGCTTGAGTCCATACCGCATGTTTCTCGTATTGCCTGTGGCTGTCAAGGTTCCGTCTTCCACCAATCCCTTGACATACCGATGAGCTGCCTGTCTGGAAATTGTGAACCTCTCGCTGACAAGCTTGGTGATGTCTCCGGGATTCGCCGACACGTGATCCACGATGAATTCCCGAATTCCCTCCGCCTCTGCTTTTGAGCTTTTCGTTGTCAAAGTTACCCCATCGCATTGTAAACGATTCACAGCTTAATTGTAAACAATAGTGAGGCTATTGTCAACAATAATGTCACCGGTAGAGATGTGGCAGTTCTGGGGAAGCCGAATCAAAGCAGTGTGTCACCGCATCAGGCTGTTTGCGTAATCGCTCTGCAACAATCCGCGACAACTGGCAATGACAGGCCGGCTACAGAAGGTGATCGAGGTCGCGGGATCCGTGGACCACGCGATGTATTTCAATATGGTGGCTGCGGATGAGGTAGAATACGAGGTAGGCTTCCACAATCACAACGCGATAACCATACTCTCGGAGCTTCGAATGCCGGGGTATTCGCCCGAGCAACGGATTCCGCTCGAGTTGTCCGATTTGGTCATCGAGCTTGTCAACGAAGGATAATGCCCGGCTCGGGCTATCCCGGGCGATGAAATCGAAGATTGCAGTCAGGTCATCTTGCGCGATCGGAAGGTAGCGCAGTGTGTATCTAGCCGCCATTGGCTCTTTGACGGAGTTTGGTCATCATCTGTTTGTGGGTGATGCTCTTCTTTCCTCCGGCCGACTGTGCTTGAGCGACCCCAAGCTTCTCAAACAAATCCACCTGTGCCTTCAAACGCTCATAATGGCTGATGCTCATGACAACGAGATCACCTTCACCGTTGGTTGTCAGAAAAATGGGCTCATCCTGTTCATGACAGATCGATGCAATTTCCCGAGTCCGGTTGCGCAAGCTCGAGATGGACTTGATGATCGGCACGGAGTCTCCTCGCAATTGATAGTACAAATTAAGTCACAATTGTGACATAATCAAGTATTGATATGCGGCGCATGCCACTAAAGAGTCTGATATTCGGAATTCTGAATTCATCCCCCCCGGACACCGCTTCTCGATTGACAATCGCCGCTTGACTGTTAACAACGCCTCCCCTTGCAAGTCCCCCGCTCCCCCCAGACCCCCGCTTCTGCTATCGTTTTGAGCCCTCAATCCTGCGATACTGCAAAACCTCCAAACATACGATCGTTGAATCCGACGCCGTAGAACCTCCATCATTAAACTGCCAGATGTTAGTCGTGTCTAACAGGTGAACACGGAAGTGGGTGTGTTTGCCCCGGCCAACGAAGATGCTTCCGTCAATGGGATTGCGGGTGAATCGTCATGGGAGGAAAATCTGTGGAGAAGCTGCCATGAAGAAGAATATGGTGATTTCCCTGCTGGTTGTCGTAGGGTTGGGAATCGCGGGATATGTCGTGCTTGCACGTACCTCGTCACCGAAGTACGAATTCCGCTACGATACGGTAACCGCGGGTGATATCAAAGCGTACGTCACGGCTTCGGGCACGATCAATCCGGTGACTTCCGTGGATGTGGGCACGCAGGTATCGGGGATCGTGGCTAAACTGTATGCCGACTTCAATTCGGTGGTGACCAAGGGGCAGCTTATCGCGCAAATCGATACGACATTCCTGGTACAGGCCGTTATGGATGCCGATGCGAACCTGGACAAGGCGAAGGCGCAGTTTGCGGATAGCAAAAGGAACCTTGACAGGGAGAAGTCGCTGCTGGGCAGGGGGTTGGATTCGCAGCTCAACTATGACGCCGCTCTCACGACTGAACAATCCAATGCGGCGGCGCTCAAGTCTGCCGAAGCGGCGCTGGACGCAGCGCGGATCAACCTCTCGTATGCGAACATCCGTGCCCCGATCAGCGGCGTGGTGATCAACCGCGAGGTGAATATCGGGCAGACGGTCGCTGCGAGTTTTGCCTCCCCCACGCTCTATACGATTGCCAACGACCTGAGCAAAATGCAGGTCCTGACCACCGTCGACGAATCGGACATCGGTAGAATCAGCATCGGGCAGGGCGCATCCTTCACCGTTGAAGCGTATTCTGACGAAACGTTTCAGGGGACCATTTCGCAGATACGCCTTGCGCCCGTGTCCATCCAGAATGTCATCAATTACACCGTCGTCATCGATGTCAATAATACCGACCTCAAACTGATGCCAGGCATGACCGCGACTGTCAAGGTCCTGGTCGCGGATGCTCCGGGCGTTCTCCGGATTTCCAATATGGCGCTTCGGTTCCAGCCGCCGGCCGACCTGATCGACTCGTCGACGGTGACTCCTCTGAGGCATCAGGCAGCACCACAAAGCCCGGACAAGGCCGCCGAAACCCCGATGATCAAGGGTTCGGCGGCTGATGCTGCTCCGCACAGCAGTTTCGCAGCACCCGTGTTACGGCCGCCGAAGCCAAACGGCAGTGAGGAATACGGCATTACTCAGCGGTTCCCTGAATACGAGAAGAGCGCCTATGTGCCGCAACATGAGGCAGGCCGGGCACGAGTGTGGATCTTGAATGGGAAAGGAAAAGTCGAGCCTGTGTTTGTCCGGACCGGAACAACGGATGGGAAATACACCGAAATCACGAGCCCTATGCTCAAACCGGGCGACCGGGTCGTTTCGGGCGCCACCTCGGATAGGGAAGTCGCAGACATAGCGCAGAGCCCATTGACGGCATCGACCCAGGCGCGCCCCGGAGGAGGCGGGTTCCGATGACGCGTCAGGTATGGATACATGGCATCGCTCAAGCGTTCTCTGTGCGCAGGGGCTGGCACGTGCTGGACGTGGGGGCGGCCTCCGGTAGTCGTGGTTCAACCCCATGGTCCGACCTCATGGGACTAGCTATATTCTCATCCTTTCGGCCGATATACGTTCACGGGCAGCGGGGGTATATTGGGTTGTGTGCAAGGTGAATGCCTTGCTCACAACTGAAAATGCAATTCTCTGGAATCAGAGGTAACGTCATGAAATCTTTAGCCCATTCCCACCGTGTTGTCGCAGTTCTGGCGCTGGTAGTGCTTTCGTCCTGTGCTTCGACGAAGATGTCACACATGTGGCGCGACCCTTCCTATACGTCAGGTCCGTTGAACAAACTACTCGTGGTAGCCGTCAGGACGGATCAAGCGAGGAGAAAGATTTGGGAGGACGCCTTCGTGGCGGCGCTGGCCAGGCAAGGTGTCAATGCAACCCCGTCGTATCGCCTTATTGCTGAAACGCTTCCCGATACGGGGCGTGTCAATAGGATTGCCAGAGAGGGCAAATTTGACGGAGTAGTACTGGTTGGCCGGGTGTCGAGGAAGACCACCAACGGCGTTACCGCCAGCCTCGATGTCGGCCCTACGAATCCCTCCTCTCATGCATGGAACGGATGGGAATATGGGTTTTCCGATCACGACTACTATCCCGGCTATCCCATTGAAGATGAAACTGTGAAAGATGAGATCAAGGTATGGGCCACCGGGGGAGGCGGAAGGATGATCTGGATCGGTGTGGGTGAGCTTAACGATAGCGACAGGGAGGAAGATGTGAGCGATCAGATTATCTCTCTCATCGTACCCCAACTGTTGACGGAGGGAGTCATCGCTGCAGGCGTATGAGCATCCCTCACACGCCATGTGCCATGGCTATCTCAGAACCGCCATCTTTTTCACGTCGGTGAACCCGCCCCCGGTGAGGCGGTAAAAGTAGATACCGCTTGCCACGCCGGCGGCGTTCCAGGTCGCCGTGTAGGATCCCGACGCTTTCGGTTCGTTCACCAGAACGGCGACCTCCCGGCCGAGGACGTCGTAGATGCTCAGGCGTACCCAGGACGAGCCTGGAATTCTGATTTCTGAATTCTGATATCTGAGATCTGAATTTGTCGCCCCGCCCGCGGCCCCAGCCCCCAGACCCGAGACCCCAGACCCAGATGCTGCAACTGTATACACTATTTTCGTAGACGGATTAAACGGATTCGGATAGTTCTGCTCGAGCGCATATCCCTGCGGTGTCGCCGGGGCCGGCTCTTGAACATCTGTGGTCACCAGCTGCAGCGCCCCGTAGGCATCGACGCGTCCCCAGCCGTAGTACTTGTCCCAGCCCGCGACGTCTTCCGTTGCATCGCCGATCCGGTCGTGCGCACTCGCTTTCAGCTTGTCGTAGACCTGCTGAAACGTGAGGCTACTGTCGAGACCCAGCATTAGGGAGATGATGCCCGACACCATCGGTGTCGCCTGTGACGTGCCGCACCATGCGGAGACCTGCGTCGGATCGAGGTAGTAGAGTCCGTAAATCATCTCGCCGGGCGCGACGAAGTCGATATGCGCGCCATACGAGCTGCCGCCGCCCCAGCAGAAAGGCACAGCCCGTCGGTCGAGGTTGTTCAACGCCCCGACTGCGATCACATTCGTGTACGCCGCAGGATAGTATGGGATCTCGTTGTTGTTGTTCATCATGCAGGCAACAACAATGGCGCCTTTGCCTGAGGCATAGGTGACGGCATCGGCGAGCGTCGAGCTTGCGCTGCTGCCCCCCATGCTCATGCTGATGACTTTGGCGCCGCTGTCGGCGGCCAGACGCAATCCGGAAATCCACCAGGTATAGTATCCTGAATTGCTGGCGTCCAGCACCTTAATGGACTGGAGGCGGCACCGCCAGTTCACGCCGGCCATCACCGCGCCGTTATTGCCTGTGGCGCCCGCGACGCTCATCGTATTGCTGCCGTGTCCCTGGTCGTCGGCGGGACTCGCATCGTTGTTGACGAAATCGTATCCCTGGATAAGCCTGCCGGCGAATTCCGCAGCGGTCAGGGGAATCCCGGTATCCAACACGGTAAGCAGCGTTCGCGGATTGCCCGTCGTGATACTCCATGCCGGAACAATGTTGATATCGGCCCCTGCTTTGCCCACGACGCTGTTGATGGTCTGTCCGGTGTTCTGGAACCCCCATTCATAACCGAAATAGGGGTCGTTTGGCGCGAGTGATGGACTCGCTACTGGGACGCCAGGAGCCGTGACGGGCGAACCCTCGCCGTACCCGACATAATCCGGTTCCACGTACTCAAACTCGCCGGTCTGCTGCAACGCGGCGATGGACTGCATGAGGTCTACCGACGGATCCACCTCGGCGAAGAAGATTCGTTCCATCCCGCCGGGGAGAGGTGCGAGTGATGCATCCGGTTTGGCCGCCTGGAGCTTTGTGATCTTGTGGGCGGAGGAGAACCGGGAAAGGTTCTGAGGGGATGCTGCCGAGGTCTGCACGACGCCGTCGGCGGCGATAGTGGCCAGACGCGCCTCAGTGAAGAGGTTGGACCCGGCCGTGAACTTCAGCATGATGCGGTGGGGGTGATACGCCTGCGCATGCGGAATCTGTGCGGCACCGGCTGTGACGCCGGCAAGAATGGCGAGTATCAGAAAACCGATCCCGTTCCGCGTCATGATCTCTCCTCTGTGGATTCTAAGAAAGTGATGTTGGTGTGTCCAAGGCCTGCCGCAGCATTGTCGGCATATTCGGGACATCATACACAACAATCTGACCCGTGTCCCCCGCAATCAATCAGACAATGTCCTGGGGGCCTCGCACGTCCAGCTCCAGGAGACCTTGACGGGATGTAGAAGAACAGCCAATGGGACACTGACCAACGCTACGTGAGGACCGTTCACGGGACCCGGTGCGGGCCCATGGACGGTCAGTAAAGCATGTATTTTTTGGCCTTTGCCATGAATGCCTTCGCTTCTGCATCCATGGCCGGCCTGATATCCTCGTACTTATACCCTTTTGTAAACTCCCGGCGCATCCTACTGGTTCCCATGACCTTGTCGAACATGCGGACGCGGCTGGAATCGGCCGAATGGAACGGGTCCTTCGCCGGATACAACTCCTGATGCACCTGCAGGAAGAGGAACTGGATCCCGAGCAGGTCCACTTTTTGCTGGTCAACCAGGTGAATCTGTACTCCGTGGAGTGTCTTCCCGGTCCACTGGCCGTAAAACGGCTTGAAGGTGATTGGACGGAATATCACGCCCGGCAGATTGAGGGCATTCATGCGGTCGGCCATCATGAGCGGATCGATCCACTCGGCGGCGAGCAGTTCAAACGGCAGTGTATAGCCGACCCCCTCGGAGATCACGCCGAGCTCGCCCAGCACCCCGGTCGCGGCGTAGAACATTGAAGAGTTTTCCTGCGGGATGTGCGGGGAGGCGGGCACCCAGGGAAGTCCGGTTTGAGCGAAGACCATTTCGCGTCGCCAACCGTTCATCGGCACGACAGTGAGTGCGCAGTGCGCCTTGTTCGCCAACATCTTCTCGTCGTTCAGCATTGTCGCCAGCTCACCGCAGGTGAGTCCATACACATACGGGATCGCATACTGGCCGACGAACGACTCCCAGCCGGGTTCGACGCAGTTCCCCTCGACGCGATTCCCGCCGAGCGGGTTGGGGCGGTCGAGGACGACAAACGGGATGTTGTTTTCGGCCGCCGCTTCCATCGCCTTCCCCATGGTGCTGATGTAGGTATACGACCGGCAGCCGTTGTCCTGGATGTCGTACACGAGCACATCGATCCCTTTCAGCATCTCCGGCGTGGGCTTGTGTGTCTTGCCGTACAGTGAATAGACGGGAATTCCCGTGCGCGCATCGGTGTACGTGTCGACGTTGTCGCCTGCGGCGAAGTCCCCGCGTGCGCCGTGCTCCGGACCGAAGAGCGCGACGAGTTTCACGCCGGGAGCCTTGCTGAGAATATCAATCGTGGAATGCAGGGTCGCATCAACGCCGGTGGGGTTGGTGATGAGTCCGACGCGCTTCCCCTGGAGAATGTCGAATTTCCGGGCGCGCAGGACTTCGATGCCGGTGGCAACGACGGGTGATTCCGCATAGGCAAGGAACAGCAGCGGACAAACGGTGAGGATGATCAGTATCAATGTGCGCATGGCAATCCCCATAGGAAGAGTGTCAACAGGGTGCATGATTATCCGTCACGGTGAACATGACCGGACGATCGACTCAACGCCCATGCAGGGCTCCTGAAACTTACGGAGGCGCGCCTCCATTGTCAACGCCTCGCCGGTGCCTTGATTGTCGCACGGTCATTCGGTACATTTATAAAGACCATTCCGATTCATCCCAGAGACTCGTAAACGGGCATTCCTGCACATGGCCTCACTTCCACTGTATGTCCTCGGTGCTGACGGCGGCGGCACGAAAACGCTTGGTGTGCTCAGCGACGGCGACTGCCGTGAACTGGCGCGGTTCCAGGTCGGACCAGGGAACCCGAATGTCGTTGGAGTTGACGGAGCCGCTTCGAATCTTCTCGACGTGATCACCGGGTGTTGTGAACGGGCTTCGGTGCTTCCCCGCGAACTCGGCGCGGTGGTCTTCGGTCTGGCCGGGGTCGGCAGCGCCGGCGTGCGTGACCGGCTGGCAGAAGCCTTGCGCGCCCGGGCCACGGCGCGCGGGTGGGAATACCTGACGTTTTCAATTGAAACGGACGCGCGTGTGGCGCTGGAAGGCGCATTCGGCGGCGAACCCGGTGTGGTGGTCATCGCCGGCACGGGATCGAACCTGATCGGCAAACTCCCCGACGGCACCGTGTCATCGGTCGGCGGATGGGGAAGGGTGCTCGGCGACGAGGGGAGCGGCTTTGCCATCGGCACCGAAGCGATCCGGGCGGTGACACGCGATATCGACAGGCGGGGCGAAGCCCGGGTTCTCCGCACCGCGCTGGCAACACGGTTCGGCCTGGAAACGCGCGATGCGATTGTTGCGAAGGTCTACCAGGAAAAGTTCGATCTGGCGTCCCTTGCCCCGGTGGTGTTGGAGGCCGCGGAGAAGGGCGACCGGACCTCAATGGACATTCTCCGCAACGCAGCTTCTCAGCTCACCGATCAACTCGACGCCATCATTGACCGGATGGGATCGGCGCAGGCGGTCACCGGTGTCGTCTTCATCGGCGGATTGATTGACCACGACACGTTGTATTCACGGATTGTTACCGAAGCCATTCACAGCCGCATCCCCCGGGCGGAAATCCGTCCGGCCAGATATCCGCCGGTGCAGGGTGCCGTGCTGATGGCCATGAACCAGTTGAAGAGGAATTAGATGCAGTCATTGCGATCGCTCTGCGTTCCGGCACTACCCGCTCTTGCGTCACTCCTGATTCTCTCCTGCACTCCTTCTGCACCGCCCACCCGGCAGCAGCCCCCTGTTGCGCCGCCGGTGACGCACCGTCAATCCTGGGCTGACAGCGTGCTGGCCACGATGAGCATTGAGGAGCAGGTCGGCCAGCTGGTGATGGTCGGTGTCTACGGGCATTATTTCAGCGTCGAAAGCGACGAGTACACCCGTCTCGCCCGGCTNNGAGCGGGGTGCGGCCATGCGCCTGCGCCGTGCGACGCCGTTCCCGGATGCGATGGCTGTCGGGGCCACGCGGAATCCGCTCTATGCCTACCGCATCGGCCGGGCCATCGCGCATGAGGCGCGGGCGGTCGGTGTGCACCAGAACTTCGCACCCGTCGCCGACGTGAATTCCAATCCGTTGAATCCGGTTATCAATACACGTTCGTTCTCCGACTCTCCCGCGCTCGTGCGTGAGATGGTCGCGGCATTCGTCCATGGCTCGCTTGACGGCGGCGTGTTGCCCACGGTGAANNGATTCCGTGGAGCTTTCGGCGTTCCGCGTGGCGATTGACGCAGGCGCCCCGTCGGTGATGATCGCGCACGTGGCCGTCCCGGCTCTCGACTCATCCGCGTCCACACCGGCCTCCCTTTCATCCGCAATCGTCTCCGGCGTTCTCCTTCATGATCTGCACTTCAACGGACTTGTCATCACCGATGCGATGGACATGCGGGGCGTTTCGGGCGGCACTACCGCCGGGGAATCCGCCGTGCGTGCGGTGAAAGCGGGCGTCGACATCGTGCTGATGCCTCCTGACGAAGAATCGGCTCTCGCGGCGCTTGCAGGAGCCGTGCGATCCGGCGACATCGGCCTCGAACGGCTGCAATCCTCCGTCCGCAAGATTCTGGAGTACAAGCATCGGCTCGGATTGGATACGTTGCGCACCGTTGACATCGAACATGTCGACCGGGTGGTTGGCATCCGCGACCACCAGCTGCTTGCGCACGAGGTGGCACGCAGCGGAATGACATTGCTCCGCAACCGGGGAGGAATTCTCCCCCTGCAACCCGCAGGCCGCAAGAAGGTTGTTTCGGTCGTGATCAGCGACACCGACGACTATCGCGTGGAGGTGAACCGCCCGGGGATGCACTATGCCACCGAACAAGTGGGCGGCTATTTTAACCGTCTTCTCCAGCGCCGCAACGGACGGCTCGAAACGGTACGTCTCAGCCCGAAGAGCGATCAGGAGGAGCTGGAAAATGCAGCAAACCGGATCCGTCATGCCGACCTCCTCGTGCTGCCTGTCTTTGTCAAGGTTCGCCCGCGTTCCGGCAGCATCGGCCTGCCTCCCGGACTTCTGCCGTTCCTCAAGCAGGTGGAGCATTCCGGGGTTCCGACCGCAGTAGTCCTTTTCGGTTCGCCCTATCTTGCGCCCCAGTTCCCGGTAGCCGATGTGCTCTTATGCGCCTATGGCGACACAGAGCCCCAGATCGAAGCCGCCGTCGAAGCGCTTTTTGGTGAAAGCGCCATTACCGGTAAGCTTCCCGTGACCATTCCCGGCAGCTATGCCTTTGGCAGCGGACTCACCGTCGGGATGGACCGTCTTCGCCAGGATGATCCGCTGGTTGCCGGTTTCAATCCCGAAAAACTGCACAAGCTTGATGCGGTCGTGGAACATGCGATCCGTGACTCGGCATTCCCCGGAGCTGAGCTTGTGGTGGTCAGGAACGGGATCATCGCCTACGACAAAGCCTTCGGCACGCAGACCTACGACCCCGCCTCGCCGCCGATCAACACGTCCACAATGTTCGATCTGGCATCGGTGAGCAAAGTCATCGGCACAACGGCCGCTACAATGAAGCTCTATGACCGGGGCAAGCTGCATCTCGACGATCATGTCAGCAAATACCTGCCCCAATTTGCCAGAGGGAAGAAGGCGGAGATCACGATCCGCCATCTGCTGACCCATCGTGCGGGCTTCCCGCCGTTCAAACGGTACTTCCTGACCTGCAAGACCGCAGCCGAGGCGCTGGATTCGGTTCTTGCCACAGACCTTTTGTGGAATCCCGGTGATACCACCGTCTACAGCGACATCGGCATGATCACGATGGGCAAGGTCGTGGAGAAAATCGCCGGCATGCGGCAGGACGAATATCTCGAACGGGAGTTCTACGGACCGCTCGGGATGACGAGCACAATGTACAATCCGCCCAAGGATTTGTGGGACAATGTTGCGCCCACGGAGATCGACACGCTCTGGCGCAAGGCCCTCGTGCATGGCATCGTTCACGACGAAAACGCCTGCATTCTTGGGGGCGTTGCAGGACACGCGGGTCTCTTTTCCAAAGCCGAAGATCTTGCAGTGTTCACCCAACTCCTGCTCAACAGGGGAACATATGCCGGAGTCCGCTATGTTGCAGAGAGCACGGTGACGGCATTTACCACGGTTCGAATGCCAGGGGAAGACCGTTATCTGGGTTGGGATATGAAGTCACCCACCGGATCATCTGCCGGATCGCTTTTCTCCGCTTCATCGTTCGGCCATACAGGGTTCACGTGTACGTCGGTCTGGATCGATCCCGAACGGAAAATCAGCGTTATCTTGTTGACGAATCGTGTCTACCCGACGCGCGCGAATTTGAAAATTGCCCGCGTAAGGCCGGTTGTGCACGACACCGTCATCCAGGCTCTTTCCACGGACTAGCCGACGCGAGAAGCAGGACTGCTCCCTTGATTCCCATCCGATGTGGCCTCGTTGTTGTTATTGCAGTGAGCTGCGCCCGGGCTTTGCCGCAATCCGACACACTACACGCACATCAACCCCGCCAGGCGCACGTAGCGCCCGGACCGGAAAGAGGTGTCGGCACGTTTCGGCGCATGATGGCCGGGAACCTCTGGCGCGATGCGTGGACTGCCGAAGTCGCGGTGGAGGTGCTGGACCGGCGGCGTTTCGGTGAGGGTGCCGCGTCGGACTCCTTCCTTTTCACTCCCCTCGTACACGACACCAGAAGGATCTTTCCTCCCGGGGCGCAAATCGCCTTCTCGCAGAAGACGCTGGATGAGCTGTTGTCGGCCACATACCCGTATGCGGATGCAATCGCCGGGGTGATCGCTGCTGCGGCAGTGTGCCCTTCGGCGCAGTCCGTGGTGCCTCTGCGGCTTGCATTCCTTCCGGGCGGGCAGATACCAGGAGACGGGACCGGCATGCCCGCAGGCCGGATGGGGTATCTCTCCCCGTTCCCCGATACCTCCGGCACTCGTGAGTATGCATCTACCGCCGCAATCATTGACGCCGTATACGGCGGCAAGGGCGATCTGATCGATGCGCGCGAGGTGTTGAAAGCGCGGCTCCTCGACCTCTATCTCGGCGTATGGTACGGTGCTCCCGAGAATTGGTTATGGGCTCCCTCGTCCGCCGGTGGACCGAAGACCTGGCGGCCCGCGCAGTTTCCGCTCTCCCTGGCATTCACTCATTTCGACGGCGCCATGATCGAAGCGATCGGGATCATGGTCTCCCCGCTGGTCAGCTGTGACGAAGAGTACCCGGAGGTGTCGGATCTCGCGTGGTATGACCGGTGGTTCGACCGTAAAATTCTTTCGAGTCTGATGTGCGGGACATACGATTCGCTCGCCCTGGCGCTTGTACGAAGTATCAGCGATTCCGTCATCGATGCCGCCATCAACGAGGTACCGCCGGAGCGAAGACCGGTAGATGGTCCCCGTTTTCGCCAGATCCTTCAACGGCGGCGCGCGCAGTTGCCTGCGCTGGCGCGGGCATACTATGCCATGTTGGCCCGGACCGTCGACGTATATGCCACTGATGCCCCGGAATGGGCCGACGTACGCCGGTTGGATGCAAAGCACATGTCGCTGACGATATTTGCCAAAAGGGCCGACGGCACACCCGATCAAAACCGGTTGCGGTTCTTCCGGGTGTTCAGTGCACCTGAAACCGAAGAGGTCCGTCTGTATATGGCCGGCGGGGATGACCATGTCATTGTGCACGGCGCGCCGGCAAATCCGATCATCGTTCGTGTCGTGGGAGGAGGGGGGAACGATGTCATTCTGGATTCCACCGAGACTTCCAGGCCCGGTGGGGGATTGGCTTTGGATGTACCGAAAGCTGCATGGCCGGTGTTTGGGTACGACGATCTCGGAACCAAGGTTGTTACGGGTCCGACGCTTAGAGTGGAACGAGGAAATGAGCCGTTCGAAGCGGCTTCGGCGGATCCCGTTGCGGGTGAATACGAAGACCGGGGATCGGCGTGGACAATGGGACTGATGTTCGATTGGAACTCCGAATACGGACCGCTGCTCGGGCTGGGTCCTTCCTATTATCGTTACGGGTTCCGTCAGAATCCGTATGCATGGATGTTCAGCGCGGCGGGGGGCTTTGCTCCGTTCGGTGGGAACGGGCGGGTCCAGATTTCGCTTGACTCCCGCGTGCTGCTCCCGGGCGCTTCCGCAGGCTTCGAAGCGATGGTCTCGGGGTATGAGCTTTCGGAGTACTACGGCATCGGGAACGAAAGTGTGAGGCGTGGCGATGTGGGGATTGAATACTACAGGCCACACCTCCGGCAATACCGTTTTGTCGGATCGGTCCGCTTCCCCGTCTCGTCGCCGTTTCAGGTCACCTTGAGGGGGACTGCCAACTTTGTTCGTGCAGCGCAGATGGAAGACCGGTATGTGAATCTGGCAAAACCGTACGGCGTCGATGGCCTTGCCTTCTTTGGTGCCGGCGGTCTCTTATCGTTCGACACAAGAGACGTTCCAGCAAACTCGCAGAGAGGAGTATTCCTGGAGTCGGGCGGGATGGTGTATCCGGCGTCGCACGGCCTTTCGGAGTCGTTCAGCAGGAGTCATGTCGATGTCCGGGGATTCGTTGGAGGCACGGGGACTCCTGCACTTACTTTGGCGCTTCGTGCCTTCGGGGAGAAATCATGGGGGAATGTGCCGTTCTTTGAACTTCCGTCGCTGGGAGGGTGGCGCGGATTGCGTGGGTTGTCGATTGGCCGGTTTGTGGGGGATGCTGTCGTGTTGGGGAGCATGGAGGTTCGGGCATCTCTCTGGAATGTGGATCTTCTGGTGCCATCAACGATGGGGATTGCCGGTTTTATCGAGTCGGGGAGGGTGTTTGTCCGCGGGGAGAGTTCGACACTGTGGCATGGGTCATACGGTGGAGCGTTCTGGTGTGCACCCTGGTCGAGGGACAACACGATTGCGGTTGCCGTGGCAGGGTCGGGAGAGGGGATGGAGGTCTATTTGGAGATCGGGATGGGATTCTAGGCCCCCCGTTGCATATTTTACGCGGAGTTTTTATATTGATAGCCAGCCTGTGTTGCGGCTTTTGGGGCTGCATCCGCAATAGAGCCGGTTCGACTGCAGAAAATACCGCTCTGCGTGGTTTCCGCATTATCATGGCGGGTCATCTGATGTGTTTGGACGGGTAGCTCAGTTGGTAGAGCAAAGGACTGAAAATCCTTGTGTCGGCGGTTCGATTCCGTCCCCGTCCACGCCGAACGCCCCGTCGTTATTCGACGGGGCGTTCGAATTCAGATATCAGATTTCAGAAATCTGAATTCGGAATTGCTTCATCTTTCCCACCGTTCGTATCCTCTTGTCGTCAATTTGTCCATTGCCATTCCACCCTCAACCTAACGGGAAACCCGTCGATAAAGGCTTCTTTTTGTAAGGAATTGGCCTAAAGAATTAATCCCTCTTTCATCCCTTTGCCCCATTACGCTTCGGACATTTCTTTGGTAATCTCCCTCGTGAGTATTGCCCATCGGACAATTGTCCAACATTTCTGTCTCCACAAATTACTGTTTCGACATGGATTGATCAGATCGGAGACATGGAGAAGCGGAATGAGTGATCCCGCCTCCCCGCTCAATGCATGACGCAAATTCTCTTTCTGCTTGGAGGAATAGTCGGCGCCCTCGTGGCGGCGTTGGTCTATATCACGATTGCCTCGAACGCCGAAGCGAATCACCAGGATCGGGTATTGAGCGTACCTCCGATCGGGCCTGAGGTCGACGCATTTCTTCGGTCGCTGCACGGTGCCGCCGGAAACCAGATGGTCGAGGGCAACGAGGTCGAACTGCTCCAGAACGGCGACGAGACCTTTCCGGCAATGCTCGACGCGATCCGCGCGAGCCAATCGACCATCCACTTCTCAACGTACGTCTATTGGGCAGGAGCTATCCCTCGAGAGTTCGCNNTGCTGGCGAATCAGATGCGCGACGCGGGCTGCAAGGTCACATGGTTCCGTCGGATGCAGTGGTTCGACTGGATGAAGTACAACCACAGGACGCATCGCCGCCTGCTGATTGTGGACGGCAAGATCGGTTTCACCGGGGGCTTCGGGATCGCCGATGAGTGGACGGGATACGCGCAGGGTCCCTCACACTGGCGTGACACGAACGTGTGTCTCAGGGGGCCCATCGTTGCCGCGCTTCAGAGCGCGTTCACCGACATTTGGAATCAGAGCACGGAAGAGCTGCTGCTCGACATGCGGGATTTTCCACGCCTCACGCCGACCGGCGACGTCCCCGTTTGCGCCGTGGTCAGCACCCCGGCGGATGGCGCCTCGGCGGCGCAGCGTGTGATGGCTGCGCTCATCGCCGGCTCCGCGCGCACACTGTACATCAGCAATGCGTACTTCGTTCCTACGCTCTCTTTCATCGACGCGCTCTGCGCTGCAAGCGACCGAGGCGTAGACGTTCACATTCTCGTGCCCGGACCCTACCACGACCAGAAGCTCGTCCAGCGCGCCAGCCGCCATAGCTGGCCTCGACTCGTCGAGCACGGTATCGGCATCTATGAATATCAGCCGACGATGATGCACGCCAAGACCGTCGTCGCCGACGGCGAGATCCTGCTCGTGGGCTCGATCAACTTCGATCCACGTTCGTTCGCGCTGAACGCGGAATTTGGCGTGATAATCGCCAG